>JANMLD010000269.1:0-50520 GCA_031372345.1 Pirellula sp.
TTGAGCATACGCAACAATCATTCCAACGAGACGAAATGGCCGTGGAAAATATGTCTGTACTCAAGTTGATAAAACATTAAAAAGAAAAACAAAATCAATTACTACCCTTGACTCGATCGCTCAGATGTCTCCGGTTTGACAAGCCGGTGCGTCGAAGCTTACTCGAATTCCAGGCTCCGGTCTGGGGTGACGGTGCGTTGAAACACGGCATTCGATTAGCGGAACGAAGCAATTTATCGTCATTCGGTTGCGCGCTCAGGACACGCCCTCCTGTGTAGCTAAACTGCGGCGGCGTTTGATTCGGTGCAATGGGGTGAATCCAGTCTCGTAACGTTTCGTTCGCTTCTTGTGACCGCAGTTTCTTCAGGTTTCGCCTTACCGTACGCTACTGCGCGCATGAATTGTGTAGATTATTGGCAATGGGGATGGAGATGCTGATCAAGTAATAAGGAATTCAACCGTGGACGGCGAAGACCGATTGGAGAAACTGCGTTGGGCTATTCATGGAGTCAAGGCTCCGTTTTCATCCGGCGGGACCTTCGCTCCGGATCGACCGTTAACACTGGTGTTTCGGGACAAGTCGCGGTTTGCGGTCGAACTCGCCGAGAACGCATACGAGCAGGTCAAAGTTTTGCGCCCTTTGATCGACCGTTGTCAGCCGGCCACCTTTGGTGACAGACGGCGGACTCGACTCGACCAGAGTGTACGTGATGCCGTACAATTGAAGGCTGACGACGGCGGTTTATCCGTTGAGCATTTCGATCCCGAGTCGGCGGGAATTCTGGATTCAATTAGGCGACAGATGTTGCCGAATGACTCGTCGCCGATCACAGCGGAACTGTATGGGCTGAATGTCTATACATCCGGTGGACATTTTGCCCCGCACAAGGACACTCCGCGCGGCCAAAACATGTTTGGCACTCTGGTCGTGTGTTTGCCATCGCATTTTTGGCGCGGGGAATTTGTGTTGATGCATCGAGGCGTCGAGGAGCGTTTTGATTGGGGCAAGGAAATCGGCAACCAACAAGATGCAAATCAACTCCACTGGGTTGCGTTTTTCGGTGACGTGGATCATCGGGTCGAGAGAGTCTTCTCAGGGGCACGAGTGACGGTCACTTATCTCCTGCGTCGCGACGGTCAAACCGAATCGCCGCCGGCCATCGCCGACGAAGATCTTGCCCCCACGATTCTGGAAGCATGGCGTGAGCTGTTGACCGATGCCACGTTCCTGCCCAAGGGTGGAATTGTCGGCTTCCCCTGTTGTCACCTGTACCACCAAGACAGACGCTTTCAAGTCGAACAAACACCGCTAGACCAGCGCTCTGCAAACATACTCAAAGGCCGCGACCAACTAGTTGCGGCAACAGCACTTCAGGCAGAACTGGAAGTAAGCTTTGCGCCTTACTTATTTGAGACCTGTGTCGATGAAACGTGGCAACTTGACCGCTTTCCTACTTCCAAAGAAAAATCGAGGATGAAACGGCAAATGGAACTCTCTGACCTGGAATCGGCGGTGCCGCTCCGTGGTGAGAGTTCCGAAAAAGTGGGAGATTTCGGTGTCACCTGGCTAGAGCCTCCGCCATCGACTCACAGTGGTGAGAAGTTGGCTGAAACCGATTCCGAGAGTAGTTCGGATTTGCCCGCTGCGGCACGGCTGCATTCATGTGAGTACTGCGAATGGGGTTACTTCGGGAATGAAGCTTCCGACGTGGATTTCTACATTTACGCGGCTTTGCACATTCGCATCCCCAAACTCGGCGAAGGGCCTCGATCCGACACGCCGCCGAAGCGGCGCACGACAAAGAAGAAGACGTTGTCGCGGACTACCAAGGGGGCAGCGAAGAAAAAGACAACGCAGGTAGCAAAAAAGAAAACGCGGGCAAACACTCGTAAGAGAAAGGACCGCGGATGACATGCGGTTGATTCCAGGACGTGCGTAACGTGGGGCAAATTGAGCGCGTTCACGACGGACAGCAACGTACGCGGATTCTCAAAGAGGAAATCATCTTGCTGGACAATCGTAAGATTCGCGATACGCCCCGGCGACGGCTTCAGCGTTTGTGCGACGCTTGCGTGAGTGCGTCAATCGTCTGAAGGCGTTCCCGGAATCCGGCTAAGCCCACAAGAATTGGGTGCAAAATACTCGGGAGCTCTTACGTGGATACATATACCAATGATCCTCGAGGAACTTGAAAGAGTCGGCATTCAAAGTGCGAGAAAGGGTCGTTTATAGGTCCAACTGCGGCTGCCTTTGGTGACCCAGGACGAACCGTCCTGTGTCAGTTGTGCTCACGTTGTCAGCGTACGATCACAGGGACCGACCGCAGATCCAGGATTTCGATGGCTGCGGACGTGTGATCAGCTGAGGAGATTTTCAACACAAGACATAAATCGCACCGGTTGGACACGCCGGGTTGGGTAAATGATGGGACTTTGCTCCTCCAAGTCTCGCTTTCTGTAGCCAAACCACGACTTGACCGAGCCCTCGCGGAGTGCCGCGAGCGAATTGTGAGTTCCCCGCCAAGTGACGCCATCTTGACGAGTGGTTAGCCGAAAACGTTCCTGTAAAGGGGGCCAACCATTGCAATGCACCAAACAATTGTACTACCCAAGGACGCTATCGTTGCTGTCGCAAGTCGATAGTCAATTGCCGCGTGGATCCACGCCGACATCAATATAAGACCGCAGGCGACGAACCCAACGCAAATGATAGAGCGATGACATCGTAAGCCTGCCATGCAATGTGTGAGCCAAGTTTTCCTAGACGCAAAACTTTCAGCAGGACAGTCAAATCTTGATCGCGAGTTTCTAAGCAAACGCAGCCTTCAGCATTTGCAGACTCTTGGGAATCGCAGTGCGAGGGTCTTCCTTGCCCTCAAATTCCAACGATACGTAGCCTCCAAAATTGTGCTTATAAAGAAGCTTGGCAATGCGAGGATACTCGAGTTCCAACGTGTACCATAACCCGCCACCATAATAAGTCTTGGCCTGCACGAGCACTGCGTCGTCCGCCATCAACTCAAGACGATCGTAGGGGTCTTCTAGAAAGTTGCCCGTGTCCAGCGTCGTCTTCAACCAAGGGGAATTGACCGCGCGAACAATCTTCATGACCCCCTGCGGGGTTAGTCCTAGTCCCCAGTGATTCTCCAAACCCATCGTGACGCTGCATCGCTCCGCGGCAGGCAGACACTCGGTTAAGCCGTCGATCACCCACTTGTACCCTTCGTCTTCGGTGTGCCCCGCCAGAACAGGTTCGATTCCTCGATTCTTCATCAGATCATCAAAACTGCCACTGGTCCCCCACCTTCCGGTATTGACTCGCATCGTTGGAATGCCCAAGGCATACGACAACTCAATACAATGGATGGTGTGTTCGGTATTCTTTCGACGGACCTCTGGGTCCGGAGATACCCAGCCTTGATGAATGGAGAATCCGCACAGGTCTAGCCCGTTGACAAAGGCCCGTTGCTTGATTTTTTGTAGTGTTGCATTGCTTTCATCGGTCATCTGCCGATGCAGGATTTCCACCCCGTCGAAGCCCCATTCGGCCGCCAGATCGATGCACGTTCCAATGTCTTTCAAATCGCTACGATTGAACTGCCAAAACGAATAGGTTGACACCCCAAAACGAACCCGACGTTTCTTTGGCCCAGGGGTGATCGGATCATCGGCCGCCGCCAACTGGCTAGGTGTAGACAGAAGCCCAGACGCCAATGTCGCGCCAGCAGCCAACGCAGAAATTGCCGTGCGGCGCGAAACTGGCAGGCTAGGATGGAATGATGCCATGATAAGTACCTTTCTGATTGGAAATGGAAGTGTTCGTTTAACCGTTAGCCAAATATGATACCATCCATCGGTTGGCTGAATTCTCGCTGTCGCGAGAAAGCCCCGGTTGCCCGCCGTGGCTTTCGGTATACTAAGCACATGTGCACAAGCCTTTGTGTGAAAGCAACAATTGGCCGTACGGCGTTAGCCGCGGTTTTCGACGATTGTCAAGAATTTATTGAACCGGGGCTAATCGGGAACCGGGGCTAGCGCCCAAACGGCTAGTTTCCGGGAAATACTTGTGCGATGTGCTTAATAGTTAGAAAACGCATTGTTGTTCGTTAAGAATCCAAAGGAATCCACCATTCATGGTCCGGAAGTATTGCAAGTCGCTTTTGCTCGGTTTGGTTGTTTTAGCAGGATCATCACCATCCATTGTTTTTGGTTGGCAGGAAGCGCCAAATCCAAATCCAACGCTTAAGCCTGGTCTCGATGAAATCACCGAAGGGCGAGTGACGGCCACGATTTCGTTTCTGGCCAGCGATGAGCTGGCGGGGCGGGCGACCGGTACAACTGAATTCAATATAGCAGCCAGGTACGTGGCGTCACGCTTTCTAGGCGCGGGTTTGGATGGCAGCCTTGCGGATGGCGACTTCTTTCACGTCACCATGAAACAGTTGATCAAAACGCCGAGCGGGCCAGTCAAGCTAACGGGCTCCGATTCTCGACCGGTTGCGCAGTTCGCACTCTTGGCGGCCAGTGACAGGCCCGTGTCGTACACAGGCGATGTCAAAAAAGTCGACTTGGCCAGTGAACTTCCGACCAGTGGGTTGGAAGGCGTCGTAGCTGGATCGTTGCCAAGCAATGCCAAGGGGCCTCGCGTCCTATCTCAAGTGGCTCGGATGACAACCACGTTGAAGGACGCCGGTGCCAAGGCGCTTTTATTGGGTGTGTCGGACGATAGTGAATTGATCGGCTTGGCTCGCGAGTCTCAGGAAAAACCCAGGTCCGAATCGGCGCGTTCTCGCTTCGCAATCCCTGTGTTGTTGGTACCCGAGGTTTCACTGTCCACGGCCTTCATTCAACTTGAGATTCCTGCTGCGATCGTTTCCGAATCACCCATGCGAAACGTCATTGGACTATTGAGAGGGACCGATCCCGAGCTATCGAAGGAAGCCATCTTGTTTAGCGCGCATCTCGATCACCTGGGCGCCAAGACGGGTACTGGCGATGTGATTTTCAATGGAGCTGACGACGACGCTTCGGGTGTCACCGCGGTTTTGACTTTGGCGGACGCATTCGCAAAGATGCCGAAGCCCAAACGGTCGTTGCTCTTCATGACCTTCTGGGGTGAAGAGTCGGGGCTCCTGGGTTCCAAGCAGTTTGCGGAAACGCCAGCTTGGCCGTTGGAAAAGATCCGAGCGAATGTCAATATCGAAATGATTGGTCGGCCCGAACCCGGTGCTCGAGGCAAGATTTGGATGACTGGCTGGCCAGAATCGGATCTCGGTGTTCTCATGAACAAGGCATCACTTCCATTTGGCGTCGAGATATTCAATCATCCCAGTCACAGCGCTAAGTTGTATCGAGCCAGCGACAATTGGTCCTTTGCTCAAAAAGGGGTCATCGCACACAGCTTCTCAGCCGGATCTTTGCATGCCGATTACCACCAACCGGATGACGAATGGGATCGATTGGAGATCCCTCACATGACCCGCGTCATTCAAGGGCTCTTTGTCGCCAGTTTGCCCATGGCCAACGGAGAGTCGACGCCGAGTAAATCCAAATGACCGTCCTAAATCGCCGTCAATGGATCGGAGCTGGCGCAACCGCAACGGCTCTCGGGTGCATGCGTTTGCAATCGTTAAACGCAATCTATAACCCAACTGATCAAGGCAATGTTGTCGGTGACCCCGAAGCGGCCCGGGTCGGAGGGAATGTATTGCGAAATGGTGGCAACGCCATTGATGCGATTGTGGTAGGCGGGTTGGCTGCCGCGGTTACAGCTCTAAGCCATACCGGTATCGGTGGCTATGGCGGTACGGCAACGATCGCGATCGACGGTGGTCGCAAGATCCTGTCGCTCGATTTCAATTCCACAGCTCCTTTGGCCATGCGCGAGGACACGTTTCAACTGGATAAACAAGGGAATGCCATAGGCCGCGTCAACGAGCATGGCTGGCTGGCTGCCGGAGTACCAGGCATCTTAGCGGGAATGGCGCTTGCATTAGAAACTGGTGGCACTTGGTCGCTGCGCGATGCATTGCAGCCCGCGATCCTTTTGGCCCGTGATGGGTTCGCCATTTCGGCCTCATTGGCGACTGCTATCAAAGCCTCTGCAGACCAGTTTTCTAAAGATACAGGCTCACGGAAGCTTTACTTCGACGGTGATGCTCCCAAGGCCGCAGGTGCCATTTTTCGGAACCCCGAGTTGGCCGACATGCTTTCAGCGTTGTCGCAGGCCAACTCGGTCGATCCATTTTATCGGGGCGAATATGCGACTCAAATTGCGTCGCAATTTCAGAAGCACGGGGGCCTCGTAACAATGGAAGACTTGAAAGCCTACCAAGCCTTCGTCACCTCGCCTCTCAGTTTCGATTGCAACGGCATGACGATCCACACGGCGCCGCTCACGGCTGGCGGATTGAGCGTATTGCAAGCCATGCGGACATTGGAGGCGATGCGTCTTGAGACGATTGCGGAGGACCTGCGATCCACGGCCATGGTAGAAGCCCTACGCTGGGCTTGGCGAGATCGATTGCAATTGCTTGGAGACCCAAAGCAAGTCGAGGTACCGATGGCAAAGCTTCTTTCCGAGGAGTACGCTCGCGAGACGGCAACGCGCGTGACCGAATCGATCTCGAAAGGACGCCCGATAGAGCATCGCGTCAAGAGCAATGATCAAGGTGGTACGATTCATTTGAGCAGCGCCGACCGAGATGGAAACTTCGCCTCTTTGACCTTGACCCATGGCGGTGGTTTTGGGGCTAGAGTCACCGTCGATGGGCTTGGATTGACTTTGGGGCACGGAGTATCGCGATTTGATGTGACCCCCGGTCATCCCAATGCACCTGGGCCAGGCAAACGGCCGCTGCATAACATGGTCCCAACGATTGTTACACGAAACGGACAAGCCATTCTCGCGGTTGGTGGCCGCGGCGGGCGCAAGATTCCTAACGCCGTTTTTACATTCTTGACGGAATTCGTGTTGCAGAAAAACTCGCTTGAAAGATCGATGGCAGCTCCGCGAGTGCATACCGAAGGCAATTTGGCGTTAGAACTGGAAAAGCAATGGCCGGATGCGGACCGGACAAGGTTGGCGGCTTTTGGCTATCAAGTGAAAACTGGCGGCAGCGCTACTCTAAGCGCCGTTGGCAACGAGGACGGGAGCTTCGTGACTGGTATGCGGTAGGGGCGAGACTTCATTTTGGAGTGCTGGGATTCATCCCAGCTTTAGGATCCGGCGGCTGAATGCTAAGCACCTCGGCAGAAATATCCGGATGTTGTTTCGTTTAACCGCGTGGGCATCGCCCCGCGTTTTACAGTGCTCGCGGCCCGATGGGCAAGCGGTTAAACGAAGAAACTTTTGTGTAGGTGCTTAGCAGTACACAAATTCAGCTTCCGCAGTTTTCTGCCTTCCGCGCGCAACCGACTTCAAGTGAATTGGAAAATGGCCTGATCGATTTGCAGAATCGTGCTAAAATCGTTTCATTCGAGACTGATCCATTGCTCAATCGAGCAATCACTATTACATAAACTTCAATGACGATCGCATCGCGGGTGGTTTCACCCGGCCCAAGTGACAAGACTGTACGCACCGAGGATGGAAAGATCCTACCGATTCCAGATGGGTGGGAATTATTGCCACCCGGTGATGCTGGGTTAACACGCCGCGTCAAGGCCGCCGGTCCAACTTGGACGGTTCAAGAGAAAAAAGGACGGAGGACATTCTCGAAGGGTGTTTGGGCTCCCAAAGCCACTATTCTCGGCATGCGAACCGGTCTGGAGCAAGAGCGTTCTACAGAAACATATGCCAAACGCAAGGTTGCGGATGCAAATCGTAGAGAAAAGAAACAGACAGAATATGTCGAAGATTTCGGGGCCGCCGTTCTCGATTTCTTGAACTTTGCCTCTCGATACGATGCGCTTGCGAAAAAACTCGCCACAGCGGTTACACTGCATGCAACTCCCGTCGGCAGCGGCACCGTAGCGAGAACCGAACGGATCCCGATCGAGAGACGAGCGGAGTCCGCTGTTATCGCTTGGATGCGGCACCAAACTACCGCATACGACAACCTCAAGATACCTCGGGTCAAGGGTGAGAGGCGAGAAGTCCGACGCATGTTGGCGGACCAGTCCCGACAGTTACTCGAAGACTATCGCCGCGGGCACACGGTCAACGCTGCTCTTTGCCCCCTTCAAAAAGCATTTAAAGAATAAACCATGTACCACCAGACGATCGTTAAGCCCAACGCCGAAGAGGTTGCCATCGCGGCGACCGAGTGGTTGATTGAAACCATAGCCGAGTGCATCGCTGCGCGTGGTGCATGTAGTATTGCCTTGTCTGGCGGTTCAACCCCCAAACGACTGTATCAACTCATCGCAGAGAATGAAACGAAGAGCGTCGATTGGTCGCGTGTCACATTGATCATGGGGGATGAACGCAACGTCCCGCACGAACACGTTGACAGCAACTATCGTATGGTAAAAGAAGCTTGGCTCGATCGACTCGATTCTGTGACGTTGCCAAAATCCGTGCCGCAAATGCTACCCGTAGTTATTCATCTCAACGCACCCGAGCGGGCGGCGGCCGAATATGAAAAGTCCATTCGAGAAACGTTGGCTGTCGGTACGGACGACGAGGAAGATGAATTCCCCGCTATCGATATTGTGCTTCTAGGTTTGGGCGACGATGCACACACAGCCTCGTTGTTCCCCGAGACCGAAGCCCTCAATGAATCGCATCGCCTCTTCGTTGCTAACTTCGTACCGAAGTTTTCAGCGTATCGACTGACGCTAACAGCTCCTATGATCAACGCCGCTCGCAACATTGCCTTTCTAGTATGCGGCCCATCCAAGCGACCTGCCGTCGACGTGGTCATGCATGGCCCCCGTCATCCCGACGAGTATCCAGCTCAATTGATTGAACCCAAACTTGGGAGACTCTGGTGGTTTCTCGATACTGCCGCTGCCTCTGAAGTTTTGAAATAACCTGAATCTATGTCCGAAGACTCGACCCAAAAATCCGCATCTCCATCATTGAGCCCTTCCTTTGGTGGACTCCGAGTGGCGGCCCTGGAAAGCCGCCGCCGCGATGACTTCGCAAGACTGATCGAACGCTTTGGCGGTGTACCCTTTGTCAGCCCCTCCATGCGTGAAGTTCCCATCGAGAAGAACAAAGAAGCCATCGATTTCGCCTATCGTGTGATGACGGGTGAGATTGGGGCCGTCATTTTTCTGACCGGCGTTGGTTTCAAGCAATTGATCGCTGCTATTGAACCGCACATGGACAAGCAGCGATTCCTGGATGCGTTATCGGATATCCCGACCGTTGCTCGCGGGCCAAAGCCGGTCGCAGCCATGCGCGAGTTCGGCTTGCAAGTGACGCACCGCGCGCCGGAACCGAACACCTGGCGCGAAGTTCTTCAAACCATGGACATTCACGTCCCCGTTTCCAACGTGGAAGTCGGTCTGCAAGAATACGGCATCACGAATCATTCGTTGGTAGCCGGCCTCGAAGCGCGTGGTGCCAAAGTCACTACCGTCCGAGTCTATCAATGGGAACTGCCCGAGGACACTCAACCGCTCATCGACAATGTGCAAGCGATCGTGCGCGGCGAACGCGATTGCCTCTTGTTTACGAGTGCCCATCAAGCGGTCAATCTGTTGCGCATCGCCAATCAATTGGATTGTGAAGCGGCACTACGACTTGCGCTCCGCAGCATGGTGGTCGCATCGATTGGCCCCACCACCTCCGAAATGCTCCAGCACTTAGAAATCCCCATCGATCTTGAGCCCGAGCATTCGAAAATGGGTCATTTGGTTCAAGCTGCTGCGGAAAAAAGTCCGCGAATTCTCAAAGCCAAACGATTCACTGGTATTACCGGCTTACCTGTCGGAGTTTCGAGAAACGACATGTCCACCCAAGGTCAACTCACTTCAGGAACACCGATGAATCCCTTGCACGACAACCCCTTCATGAAGGCCTGTTTTAAGCAAGAAACGGACGTCACCCCCGTTTGGCTCATGCGACAAGCTGGCCGATACATGGCCGAGTATCGAGCGGTCCGCGAAAAGGTTTCGTTTTTGGAATTGTGCAAAAACTCAGCCTTGTGCGCTGAAGTCATGGTTACCGCCGTCGAAAAACTGGGGGTTGATGCCGCCATTATTTTTTCTGATCTGTTGCCTATCCTAGAGCCGATGGGATTTCACCTAGAGTTCACCACCGGCGATGGCCCTGTAATCCATAACCCGATTCGATCGCCCAAGGATGTCGACCGCGTCAAGCCTTTGGAAAACATGCAAGCGTTGCAGTTCGTGGCGGACACCGTCACGGCTACGCGAGCAAGTCTACCGGAAAAAATCCCGGTGATCGGTTTTGCCGGTTCCCCCTTTACGTTGGCAAGCTACATGATTGAGGGGAGCGGTTCACGAAACTACATCCATACCAAGACACTCATGTATTCCGATCGGGTGGCTTGGAAGGAGTTGATGAACAAACTGGTGGATTCGATTGCCCTGTACCTCAACTCACAAATTGCGGCCGGAGCTCAGTGCGTCCAGCTGTTCGATTCCTGGGCCGGATGTCTATCGCCGAACGAGTATCGAACTCGCATTTTGCCACACATGCATCAACTATTGGAATCGATCGTGCCAGGCGTACCCGTAATCAACTTCGCCACCGGCAACCCCATGTTAACCTCGCTACTTCGCGGCGATAATCGCACCGTAGTCGGATTGGATTGGCGAGTTCCTTTGGATGTCGGTTGGGATATGGCAGGCAATGATCGGGCGGTGCAAGGCAACCTGGATCCGACCGTTTTGTTCTCCGACTTAGACACCATTCGAGATCAAGTGCACTATGTCCTTTCGCAAGCGGCTGGTCGTCCAGGACACATTTTTAACTTAGGACATGGAATCCTGCCGGGAACCCCTGTCGATAATGTCATCGCACTGGTCGACATGGTTCACGAACTCAGCGACCGCCGCAAGTAGCCCCAGCGCAAGAAACGATTCCAATGCTCTTCCAAAATGTATCGTTGCTCTCGGTTGGGTATGTGCTGCCCCCGTTGGTGATCACTTCCGCAGATATCGAGACCCAACTAGACAGAGTCTACCAGCGGCTCAAGCTGCCTCAAGGAAGACTTGAGGGGATGAGTGGTATTCGTGAACGCAGGTTATGGCATCCAAAGACACGCATCAGCGATATGAGCGCGGAGAGTTGCCGCCGAGCACTCAGCGCAGCCAGTGTTCAGCCAGAGGAAGTGCAATGCCTTATCCATGCAAGTGTTTGTCGTGAGTACCTTGAACCCGCTACGGCTTGCCGCGTCCATCATTTGACAGGCTTGCCCGAGAACGCCTGGGTTTACGATGTTTCCAATGCGTGTTTGGGGGTCATGAACGGTGCCGTGCAAATTGCACAGTTGATTGAAAGCGGTGTGATCCGTGCCGGCTTGGTGGTGGGTACTGAGGATTGCCGTGGACTGTTAGAAGCCACCATTCATCAGTTGAACGCCGATTCCGACTTGACGCGCCAATCGATCAAGCCTGCCTTTGCATCGCTGACGATTGGATCAGGGAGTTGCGCTTGGCTCTTGGGCGATCGCCGCTATTTTGAAACGCAATCTCCAGGCATGGGAGCCCGCGTTTGCGGTGCAGTCGCCGTAGCCAGAACACAGCATCATGGGCTATGCCAAAGCGATACCGATCAAGCGGGAAGCGGCATGCAACCCATCATGAATACCGACTCGGAGTTACTCTTGGAGGCCGGTGTCGCGACTGGCAAAGCAGCCTTCGACATGTTGCTAGCTGAACTTAGTTGGCATCGAACGGAGATCGGCGCGACAGTATGTCATCAAGTGGGTTCGGCCCATCGACGCAGGATGTTGGAAACGCTCGGCATGCCCGTAGAAACCGATTTCGCGACCTTTGAACGATTGGGAAACACCGGGTCGGTAGCGTTGCCAACGGCGTTGGGGGTCGGTCTTTCGCAGTCTCAGTTTCATGCCGGAACGAAATCTGCCTTGTTGGGTATTGGCTCCGGACTGAATTCAGTCATGATGGGAATCGGGTTCGGCAAGATTGCTGTGCGAGGGGATGAGGGATGAGGGATGAGGGTTGAGGGATGAGGGTTGAGGGATGGGGGTTGAGGGTTCAGGGTTCAGGGTTCAGGGTTCAGGGTTCAGGGTGCAGGGTTGAGAGTTGAGAGTTGAGAGTTGAGAGTTGAGAGTTTTGATTCCGAAGAGAGATAATCAATGTTGAGAATGCATGTTTCCTGCCTTAGCCTTCTTTTTCTAGCGATCGCTGGTTCGCATTTCAGCCACATCTGCGCAGACGAATTGCGGGTGCCGGCTTTTACTGCCTACATGCTCCCCAATCCGGAGAGTGCTCGCATCTCCGAACAAAAAGGGGTCACGCGTTGGAACGATCCTACGCAGTCGGTCAATTGGTATGGCAAGTTTGAAACTACCGGCGAACTGAAACTGAAGTCCGAATTGTGCTTAGCAGATGGTACGTCAGCCAAATTCAGAATGACTGTCGGAGAAGAATCGCGGGAGGCTACGGTAACCGGCTCAGGCATCGACAAGCCTTTGATTGTCGACTTTGGCGTTTTTAAGATTGCGACGACAGGTCATAAGCGATTGCAACTTGAGTCGTTTAACGGGGCAAAGGCTCCGATCGCGGATGTCAAAGCGTTGCTATTGGATGGAGCCGCGATCGAGAAGGCCCATTTTAATCTCAAGGAACGCCGAAATGCCGCTTCCGTTCACTTGATGTACCCAGTCCCAGACGGAGCAGATGTCGAGGCGTTCTATTGTGAAGTGACTGCCGTCGAAGATCCGACTACGACGTTCTACATGGCCTGTGGTTGGCATCGAGGTTATTTCGGAATGCAGGTGAACAGCCCGACGGAACGCAGAATTATCTTCAGCGTTTGGGACAGTGGCGATGAGGCTCAAGACAGAAAGAAAGTGGGGGATGAGAACCGAGTGAAGCTGGTGGGAAAGGGCGAAGGGGTTTTCACCGGAGACTTCGGCAATGAAGGAACCGGTGGGCACAGCCATCTCAAAACAATGTGGAAGACGGGTGAGAAACAGCGGTTCATAGTGACCGCCAAACCTATCGACAAGTCAACGATTTTTTCAGGGTATTGGTTCCAGCCAGAACAGCAGAAGTGGATGCTGATTTCATCGTGGAAGGCACCGAAAGAAGGGGGCTGGATGCGCGGCGTGCATAGTTTCAGCGAGAACTTCGGCGGCAGCAACGGACATCTACTTAGAAAAGCGCGCTATGGCAATCAGTGGATACGCACCCCAGATGGCAAGTGGATGGAACTGACGACGGCGAAATTTAGCCATGATCCAACGGGCCGAACGGACCGTTTCGATCGATTCATGGGAGTGGAGAATGGCGAGTTTTTCTTGAGCCATGGCGGGTTCCTCGATGGCTATGCCAAGTACGGCGAAGCGTTTGTTCGCCCAAGCGTGGGTCAATCGCCGTCGGACTTGATTTTGCCAAACGTAGACGCAGTGCCGTAAGACCTGGACGTGGACGAGCGAGGCCCTTCGCTCGTTGGACGAAACCCGAGCGAGGCCCTTCGCGCGTTGAGTTTCTGCAAAGGCGAAAGGCAGACAAGAAGGTACCCGTCCACAGGGTGGCACGCTCAGAGAGATAGCGATGGGCGTGGGAACTGGAGCAAATGTCTCTAGCGATCCACCACGCCCTTCGTACCTCAGAGCGTGCCACCCAATTTACTGGTAGATCTCAAACTGACGCTCGCCCAAAATCTGAGCGAGGGCCTCGCTCAGCCACACAAAGACAAAACCTGAGCGAGGGCCTCGCTCAGCTACACTAAGACAATTTCGGGCTATTCACCAACTCGGGTTGCTGATGAATTGCATTGGCAACAGTGAACAGACTAGACTGGTGGGACTCGTTTGACCCCTTCTGTCGAATTTAAATCAATCAACATTACCAACTCAATGACTTCCGTGGAGTTTCGGATGCGATTATCGCTGCGTTCTAATAGCCCTTCTTGGTCCAGCAGGTCCTCACTCGCCTCAAGCCTGCTACTTCTTACGTTCAATGTTTTCGTATGCGCACAAGAGCCGGAAGCTCCGGTCAAGCCAGCAGCGGACAAGACGACGGACCGACTGGAGGCTATCGAAGGTGTTCTCGGGAAGATCGTGCAGGAACTGCAATCGCTCAAGCAACCGAAACCAGCCGAAGTCAAACCGGCCGAACCGGCGGCGAAATCTGTCGAGAAGACGCCAGCCAAGCCTTTGGTCTTCCCGCCTGCGATGAAGATCGATTCCGAATTGGTCAAGAATTTGAAATGGCGATCGATCGGGCCAGCCAACATGGCTGGTCGAATTACCGACATCGCGATTCCGGACAAAGACCCTTCGCTTTGGTATATCGCAACTGCATCCGGTGGCATCCTCAAAACGGTCAATCAGGGAACAACCGTAGCCCATCAGTTTGATAAACAAGAAACCATTTCTCTAGGAGCCATCGCCATCGACCCGAACGATTCCAAAGTCGTCTGGGCAGGAACAGGCGAAGCGAATCCACGCAATTCGGTTTCCTACGGCGATGGTGTTTACAAGTCCATCGATGGTGGTGCTACATGGAAGAACATGGGGCTGAAAAAGACCTATCAGATCGGTCGCATTCTTGTTTCGCCCAAGGACTCGAAGGTGGTTTATGTTGGTGCCGCGGGGCGACTGTATGGTCCCAACGAAGAGCGAGGCGTATTCAAAACGACCGATGGCGGTGAGACTTGGGAAAAGGTCCTGTTTGTGGACAACAAGACCGGTGTCATCGACATGATCATGGATCCGAACAACCCCGACACGATCATCGCTGCCTTCTGGGACCGACAGCGCGATGGCTTCGACAGTTGGCCAGGAACGGTCGCGAAACCGGACGGCATTGACGGCTACGACCCCATTCGCAAATGGGGACCTGGCAGCGGACTTTACAAGTCGACGGATGCAGGCAAGAGTTGGCGGAAACTGACCAAAGGTCTTCCTTCGAACAACATGGGTCGCATTGGTCTGGATTGGCAAACCAAATCGCCTAATGCGATCTTTGCCATCATCGATTGCGAAGAAATCGGAAAGGGACCAGCTCCCTTCGCTGCATTTCTAGGACTCGTCGGAACCAATCGCGAAGGCAAAGCCATCGTGACCCAAATCATGCCAAAGAGCCCTGCAGAGAAGTCGGGGTTCAAGGTTGGCGATCAATTGGTGGCCGTCGGGGATAAAAACATCACAGACTACGATCAGACACTCGAAATCCTTCGCGCGAAAAAAGTGGGGGACAAGATCTCTGTCCAAGTGAAACGCGGCGAAGAAGCGTTGACGCTGGATTCGGTCTTAACGGGACGGCCTGGAACTGGGCAAGCTCAAGCGCAAGCTGCGGTCGCTGGTGTTTGGTTGGGTGTCACGGCAGAGGACCGTGAGGGGAAAATCGTGGTGACGCGTGTCACTGCCGATGGCCCATCGGACAAGGCTGGCCTAAAGGACGCGGACGTCATCACCTTGTACGACGGAAAAGCCCCCGGTGCTTACACCGAGATGGTCACACAAGTTCGCACACGGGCCGCAGGTGACAAAGTCGAATTGCAGGTGACACGCGGAACAGAATCGCTGGAATTGACTGTCACATTGGAAAATCGTCCTGCCGGACAAGGTGGACCTGGCGGGTTTGGCGGACCTGGTGGACTTGGTGGACCCGCAGGACCGAGCAATGTTTACATGGGCATTCAAGGCGAAACCTCGGATCAAGGTGGCGCTGTCCTAACTGATATTACTGCCGATGGTCCCGCACAAAAAGCTGGCTTGGAGCCGGGCGATATCGTGAAGTCGATGGGTGGCAAGCCGGTTGCAAATTACGAAGCTTTTGTCGCGGCCATCCGTGAATTCAAAGTCGGTGACAAAGCCAAGGTTTCTGTAGTACGCGGTGCCGATACGAAAGAATTGGAAGTGACCTTTGCGGCACGCGATGGTTTACCGAATGACCGCCCACACACTTATTCTTACTTCGGGCAGACGCCAAACGTCCAAGATATGCAAGGTGCCAAGGGGTATGAATACGGCGGGGTCTACCGTTCGAATGATGGCGGCGAAACCTGGGAACGAGTGAACTCGCTCAATACGCGTCCGATGTACTTCAGCGTCGTCAAAGTCGACCCGAGCGATGCGAATCGAGTTTACGTACTTGGCGTAACGCAGTTCAAGTCCGAAGACGGTGGTCTCACCTTCGATGGCAATTTTGGACGTGGTGTGCATGCGGACTGCCACGATCTTTGGATCAACCCGAACGATGGTCGACACATGGTCATTGGTGGCGACGGTGGTTTCTATGCTTCCCACGACCGAGGGGTCAACTGGGACCATATCAATACGGCGGCAGTCGGGCAGTTCTATCACGTTGCAATCAGTCCAAAACATCCTTATTGGGTCGTCGGTGGCCTTCAAGATAACGGCTCGTGGGGTGGACCAGCTATCAGCAAGAATGGTGGAACACTCAATGAAGATTGGTTGTCCATCGGCAGCGGCGACGGCTTCGTATGCCAAGTGGATCAGCAGGATCCCGATTTGATCTATTCGGAAAGTCAGAACGGCAGCATTAGCCGGCGACATCTCAAAACAGGTGAACGAGCTTCGATTCGACCGGCACGAACGGCCAACAACGTTACCTACCGGTTCAACTGGAACACTCCGTTCATTCTTTCCCATCAGAACTCGAAGATCTTTTACACAGTGGGAAATTATGTCTTTCGTTCCTTGGATCGCGGAAACAACTTGATCCCGATCTCGCCTGAAATCACTCTCACGCCAAGAGGTTCCGGGACTGCCATCTCGGAATCCCCGCGCAACGCGAATGTTCTTTATGCCGGAACAGATGACGGAGCATTGTGGGTGACTCGCAACGGCGGTTTTGAATGGAAGAACATTACGGCCAATTTAGGGATCCCAGCCCCGCGTTGGGTGGCGACCATTGAAGCCTCTCGGTTCGAAGACGGTCGTGTCTTCGTGGCGTTGGATGGCCATCGGTCGGACGATGACGAGCCCTATTTGTTTGAGTCGAATGACTTCGGCGATACGTGGCGATCCATCCGTTCCAACATTCCATGGGGATCCACGCGTTGCTTGCGCGAGGACATTTCCAACGCGAACATGCTCTACGCCGGAACGGAGTTTGCATTGTGGCTGTCGATGGACCGTGGAGCCAATTGGACGAAATTGAATACGAACTTACCGACCGTTGCCATTCATGAAATCGCACAGCATCCGACCAACGGTGAGATTGTGGCGGCAACCCACGGTCGAAGCCTTTGGGCCTGCGACGTCTCTGGATTGCGTCAGCTAAAACTCGAAAACCTAACGACGCAAGTCGCGCTCTTCAAACCCGAGGAAGTGGTTCGTTGGCGCAGTGAACCAAGCCGCGGTCTGACGAATCGTCGCTTCTCTGGTGAAAACCCAGCCAACGGTGCGCAACTATGGTATGCATTGCCGACCAAGGCGGAACGCGTTTCCTTGCGGATCGAAGATATCGAAGGGAAGGTGGTTCGCGAGCTTCGCGGTGAAACGGCAGCCGGACTTCATCGACTCAACTGGGATCTCGGGCAACAGGTGGCGGCCGCGGCTCGCGTCGGAGCAACTGGCGCAAGTGGTCCGGGAGGTCCGGGTGGCGGTGGCGGTCCCGGTGGTGGCGGATTTGGCGGTGGTCGACCCGGCGGTGCTGGCGGTGGATCTGCTGGTGCTGGTGGACCTAGTGGCGGTGGACCTGGTGGTGGTCGAGGCCAAGGACGTGGGCGACGCCCCGATAGCGCGGCTCCAAGCACCGAGGGTACTCCTGATCCAACTAGACCCCCTCAGCTCGATGAGCCTGGCGCGACGCCTCAAACAACTCCCGCGACCGCGGCAACTCCACCTGCAATACCGGTTGCCCCTGAAGTGGCAGCGACCAGAGGTCGAGGCGGCCCTGGTGGCGGTGGTCCTGGTGCCGGTGGGCCCGAAGGTGGTGGTCCGGGACGAGGTGGTTTTGCTGGTGGGCCGGCAGGCGGAGGCCGAGGCGGGCAACGTCCATCTCCAAATGGCACGTACCGAGCCATCTTAATCGTCGATGGCAAGGAACTACCTCCGCAAACCATAGCGCTTTTGCGAGATCCAATGGCCCCTGAGGACGCGATCACCGAAGAAGAAGCAGAACAAGCCATCATCGAGGAGAAGCGTGCGGCTGACGAAAAACGAGCCGCCAAGGGCGAGGGGCGGCAAGTCTACAAAGACAACTGAAGTGCCGGAACAACTTCCAATCCTTCAAGCTGTTGCCAAGAGCCCGCGACCATCAATGCAGTTCTCGAGTCCACTTAGCCGTTGCGACTATGAAGCCATGATGGGAGTTCAGCGTACCGTCGATCCTATCGCTGCGGCACTTTCAACTCGCGCGGCGGGCGAAGTGCCCCAGAATTGGGAATGATGTTTGAGTCGCAAAAATCGCAGAATCACAAAGAGAATACTATGAGTCCGAACGAAGCCACGCTTGTCAAACTTTACGCCAGCATCAATGCAAAAGATCTAGAAGGCATTTTTGCATGCTACCATGACGATGCGTCGAACGAGGGATCGGCGAATGGTGGGAAGAGTGTACAGACCCATTTTCACGATATCGCTTTTCACCTGAACGAAAAATCCGATATCTGTGACATGTGGCGGATGATCTGTTCCAAGAACAAGCGCGGGACCAAAAGCGATCTTCATGTCGAAGTCAATCGGTTATCGATTGAGGGAGAAACGGGTACTGCCGAAGTCGTCTTCACCTACCACATGCGCAATGACAGTCGAAAAAAATCTCCCATTGGTCGTCGCGTTCGAAACCCAACTCGCTCGGCGTTTATTTTCCAAGATGGGAAAATCGTCCGGCAAGTTGATACCGCTAACGCAGCTTTATGGGGCTCGAAAGCATTTGGTGGTCTACCTGGCTTCATCGTCGGTCACGTTGGTTTCGTTCGTCGATGGCTGGCCATGCGCAAACTTCGCCAATTCGTCGGTCAAAATCACTAGGGCCGCAACCGAGCTTTTTCCACTACCTCGCCCTGTTCTCGCGTTTGAACGTTTTCCAAAGGATTCGATGGCTGGAGTGGTATCGCCAGGTAAGGGATCCAAGGGATTGCTTTAGCATGCAAATCCATCGTGCACTCCGCCGAAGATAGACTGTCGATTTTTTCCGCAAAGGTGCGTTAATAACGCGGCACAGTTTCGCGGAGCGAAAGGCGACAATAACCTATCGAGCAATGCCGATCGAACCACGCGATGTTCGTTTAAAGGCTGTTTCAAGACTTTCCAACTGACCGCTCAACTCGGTGAGACTCGCTTCCCAACTTACGTGGGTGCGAGAGTGCTCGTCCCCCAATTGATCCCACCGCTTTGATATCTCAAGCATCTCACTTGTCAAGAGTTCGGTACTCCGAATAGAGGCCTGTGATCGTTTCTTTTCAAAGTCCTGGCGTAATTTTGGGGACAGAATGGCTTCGACTGCGGCCAAGCTCGCTTCGTCGATATCAATCAAGAGTTCGTTTGGCTCGCTTCCATTGGCTGGCGTCGTTCCAATCATTTTTCCAACAATATTTGTTTTCTCGCTCAGCGAGACCTTCTCAATGGACGGTGCTGCATCGGATGACGATTCAAAGCAGTTTTGGAAAGGCAATGAAAACGAAGCCGCCCAACCTTGGTTTGCGTGTTGGATGGTAGTGACGGTTTTGGGTTGTCCACTTTGCGTTCTTTCGAGCACGACCTGGATTTGGGTTGTGTCCGACTGAGGCAGGCCAACTTGCTGGGCAGTGCAAATCAGCCATGGCGATTCGCGTTGAACGGTCGAGTGCTTCATGGATATCGTGATCGCGGCTTTTTCTCGATCCGAAAAGTCTTGGCTGGATAGGTTTTTGAACTGAAGTTCGAAACCAGAGGTGACTTCGGCGGGCTTAAGAGAAACGTTGGGAAGGTAGATGGTCCCGTTGACTTTGCCAGCAACGATACGAGTAAAGCCGACTGGGAGTTGAGAAAGGAGTTCTGAACTGGAGTTTCGAAGCCCGGCTCGGTTTTCTCCTTCGTCGCTATTTTGTGGCGTCGTTGGGATCTGCTGTAAGGCAGTCAGTGACTGCATGGCCGCTTGGACAATCGGCCGGTTTCTGTTCCACTCCTTAGCGACCGCGCTCTTGGCAATTTGAAGAGCCGATTGATTCGCCTTTAGGGAACCAAGATCAGGCAAGTCTTCTAAACTCTTCACGAGTTTTTTCTGAGCCGATTGCCTCATTGCGTTCATCACTTTATCCGATTCGTATCGAGCGATACGGGCTTCGGCAATCGATTGCTTGATGATGGCAAGTTCCTTATTTGCATCCTCTACGACGTAGCGTTGCCTCAGAACATTCAGCGATCCGTCGCTTGGCAGGGCTTCTGTCAGTCGCTCCGACACTGACTTGATGCGCGATGACACGGTCTGGTGAACGCGGTTTTGTTTGGCCGCCTCTTCAACAATCCTCTGTTTGATCGGCTGAACAATCGAATCAATGCTAAAATCGAACGCTTCGCTTTCGTCGAATTGCGATTTGTTTTTAGGGAGATTGCTTTCGTCAGCTGTCGGAATGACCTCTCGGCTTGGATTGGCAAGCTTCCAATGAACATGGGAGGCAACGAAGTTTTCGACCTTCAGATTGCGGTAGAGAAGACTATTCCAGTTGAACTTTAGAGCTGCATCTTTGATCGTGAAGGAGCTAAGTGAACTTTCGATGCTTCCTTGGCGCGAATTCGCAGAGTGCATGGTTATGTCGCTGAGCGCGATCGTAGCATCAATTAGGGAGACTTTTGATGAACCAATTTCCACCCGCCCACCAAAGAGTTCGGAGATCCGGGACTCCATGCGGTTGCGCATGATGGGCTGAAAACAACATATGCCGCCACCTAATGTCACGGTCGCGATGAACAATCGACGACGTATCGTCATGCGGTTTTCTCCGAAGACTTTCGAACACTCTCGCGAGAACCATTGATGTGCCAAAGCAGATATCTCAACGATTCATCGCGATTGTTCGTTTGGCTTGGCGTGTGCCCCGCATCAAAGGCAATGGATTGCTCGATTGGCGTGGCTTTGTTCATCGCCGAAAGCCCTTGGTTAACGGGCTCTTTTGCACCGATGGTCGAAGCGTTTCCAATTGGCATAGAAATTCCGTGTGTTTGAGTAGCTGCAGGAGTGTCAAGTTTGTTTTTGCTCGGCAATCCGGTTGATGTCGCTGGGCGTCGATATCGAACAACTTCGATGACCGTTTCTCTTAGGAACGTGTCGTGTCCATCCGGCATGATTTCGCCCGTGAAGATCATGGGAATAGTCCTTTGTTTACTTTTGTGTTCCATCCGCTGGTCGGCTACCTGATTCGATGGCTTGGCATCAACCGCTCCGGAACCAGCCAGCAAGGCTAGGGACGTTGTCCCAACCGAGGGCTGCTCTCCAATAACCGCTACGTCTGCTTTGTCCGCGGACAGCAGTTTGAGCGACGGCGACGTCTTCTCTTTGCGGGATTGGGATTGATCCGCAACGGATTTTCGATATTGGATGGCTTCGTTGGCTACTTGCTCCAACGCGCTGCTTTCCAGTTGTTGCTCTGCTTTGGAGAACGAACGCCTGCAAACACCATAGGTTGGAAGAAGAGTCACAAGACCAACGCCGATACCTCCCAGCACCAGCGAGTTGTCTAAGCAAGCCCATGGAAGCAAGGGATATCGGTAAAGAAATACAATACCGGTGGATACGAGCGGTTGCTCAAGCAAACTGGAACCTACATAGCTCGTGATGGGGCTGAACCAACCACCAATGACACTCATGGCAATAGCCATACAGCATCCGGCAAACTGATTGACACGCAAGCATGCCAAAACGCCAACGAGCGATATTGCAACGAGATTATCCTTTGGGACAAGTCCAAGCATCATCCCGATCGCAATGCCCCATGCGATTTGCGCCGGCTTGCGGTGCTGGGAAAGGACCGCAATGATTCGCTTTGAATTTCTGCTGATCCGATGCAACATGGCCCCTGCTGGATTCTTTGGTACGTTGGATACCCGACGCGATGTCGGAATGGAACACCAGTCCATGGCTTTACGCACTAGACTTCGTTCTTGAAACATCGGTTTGTCTCGAACGAAAATAAAGGCGAATGCGTCGACACTGCCGATTTTGCGGATGTTGACATCATTTTTATCGCTAGCAAACAGGCCTGTTTGCACTCTGCCTTCCATGGATTACAGTGGCGTGCAGACAAATACCTGCACAAGTTCTCAATTTAATTAAAGTGGCGCGCGATGCATGAACCCAATGAACCCGAACCAGAAATGGAAACCATCGAGCTGGACCAGTTTCTAAAGCTAGCGGAGGTAACCCAGTCCGGTGGACAGGCGAAGCATTTGATTCAGTCGGGGGCCGTCTTGGTCAACGGGATGGTGGAAACACGACGCGGAAAGAAACTCCGTCCTGGCGATTGCGTGACCGTGGCTGGCGAAGAGTTCATGGTCGGATCGGACTCGGACGACGAGGCGGACGCATAGGCGTTCCGTTTGCCCCCGCCCCACTTGAATTTGCCTGCTAAGGCGAGCGGCAACATTGAGTATACCGGGAGGGAGAGGCTCCTGCCGAACCAACGCCAAGCTCGGCAGGAGCCTCGCTCTCCCATTGAAACCCTTGGCAGGTAGTTTTTAGTCTGCTGCACGGCTAATAGCACCATTCGCACGAATCAAGTCGCAAATCAAACGACGTACTGCACGTTCGCTCACGCATGAGTAACTATGTCCCGTACTTTTTGCGGTATTACGCTATGACCCGGAACTGTCGGTTATGGAGAATCGTCACTGCAACTCTCAACTTGTCATAATGGTAGCGGCCATGGAAGGCTTCGTGAATCGGTTTCAATCGCTCTAATCCCGAGTAGCGGGCCACGGCAGCAATCGTTTCGAGATCGATGGTCGACAGCCAAGGTTGCGGCTCCGTGATCAGATTATCCTGCAAGTACTGCGTCAAATACCCGTAGACCGTCGACGTGGCCCGCGACATCCGCTCTGCTACTTGGTCCACGCTTAGACCCTTTACGAATAGAGCCGATGCCGTTTGAAAGCATTCATTGTCAGGAGAAACACGATGTTGAGACGGCTGGGACCAATCGGTTGACCCTGAGCACGTTGATTCACCACCGGAATAGGACGTTATCAGCTCGATCAACTGCGGTCCCAAGTCCTGCGACTTCCGTTCTCCAAAACCATGCACTCCCAATAGCTGTTGCAGGTCTCTGGGTTTACGACGGGCCAAATCTCTCAAGCTGGTGTCACCACACAAAATGTATGCAGGAACTTGACGCGACTGTGACACGTTGCGACGCCAGGTACGCAACTGCTCAAAGAGAGTCCTATCGACACCCTCCCATGAATCGACCAGCGCCGTGTGTGTTGGCTGATCCGAACTCCTAAGGGCACGGGATAGCTGAGGTTCAAGCTTGCCACGCAGCACCCCGTGACCCGTTTGAGTTACTTTCAAGACCGAGTACTCGCCGGGCGTTCGCAAAAGGTACCCTTGCGAGACCAATTGTTCGATCCAGTCGCGAATGTCCCCTTGCTTGAATTCTTTGAGCAGTCCAAAGGTCGTCAACCGGTCATGCCCACGATTGAGCACTTCGGCAGAACGTGAACCTGACATGATTTTGGCAATATGTGCTGCCCCGAAGTTTTGGCCTGCTCGCACGACGCAAGACAAAATCTTTTGCCCCACGACCAACGCGTCCGTCATCGCTTGAAAGTGCCCCATGCACACGTCACAGGCACCACATCGTTCACGTGTCCAACTCTGCCCGAAATGTTCGCACAAGAGTTGATGTCGGCATCGGTTCGAAACACAAAAAGCATGAATGTCGGCTAATGAAGTCTCAGCGGCTGCTTTCCCGGATTCGTTAAGGCCGTCTAGAATGCGTCGCCAAATCGCCGCATCACTTACCGAATACAACAGCCAGCACTCGGCCTCCATCCGATCGCGTCCGGCTCGTCCAGACTCCTGCTGGTAGTTGGACAGCGACTTAGGCATCCCGGCGTGGATCACGAATCGAATATCGGATTTGTCGATCCCCATACCAAACGCAATCGTAGCAACCAAAATGCGAGTTTCGTCATTGATAAAGGCCTCCTGGCGCTGGGTGCGTTCCTGATCGCTCAGCCCGGCATGGTACGCGGTGCTCGCGTATCCCAATTTATTCAACGCGTCCGCCACGGATTCCGTTTCATCGCGACTAATGCAGTAGATCAATCCGGATTCATTCGGATGCTTTTCGAGAATCGAAGCGATCTGATTGAGCGAGTTTTGTTTCTTGACGACGTGATAAACTAAATTTGGCCGAAAGAAGTCCCCCACCAATACTTGAGGATCGCGCATACACAACGTTTCCGTAATTTCAGTGCGAACCAAAGGATTGGCCGTTGCCGTGAAAGCGTGGATCGGTGTCGTAGGAAACCGACTGCGCAACGTTGCGAGTTCTCGATACTCAGGTCGGAAGTCGTGCCCCCACGCACTGATGCAATGCGCTTCATCGATCGCGAAATAGCCGATATCCAGCTTGCCAAAATAGTCCAGAGCCTGCGGTCTCAGCAGAGATTCCGGCGCCATGTAGAGCAATCGCAATTCTCGCCGGGCGATCTTGTCGAACACCATCCGTTTCGTATCCGCCGACATCCCACTGTGAACGGCAGCCGCAGAAATGCCGCATTCGAGCAGTCCATCGACTTGATCTTTCATCAATGCGACCAGCGGACAAACCACGATAACCAGCCCGCTACTGCTCAATGCTGGGATCTGGTAGCAAAGCGATTTTCCTCCGCCTGTTGGCAATACCGTGAGCGAGTCCCGACCTTGCAAAATGGCCGACAGGGCTTCCGCCTGCAACGGCAGGAATTCGTCGTAACCCCAATATCGCTTGAGGTTTGCGCTCTGCTCAGAAAGATCTCGCATGACGTCGGTACCCTGTTTTCACGGCTTTTTGCGTACTAGGGCTAAGGCGAGTGGCGATGTGAAAACTCCAAATCATAACCCGACATGTGAGTGAGGGACCTGCGAAATTTTCCCTCGCTTACGCCTCGGGTTGGGATACTCTGATCTGCCGCTAGCCAAAATGGACCTGAGCCTCAGACGTATTTTGGTCTCACTGCATCCGCGTTACAATCCTACGAACAAGTAGATTGGGCACTTCTTTCGATGGAAAACGCCATGCCACACACACCCGCTGTATTCACGATTGGCCATTCCAACCATTCCGAGCAGCATTTTCTAGAATTGCTTACCAAACACGGCATTCAAGTGCTTGCAGATGTACGGTCGCAACCCTTTTCGAAGTACACACCGCATTTTAATCGGGAATACTTACAGGGGACTCTAAGAGATTGCCGCATCAAGTATTTGTTTATGGGTGATCAACTCGGTGGGCGCCCAGAAGGTGACGAGTTTTACGACGCGGAAGGTTACGTACTCTACTATCGACTGGCCGAAGCCGATGCTTTTCTCAAAGGAATCGAACGGATCCAATCAGGAATTCAGAGCTATCGCGTGGCAATGATGTGCAGCGAGGAGGATCCATCGATCTGCCATCGCCATCGCTTGATCGCCAAAGTGTTGAATGCCAAGGGTATTCCCATCCAGCATATACGCGATGACGGCCGACTAGATACATTTGAGCAAGTAGAACCCGCATTTCAGCAATTGATGCTCTTTGGAGAATTGGAAACAGACGAATGGAAATCTTTACTATCGGTTTTACCAAAACCAGCGCCCGAGAATTCTTTGGAAAATTGAAGCAATCAGGCATCGAACGTCTTGTCGACGTACGCCTCAACAACACTTCGCAGTTAGCCTCCTTTGCCAAACGGGACGACCTCGAATTTTTTTTAGAAACGCTTTGCTCGGCTCGTTACGTCCACGAACCAATTTTGGCACCGACGCAAGAGATGCTTGACGCGTACAAAAAAGCTAAAGGCGCGTGGGCGGAATATGAAAACCGATTCATGGCCTTGATGGCTGAACGCAAGATCGAAACACACCTTCAGCAAACGGACTTCGCACAAAGCCGCAGTGTGTTGCTGTGCAGCGAAGATACTCCCGATCAATGCCATCGCCGCTTAGTGATCGAATACCTTCAGACCAAGTGGCCCGAGGTATCCGCCGTTCACCTCTAATCGAATAATCGAATAATCGAATCGAGACTTCACATCGTGCAGTTGTTGATCAACCATTTGACGCGTATGCAACCAGGCTACATTTGCGCGGCAGGGATTGAGCTCAAAACAGGCTTGCACGTTCGTCCGGTGGTGGTTGGAGGCTTGACGACTTCTCTGCTGACTTGCAACGGGGGGCCCATCCAGCTCGGTGCTACGGTGGATCTCGGACCCACAAAGTTCGTTGGCAAGACACCGGAAATCGAGGATCGCGAATTCGATCCGAGCTTGGTTCAAGTCGCAGAGCCAGTCAATCGTGTGAAAATGATTGAACGCTGCGCAGCGGTTGCAAAAACAAAGTTGACCGAAGTTTTCACGACGGAGATTTCTAAAAATGGATCGACGTATGCAATGACTGCGCATGCCGGACTCTATTCGCTCGGCTGCTACTGGGCCATTTCGCCGAAGCTAGAAATTCTTTCGGACTTCACTGGTCAGACCCAGCGGCTGAAACTCGCTTGGCGAGAGGATGATCAAGAACTATCGGTCGGCGTCGCGGATATCCGTTTCTATGAGGCCGACCACCGTTCGCTCCAACGCGATCGCGTGGCTGAAGCGCAGGCGTGGCTTGCGAACTCAGCCTACGTGCTATTAAGCCTAGGATTATCCCGTCCATATCGCCGAAGCGAAAACGATCCAGCGCTCCATTGGCTGCAAGTCAACAACATCCATTGGGGCTAGCAACCCTAAAAAAGTAATGGATGACGACACTTCTTTTGCTTTTAGCTTTGGCTCAAGGAAATTTCCGACATGATGAACATTGGTTTCGACAGTTGTTGTACAATCGCTACTCCGAGATCTTCGCGGCACCTCACTAATTGAAGAACAGGCTGTGCAGTAAGATCGAGAATCGGTCAAACGTGTTTGACTCTCGTTGCTTGACCTCTGCGATCTCAAATGCAATTACAGTGCAGAAACACAAATGCGACTTTACATTTTCATCTTCTCATTTATCTCCGCCTCGTTGTATGCGTCAATCGTCTCAGCGGACATCACAATCCACGATGAGTCGTATACGCCAGGAACATGGACGGCAAGTATCCTTGGGGGAACTAACGTGACCTCGGCGTCAATTACCAGACTAGTTGGTCAAGGGGTGACGGGTAACGCTCAGCAAACAACAATCAATGGAACGGGTTCATTCACATTCGACGTTCAGCATTTCAAGCTGGATCGACCGTTTGTCACCAGCGTTGACGGAATCATGCAAAACATCAACTGGGAAACCTGGTACAAAGTTGAAAACGCATCTCAATTTGCTAGCTGGCGACTTGCGGCACGACAGGGCGGAGACACTTTTATCGCAGGCACTACTTATTTTGAACCACAATCGTTTAGCCCATTTTGGCAACGTGCAACAGGTACCTTGGTCCCGGCAGATTTTGGCCGTGTCACAGGTGCTGGTAGTCCGACGCTAGATACAGCCGTCGGAAGCAAGCCGATTGAATTCGGCTACGTGTTATCTCGAGGCATCTTTCTCACCGGCACTTCCCAATATCGAACATCATTCTTGAATCTTAACATTACTACAACGGCCGTACCTGAACCCGGTACTTGGCTGATGATTGCTACTGTATCCAGCTTCTTTGTGGCACGACGAGTCCGCGATCGCTTCAACAAGGCCTACGCATAAGCGAAGACCTGAAGTCCATGTTTTCAACGAGGAGACTCGATCAGGCTAAAGGACATGTGAAATAGTACGCGCAGGAAGTTCTTGGACGAGCGATCTGGAGGAGATAAAATCGCATCAGTGCCTTCACTTGACTTGTGATGGTATTCGGTATTGCCGGTCGGAGCATTATGTACCGATCACCGATCAGCAGAGCTTAACCAACGATCCTGTCAGCATATCGAATTCAGAACACACCGCAGTCCGAAGGGTTGTTACAATGTCCTTCGATTCAAGATCAGGAGGAAGTATAGGCAACTAGGCAAAAACAGAATGATTACGCAAGACAGGTGGATCAAGAGTGTGGGGTTCGAGAGAATCGCGAAATCAAATAGGCACTCTTCTGGAGCATACCAGTGAGTCAAAATCGGAAACCGCAAGAGAAATCCATAACAAGCGCCAAAACGCACCTTAAGTTTATAATTCTTTCCATTCTGTTTCTTCTAGCTTTCTTAGCTTCGAATTGGGTCTACTCGATTCAAGTCCTTTTACCGCTAGATATCAAGGCACGTGACGCTAGCGTGGGATACCTGGACAAACCAAAAGTAGACTATCTGCTTTCGGACACGACAGCCGAATCCCGGGTTGGGGGTTGGCCGCTCAAGTTCTACGTACGCGTCGAACACGCTGGAGTGCCGCCCTTCGTCGTTTGGAGTTTTTATCGACTAACGCTAAACATCTTGGTCTGGACGTTGGTAGCAGGCATCCTCCTCGGGCACACGATGTGGATCCATCGAAAGACCGCCAGTGAGTCGGTGTCGGAACGGCCTCATCGTGGTCAAGTTGGACTGTGGGATTTAATGCTCGTGATGCTCTTCGTTGCTCTCGCCTTTGGATATTGGCGACTGATGGCGAAAAGACTTAGTGAAGAGGGCGAACTTGCAGTTTCCATAGATAAACTCGGAGGCGTTGTTTTACGAGAAGCGGTGGTTCCGGATCCCATTCGGACGTTTCTACCGGAAATGTACTTGCCATTCTTTAACCGAATTGTGTCTGTTACCCTCGAGTCGCCGACCGACGAACTCCTTGCCCGTGTTTTGACACTCCCTGAACTTCGACGACTAAGGCTGGGCGGAGGGAGTTATGACCTAAGCCGACTCGGTTTGCTCCGCGAGTTACCCTACCTTATTGACTTGAGAGTAGCAGGACGCGAATTGGATGGCGAAGCTGTGGCTGCGATTGCCTCGTGCAAACAGATCATTGCACTCAACCTAATGCGAACCAATATTTCTACGGAAGGCTTTCAGTGCATGAAGGCCATGCCGCGCCTCGTAAAATTGAATTTGGTTCATACCTCCGTCGATTTTTCGAAAATGGACCGACCTTTATGGTTCGGTTCTCTACGCGAGCTTGCTCTGCCGCACCCGAGCAACGCTAGCCCATCAGTACCAGCCTTAGGAGACAACGTTTGCAGTAAGATCGTTTTGCAAGATTGGCCAGCCCTCCAAAACGTGATTTGTGACGAGTTTGACGAACAGCTGAATCGGAACTGCGTGGCCATGGAAATCTCAAACTGTCCGCAACTCAAGAAAATCGAACTCGACGCGTTTCAACGCTTCGATCTCGCCTTGAGTGACCTACCCGAGCTAGCCAGTGTGACGGCACTCCGTAGTCAATGGAGAGCTCGGCTGTCTAGCACCGAAAAACTTGGAATCGAGCCTTGGGTGCGCAGGGTGGTCGTTAAGGGCACGCCGAAACTAACGAAGCTATCTTTGTTTGCGATGGATGTTGAGGATTTAAAAATGGATCCGATGTCGCCAACGTCGCTGGCGGTCAGTTCCGAGTATCGAACGACGCAGAACCCCGACGGGCAGGTTCCGATTCAACAGAACGCCAAGAACTATTTGGACGATACTCCGTTGGAGAAACGACAACGCTGGATAGACGAGATCGGGAAAAATAACGGGCCATCCAAGGTCGACCTGTCGCGGTTTGAAATGAGAGGACTAGACATACGACCGTTGGCCAAAAACGAAGGTATCCGCGACATGGATCTTTCGTGGACCCAAGTTGCGGCACGCCAGTTGGTCCAGTTGGAGGGCTCCAAATCACTCGAGACGCTTACATTAAAGGGCAGCGATATCGACGGCTCAGGAATTCGTCGCGTTCTTGCCAAACTGCCGGCTCTGCGTGCGCTGCGTATCCAATCGGAGAACGTTACCGAACTCAATTTGGAATCCATTGAGGAGCTCGAGACGATTTTTTTCGAGTCGGAACCGCTTGCATGGAACAGGCTACAACTGGTGTCATTGCCGAGTCTTAGAGATTCCTTCGAAACCATCTTGCCGTTGAGAACATGCCATCTCGTCGATATCCCGAGTGTCCAAGGATTGTCCTTTCAGTCGGATCTACCCAAGGGGGCAACCATTCGCGGGATACGCGACTTGCGTTTCTTTGCTGCCGGGGGCTCAGGCGTCACGGACGAGATCATGAAGGAGGTGCTCCAATGCAAGCAACTTCGCTCACTCACGCTCGCGTATGCAACGCAAGTTTCTTCGGCGACGCTGGCCAGCATCGCGGAGCTTCGAGACCTGCAACATCTTGCGTTGCCCGGTTGCAACGTCAACGACGATGTCATGCGGGCTCTCTCCAAATGCAAAAAACTAACGGACTTGATCCTCGATGACACCTCGGTCTCAGACACTTCCTTCGACGGCTTTGAATTGAGCGCACTGCAGCACTTCTCGGTCAATCACACCAAAGTATCCGAAGAACTGATCCGCAAAGTCCTTGCCAACCCTGGTATTGCAAAGCTGGGATTGGCAGGAATGCAACTCACCGCGGAAACGATTGAGAAGCTCGTGAAATGCCGACTCCTAACCGAAATCGATTTCTCGAAGACCGAACTGGATCGCGCTGCCTGGACTGCATTGAAAGGCATGGATTCCACCAAGTTGAACAAGCTGTTGTTTCGAAATGCCTTGATCGATATCAATAGTATTCAATTTTTGTTCGATGGAAATGCTGATCTCGTGCTGGATCTGTCGGGTTCCGAAGATGCGAATTTAGACGACGGCCAAAGTTCATTCGTTGGCGTTCTGTTGAACGCAAATCGCCATAGGGATATCGATCGGATCGTCGACACATGGTACCCGTCGGAGTCCCCATCCCATTCGTCACCACAGCCGATTCCGTCTCGCTTCCAATTTCGGACCTTTTACTTTTCACCGAAATGGAAGTTGCGATGAGAACAAGTCGCTTTGAACGCGTTCGCATGGGCTCGGCGCTTGCCGCGTTCGCAATGCTTGGTTGGTTTATGGGTTGTGAACATCCGCCCACAACGGATCTGCCACGCTTGAATGGTTCTGACGATTTCGTGCACCACGCGTCGGATCGGGCCAGTGATTGGAACTACTTCAACTCGGAATTCCTCGTTGAGCGACAGTCTCCTTTCCAATTCGCTCGCACGGCAGATCGTGACTTGATTGAGCAATCGCTCCGTAGAATCGATTCCATGCCCAAGTTTGTTACCGAGAAGCCGCAGCAAATTTCAGATGCTGACTATTTGTGGCTGCGCCGATTTCTGGAACCAGCCCCCGAACTTCAGTGGATTTCAATTGGTAGTCCTAAGGACGACGTTTCGCAGGATGTATTTTGCATGACAAGTGATGGCCTAAGATTGATCACGGTGGGAAAACAGGTGACGATCTGGGATTGCAATACGGGAACCGCACTGAGCAAATTTGAGTCGACTTTTCCCAAAGCGACACGGGTCTTCCTGGACTGCAAAGAGGAGAATCTTTTTCTTAGCAATAGCGATGAAGTCGTAAAGCAAAACCTTAAAACTGCGAAAATCATTGCGCGGTGGCCATCGTCCAAGGGGCAAATTGTCAGTCTAGCCAAAGCAAGAGATGTCGATGTCATGGCGATACAAACCAACGCGGGAGATCTTATCACTCTCGACTCGGATTTAAACGCTCCTAGCCGCCTAAAACTTAGTCGATTCTTCAACCCAAGTATTTCCATCAATGCCACGGGCAAATCGGTCATCGCATCGACTGCGGAGGGACCATTGCGATGGAACATCGAGTCGCCAGGGCAGTCTCCGAAAATTTCGAAAGTTTTCGATATGCCCTTTGACGGTGCAATTGCGTGTTCCGGAAACCGATTCGAGCGATGGATTTCTCGAAACCGAGTCTTTATGGTGGTAGATGATAAGATTGTAAAAATCATTCCGTACAACAGCGAGCATCCTATCCTTGTTGGCAGCATCATTCGGCATGCACATGCGGCAACGGTAGATGGATCCCAAGACTGGCTGGTCACGATTGGATTGAGACGGACGGAAACGGGCAAAACAGTATTGCAAATTCAAGATTGGGACTTAGGCGAATTCGTCAGTTCCTCTCCGCAGGTATTGGATAGAACCTCCATCCAATCTGCGTCTTTTGATCGCACGGGTGAACGGATTGCATTGAAAACGGAACGAGGCCTAGAAATCGTCTCACGAAGGCGATGGATTGACGACGATGGCGTGATGACGCTGAATCGCATCATTGGGCTTTTCAAGAGCGGGGAGCTCGATCGTTTTGAAGCTTGCGCTTCGGAGATCCGCAAAATTGGCAAACGCAAATTTCGTTCTGTCGGTCCGGAGCAATGGGACAGCCTGGCTGCTTCCGTCAGTATGGTCTGGGCCGACAGACTGGCCAAAAATCCCAGTGATGAACTCTTGCCAAAAATAGAAGCCTGGGCTGCAAAGCGAAGCGAGTTGGCGAGGCTTTCAAGTGTTCTGTGCCATAATGCTCTGCTGAAGTTCCGGAAATCCCCCGGAAACTATGGGATATCTCAAGCGAATTACACACTCCTATTGGAGACGATTGAGCAATGGAAACATGAAACGCCGGAGGATTTTGAACAGCTTTTAGCGTTGTCGGATCCAACACCAAGTTGTTTTGCGTTGGCACTAGCCACAAAAGAGAAAAACACAAAAAACTTTGTCCGGGATTGCGACCAGATTCTTAAGGCTTGCGTTGAACGATGGCCACAATGCACATTGCCGCATTCGGTGATGATAGGCATGATGGTGAGACGTGATGGCCCCACGTCCCTCGATTGCTTCCCCTATCTGAAGCAGCTAGCGAAACTTCGACCTGAAGGTAGCGGTGAAGATGGTCTGGTTCCTAGTTCCACATCACAAGTGCGCGACGAAATCTGGTTCCTCATGTCGCCGGGACCTTTCTCGGTCGCACAGTCCTCAAACCTTGCCGAGGGACTTTTCGGTGAACAAGCGATCACATCTTGGAAGTTCGAGACTTGGTTGTTTCTCGGTTCGAAGCAATATAGGCAAGGCAATGAAATCATAACGGGGTCAGGAGTGGAGAATCTGATGGGCCGCATGATTGAGTATCATTGCAAGCACTACGAATTGCCCACGGCCACGTTTTACCGCTCGGTTGAGGCGGCAACTTTGTACTCGCAACTCATGGATTCGATCGATCGTTGACCACGGCAGTTCGTCCTGATTGATGGTTAGCTATCACATGAAGTTCATGATCATGCACGAAAAAGGGGGACGCAATCCTAAATTAATCACGGTGCGACGCGGCGGTACGCTCGAAGAGGCTCAACACTTTCTATTGGCTGCTTGTGCTGAACACGTACTTCCGATCTTCGAGCAGGATCATCCGGAGGACTGAAGACCTTGCATCGCGATTGAGTAAGCTATAGCCTGGACGTGTGGTGAAATCACGATGACACAGGCACGGACGGCTGCCTTTGCTGCCCATGCGGCCGCAAGATTTGCGCCCGGTACGGCAAAGGAGGCTGCTAGGTCTGCTGGACATGCCGTTGCTGTCGCACACGTGGCAGACCACGAACTTGGTGTGGCAGCATACGCGATACGCGCCATCCGAGCAACAGTCGTGGTATTGACTTGCCGTGGTCGAGAGCGAGAATGATCATGTCTTATGTGTCCCTTGGGTATGGGGTTGGAAAATTGAGACTGCCTTCGCAAGTCAGCATCTCGGGTCTGAGTCGCCAGATTTAGTCGAATCGATCCCGCCCCAAACCCAGGGCTTTCATGGATTCTTTCGTCTGCCGAGAAGTCGTGTCCGTGATGGATGTAAAAGCGTTCAAAACGTTGGGCCGAAGCTACGGGCTTTTTCGCGACATTCATGTGGTGCGTTCCCCCGACCAAATCCTACTGGTACCCAAGCCAATTAACTGGATCAATGGATTCGCAAAAACAGTCCTTCTAACTGTCATTTGGATAAGCTTTTTATACTATTGCTGGCAACTTGATCCTGAGCCCGTTGCATATTTACCGTGTGTTGTTCTCGGGATACTTGTTGCAGCATGGCCTCTGTACATTCCAATCATTAGGCACTGGCTCATAAAATCACCGATACTTGCAATCAATTCCGTTTCGAGAACCATCCAAGTTTCTAGGTTGAAGAAAAACTTCAAACTAGATGATCTCTACGCGATTTGCGACGTTGTGGGGCCAGACGGAGATGGGCTTCCGTGTAGGTGTGAATTACAGTTTGCTTTCACTTCGCAAACGGGGTTTGACTTCGTCCTCATATCTAAATCTATCCGCGACATTTTTGGTCCGATTGCGCAGGAGCTTGCCGATTTTGCATCAACTCAACGCCTATCCGTTGATATACTTGCTGGGTCAATCGATACCTACTTTCCATCTTCTACCAATAAAAAACAGACGAACAATGGGATGGACGCAACGGGATCGGTCGAGCGTGTTTGACTCGCGTTGAGTCAACTCCTCGCCCTCGGTCATCCCGGGCGTTGGGCTTCCATCGTTCCCGTACGTTTTGAGGATCAATGACCAAGACCACAAAACTCCTCATCGGCGCTGCTACGGTGTGGCCGCCGATCTACATGCTGGTTTTCATGGCCTTCATGTTACTCACGATGCTGTCGACGTTTGCCACTCCGAGGACAGGTGGCGCGCCACTTGGGTTCCCGGTCGCGTTCGCTGGAATTTTCGTTCTCCACCTCTTCACGATGCTCGAGATAATTGGGCTGCTCGTCTTCTACATCGTAAATGTCTTTCGCAATCCGAACGTTGTTGGGGACAGGAAGGCTCTCTGGGCAATTGTTCTTTTCCTGGGCGGTTTCATTGCCATGCCGATCTATTGGTACCTATACATCTGGCGGGACATGAAACCTACGACGTTGCCAGCTAACGGGGGTGTACTCGAGCCACCATCGCAAGCTTGGACGTCGGAAGGCGAGGACCAGAACTCTGTACGACCATATGTGCCCCCATCCGGACCTCCCGACTGGCGGTGACACAAAACAGGAAGCCCAACCAGCGATTGCAGCGGAGCCCTGCTGACCACCAATTCTAGAGAGATGGTAACGATCCCCCGAGTTGAACGCGGGAGCATTGCATTAGCGACGCAGGCGGTGGATTGGCGACGGCGAATCGCTTCAAACGTCGTTTGGCAAGTCGTGGATTGCATTACCATGCATCCACGCAGGACTGGCCAATGGAACGACCGTTGCCTGCGTTGCACTTGCTGGGCTACTTTTCGAAACGACGACGGTGGTAGAGTTTCAAACCGGCTAACGCGTGGTAGGCACCGCCGCATTCCAAATCGATCCCTTCACCCGCTTTGAGCATGGCGCATAATCTGGTGGCCGCGCGTTCCATCCATGGTTTGGCGAGCTCGGTGTCGTCCAATGCATAAGACAAGAATTCAAACGTATGTCCTGTCGCGCTGATCCCGGTGCTTAAGTCGCTGCTGTTCCCTGGTCGAGATGTGTAGTTAGTCGAAAAGGAGCCATCCGAGTTTTGAAATTTCCGGGCGTTTTCAACCGAGGTTTCAACGACTTTCCTGGCCATCCCCCAACCCTCGTCAAAAATGCCTTTGAGTTGTTTCCGATATCGGATCGCGTGAGCCAGGCCCATTAGTCGATGCATCCCACCGCAGGCACTTTCAGATAGGTCTTGTTGAGCTTCAAAGCGAACGAGCGGTTCGAGCGTCCAAGTGTTCCCATCGCTGGCTTGCCAATCGGTTTCATTCGGGAAAAAATTGGTAAGTGCAATCAACGTCCACGAATACTCCTTGAACGGATTCTTGGGCACATCCCATTGCGCCTGACGAGCCCAATCCTCAAGCGTGAGCGTTTGGTCCTGGATGGTTACTTTTCTATCGAGCGTGAGCGGAATCTGGGAAAAGTACCCAAGCCATTGGTCGGTGTGGCCTTGTCCGATAAAGCTACCAGCCTCAACCCTAGCCTTGACGCCTGGCCGTTTGGTGGTGGGTAGGACTGGTCCTGCAGAAATCTCCCAGCCCTTCATGGCCCCGCCGGACAGGAGGAAGTCAATGGCGAGGACGGATTTGCCGTCGACTTCCAACGGGAGTTGATCGCCGTAGGCCACGGCACCGTGGACCACTTGCCACGCGGCGTTTCGTTCTGCCGAGAGTTCGCGTTTTTCGAGGTTGCTTTGAAGCGTCTCGACAATCCGTGCCTGCAACGATTCGGACTGGATCGAATCGGATGCACGAACAGATCGATCAAGGCTATCCGAAAGGGGTTCAGACAACTTCATGTTTGGCGTGCAACCACCACACGTTATGGTTCCAACGAGAAAGGCTAGTTGGAAGAGCTTGGAGCAAACAGACAAGGACTTATGCATGGGGTTGGATTCGTTCGGTATTCGTTGGGCTGCGGCATATGAGTTAAGCGAGCTGCACATGGAATGTACTAAAGTAGCAGGCACATTCCATGTGCCGTGGCTTGAGGCGGACGGCACATGGAATGTGCCTGCTACCATGGAGCTGGTCGTTTTCATTCTGCCGCTCGTTTTACTGCCGTCGATCTTCCGCTTGAACGACTGCCAATGTTGATTCGAACAGTTCGGAGGAAATTTTGAATTGAGGAGTATCGGAGCGGAAGCGTTTGCAATGCTCCGTGATGAGTCGATACAGGAATCGAAAGAGATTGCGAGGAGTCTGCAGCGATTGCAACGCGGTGATGAAACGCGATTCGGAAAGTTCGGGTTCAAACAGTTCTTGGGGGCTTGGTCGTGCGCCGGCGTTGGCACAGGCACGCATGCGGGCAGCTAAAAGGTCGTAGAGGGCTTCGCCTGTCCAGTCGAACGATGCAACGACATTTTGTTTATCCAGCCGTGCGCGTTCGTGGAATTCACGAGACTCCCGGTCGATGAAATACTGAAGTTCGCTGGGCAACAGCAATTTGATACCGAAGTCATCGTGTTTGAGCAGTTTGTTATCGAGCAACGGCCATACCAATTGCTTCATCCGATCGGCGTGTCCGTTCACCAGATCGGGTTCGTCGACTCGATCGACGATTACGATCATGCCGGGGAAGCCCAAGGAACGGAGCAGCAGCTGCATTTTCTCCAGAAGTGCGTAGCGGTCGTCTGAGCGTTGCGATTGCGGTAGTGGTTGTTCACCGAGTTCTTTATCTGAGAACTGCATGAGGAGTTGTCGCAATTGCCCGCGGTCGCGTTGAATCACTCTCAAGTTTTTGCATACACGGATGGCCGTCCAATGATGTCGAATCCATCGATAGGCGTACATTCCCCAGGCTGCTATAAGCGTCACCGGAAAAAGCCATAACAAGGTCTTGGTGGTGACGGTTTCGGTACGGTAAAGGAAGGCACTCAGCCAGATGGCGACGGTACTGAGTACGATTCCTATCGAAAGATGTAGCCAGGTGGATGGAGAATAGAATCGTAATCGCTTTCGAATAGCCGAAAAGCGATCATGGAGTGTGCCAGTTTTCGATCGATCGTAGCAGGCGGTCAGCAGCAGCAAATCGCGGCGCTGACCGCGATCCAGGCGATCGATAGCGTCTTGGCGAACATTGATGGAAGGGACGTTTTGGGTGGCCGAGGTTTGCAAGACGCGATCGACCAACTGGGTGACGCCTTGACTAAGGATGGCGTCCATATGATCCCACAGCCGAAGGGAGGAAAGCACTCGGTCTGGGGAAGACTGGATGCGGCGAGGTAAGTGTTCTTGAAGTGGTCCGAGGTAACTATTGAAATCATCAAATTCGATTAGAAAGACGCGATTCTCAGGGAATTGCTGATTGTGTTCGGTGATATGGCGGACCAGTTGCAGCCGCATGGCGGTTTTGCCGGACCCTTTTGGGCCGAAAACAACGGCGGTGGCAGGTTGTTTGGAATCGCCAACGACTTTGCTCCAAGAAGGGTGGAACGTTGCGGAAATACAGAATTCCCTAAAAACGGAATCGGTTTGGGCATCCTCGTCGGCGAAGGGGTTGCGGGTGAGTTGGTGATGGGCCAGGAATTCTTGCTCTGTCATGATCTCCATAGCATTGTCAAAGGGCCACGAAAAACAAGGGTTGTTCGTTTCGCCCGAGCTGAATTCACGGGAATTCAATTCCGCCTGGAATTCTCGAGCATTCAGCTGCGCTTGCACTAGCGCGAGTGGCACGAAAACCAAAAGGATTCAACGAGAAACCAAAGCTATTGAGTACAATGTGAGGGTGGTTCACGCTTCCCATGTAAGTTTGCTGGGCTTTCCCAGAACGCAACACATACCGAGTACGCGAATATGGCACGGTTCCTCCAAAAACGATGTTTTCAGGTTTCTACCTTGTCCAGACCATGGATGCGTGTTTTTATGGTGGCCATGATGGGTTTGCTACTTGCTGGTCCTTGGCAGTCTTGGTTGCAAGCGGCCGATGACGAGCCGGCGAAAGTGGCTTCCAAAAAGGATTCCAGACGAGCGACACTTCCTGTCCAAGTGAAGAAAATTGACGCGTCCATGGCGGCTTCGTGGGCTGACAATAAGATCAAGCCTTCCCCTTTCGAAGACGATGTAAAATGGTGTCGGCGAGTTTTTCTCGACGTCATTGGTCGGATTCCGAGCTACGAAGAATTTGCCGAATTTGCGAAAGACAAGTCGCCGGACAAGAAGTTTTCGCTAGTCAATCGGTTGCTCAACGATGATCGCTACACGGAGGAATATGCAAACCAATGGTCCACGGTTTGGACCAACGTTCTAATCGGTCGCAATGGGGGCATGGAGAATCGGAGTTTAACGAATCGAAGCGGCATGCAAAAGTACTTGCGAGATTGCTTTGCCCAAAACAAACCGTACAACGAGATGGTGATTGAATTGGTCACCGCCACAGGCACGACCAAACCTGGGACCGAAGGATTCAACGGTGCCACCAATTTTTTGGCAATGAAGGTAAACGAGGAAAACGGAACGCAGGCAACGGCTGCGGTTTCGCGTATTTTCTTGGGTCTTCAGGTGCAGTGCACGCAGTGCCATAATCACCCGTTCAATCAGTGGAAGCAGCAAAAGTTTTGGGAATTCAACGCGTTCTTTCGTCAGTCGAGAGCTCTTCGAAGGTACGTTCCGGGTTCGACGGCCCGCGACGTTGATCACGTTGAGATCGTGAACGAAGACTTTGCTGGCGAAGGTCGTAGGCCCGAGCAAGCTGAAATTTATTATCAGTTACGCAATGGTTTAACCAAGGTCGCGTATCCGGCGTTTGTAGATGGAACGGAGATAGGCAGAAGCGGATACGTCAGCCAAGTCAACCGACGCAACGAGCTAGGCAAGCTGATGATGGAGAGCCCGTTTCTGGACAAGGCAATCGTCAATCGCATGTGGGCTCATTTCCTCGGTTATGGGTTCACGAAACCCATCGACGATCTTGGTCCGCACAGTCCAACCACACAGCCGGAGCTTTTCGAAGAGATTTCAGCCGATTTCCGGGCTGCGAGTTATGACCTGAAGCAATTGATCGTTTGGATTACGATGTCGCAGCCTTACCAACTTTCGTCCAAGATCACCAAGGACAACGCGTCTGATGATCCAGCGTTAGGTGAGGCACCTAAGTTCTCGCATTTTTATACTCGGCAAATGAATGCAGAGCAATTGTTTCAATCGTTGGCTGTTGCCACTCAGGCAAACCGAAAAGGGAACTTGGAGGAGCAACAGAAAAAACGTGAGGACTGGATGCGACAATTCGTGGTTGCATTTGGGACAGATGAAGGTGACGAGACGACAACCTTCAATGGTTCGATTCCGCAAAGCTTGATGCTGTTCAATGGTGATCTGATACGAGAGGCCATTTCGACCGAAGCGGGTAGTTGGCTACATGGGATGGTTCAGAATAAAGGGTCGGCGGCGGATAAGATCCAGTACCTGTATGTAGCTGGACTTGGTCGTCGAGCGAGACCTGAGGAAGTCAACGTGGCTCAGCAGCTTCTGGTCGCAAGAAAAAACGATGTGGGTGGAATGTTGCAGGACATGTGGTGGGCGATTCTGAATAGCAACGAGTTCATTTTCAATCATTGATGTTCGGCTTTCGTTTCGGTTGTTTTAGATACGAGTGGGTTTGGTTTTAACTGTAGTTACAAGGGAAAAGAATATGTGGTCTCGATTTGCACCTCCTGTAGGAATGGACCGAAGGCACTTTCTAAGCCACATGGCGGGCGCGAGTGCACTGCTCGGTTCCTCGCTGTCGTTGGGACATTCGTTGCGAGTCCATGCTGACACGCTCAAGAAGAATCACAAGTCATGTATCCTGCTTTGGATGGGTGGTGGGCCGTCTAGCATGGACATTTGGGATTTAAAACCTGGGACCGATAATGGAGGACCGTTCAAGGCTATATCCACTTCCGGGGATGTCCAGATTTGCGAGCACATGCCCTTGATGGCAAAGCAAATGCATCACATGAGCATTGTGCGTTCGATGAGCACACGAGAGGCCGACCACAACCGCGGTCGATACTACATGCATACTGGGTATGTACCTGATGCCAACGTGGACTATCCAAGTTACGGCTCAGTCATAGCGCATGAATTGGCTTCGCAACGTTCCGAGTTGCAGATTCCACCGTTTGTTTCGATTGGTGGGGCGAGTGAGGGGCCTGGTTTTTTGGGCATGTCTTGGGCGCCGCTTGGGGTTTCCAGCAATGGGCGTATTCGAAACCTTGAGATGAAGCTTGAGAACGATCGGTTGACACAACGTAGAATTGCACTGGAGTTGATCGAGAATTCGTTCATCGCACAGAACCGTGGAGCGGTTCTTGAGGACCATCGCAAGGTTCAGGGGAAGACATTTGATTTGATGACAAGCTCACAGATGAAAGCCTTCGATGTCGATAAGGAGCCGGAGGAAGCCAAGGAGCGCTATGGAAAGAACAATTTCGGCCAGGGATGTTTGCTGGCGCGTCGGCTGGTGGAAGCTGGGGTGCCGTTTGCGGAAGTCGATTTGGGAGGATGGGACAATCATCAAGGAATCTTCCGGACCTTGGAGAACGATCGTTTGCCGGTCTTGGACAAAGCCATGAGCGCCTTGGTCGAGGATTTATCGCAACGCGGGTTGCTTGAAGACACGTGTATCGTTTGGATGGGGGAGTTTGCCAGAACGCCACGCATCAATGCAGACGCCGGCCGAGATCACTGGGCCAAAGCGTGGAGCGTTGCGGTGGGCGGTGGTGCATTTGCGGGGGGTAAAGCGGTTGGCGCAACCAACGCGGATGGAACCGAAGTGGTTGGCGAGCCTTATTCCTCTGAGGATTTGATGGCCTCGGTTTGCCATGCATTGGGAATTTCTCTGGAAACGACTTTCACGAGTCGCAACGGACGGCCGATGAAAATAGCCAATAGCGGGAAAGTTATTAAAGACCTTTTTGGATAATCGTATTGAGCACCAAGCCCCTCCAATCGCCCAAAACAGATTCAACTCTGGATGCAACGGCATTGATTACCGACCATCAAGCCGGGGTGTGGAGGTACTTGCGCGCGATTGGATGCGACCAGTCTCTGGCCGATGATTTGACTCAGGAAACTTTTTTTGCCGTATTGCGGCGACCCTTTGTTCAAGTCAATCCGAACGCGACTAGCAGTTACTTGCGGCGGGTGGCATACCACTTGTTGATTTCTTACCGACGGCGGCAAAAGAAGATGACAGTGACCAGTGAGTTGGACCAATTGGATTCGCAATGGTTGCGATGGGCTGGTTCGGAGGGAAACGGCAATGATTTAGCGGATCGACTTGCGGAGTGCTTTGGTCGCTTGACAGCAAGAGCTCAGTTGTCGTTGAAACTAAGATTTAGCGAAGGTGCTTCTCGGGAGCACATCGCAAAAGAGTTGGGTATCACAGAGCATGGCGCAAAGAATCTGATGCAACGTGCTAAGGCACAACTAAAACAATGTTTGGACGAGAAACTGAATCGTGAATAAGCAACGGGATGATGAATTGCCAGAAGACGCGTTGGTGCGAAGTCCTAGTGACTTTGTGCTGACGATGCTGCTGGAAGATTTCCTAGGTGAAGAGGCACCGCCGGATATGAAGTCCAGACTCCTTGCAAGTTTGGAGACAACCGTATCGGAAAATGGCCTGCCAACTCAGGTTGGGCTTGCAAACGCAAGATGCTCAAGCGAGGACTACGACGACGCTATCCGGGCTGCTACGAAGGATATGAAGAACGGATATAGAACGTCGATTCCGGCTTTGCTCGAAACGCCAGAATTAGCGTCACGCTCTGCGGATGGGACGATGGTTTGGATCCGCCGGGGAGTGTATCTAACATTAGCGTTGGCCGCAGCCGTAATGGGCGCTGTCTTTGCACCAAGTGCCTTGAAGTCTCGGAATACGCGAGAAATCAGATCGGAAATTGCGAAGTCATCTGAAACCCTTGATAAGCAAGCGATTGATAAGCAAGACCTTGAAACGAAATCACCGGACGTTGTGGTCGCAGTCGACCAGTCTAACAACGGGCCGTCTAACGATAGAGCAAACAGCGTCAATGAAAGTGTCGCGGCAACGCCTACAAAACCGAATGACGACACTTTCGGTGAGCAGGGAAAGCCTCCAGTCAATGTATTGCTCGAATCCATCGCAAGTCGTTCGGACAAACCTAAAGGGCAGGATGTAGGGCCGATCGTGTCGAACATGCCAGCAGCCAGTGTTGTTGGCAATGCTATGAATGACGCCGAGATTGTTGCTGTTATCGACAGCCAATTGAATTATCTTTGGAGCCGAGTAGGGTTGACTGCAGCCACAAGCGTCCAGATGGATGTTTGGTTGGATCGAGCTGCGACCGCCATTCTTGGTCGCCAAGCAACTGCTGCCGAAAAGCAAGCCTTCCGTTCGAACAAGGGGGAGAATCGAGTTGCCAACTATGTTGACCACCTGATTTCAGGTTCTGAATTCTCACGGTATTGGTCTACGAGATTGGCGGAACACTATTTGGGAAAACGGCTCCTAGCAACACGCGACTTGTCGGTCTCAGAGTATGCTTTCTTGGAATGGCTGGATGAATCGCTGTCCGAAAAAGTATTTATTGGCGAAATAGAGCGAACTATGATTTCTGGACCGGTTGTGGACCGCTCCGTCGGCCCGCGTGTTCGAAAGGACCCAGCTTCATACTGGCTCGCGGAAACGATGGAACGAACCGCAACGAACCCTGGCGATTCCGCGGACCAATTGGTTCCACCGGTCAAACGGCATCAACCCCGACAGGAATCCCTGATTGGGGTGTCGCGGCAACTTATGCGACTCAGTGGAAATCCATCCATGGTGTGTTCGCAATGTCACACGGACGAAACCGTTGGTTCGGATTTGCGAGGCTACATTTCGATGTCGAAAACGCAAATTTCGGGGGGCTCAAATTCGTTTTGGTCGGTTCCTGCAAGCTTGTCTGGACTGACGCTGTTACATCAAACCTTTGAACGCACAATTCGGACGGAGCCACCGACCGACTACTTCTACGAAGATGGCGAAGGCCGTATGAAGCTAGCGATTGCGGGTCTGCCCTCGGTTCAGAAAATTCAGAGTGGCAACAAGCCGCTCGACGAGTGGTTTGATTCATCAGCAGAACCTCGTCGAGCGATTGTCGAGATGATTTGGGGGCAGATATTCAAACAGCCTTTAGTACCTGTGATGGGCCTTTCGGAGGAAGAGGGATTGAATGAACGAGTGGATCTTCGCGATTTACTTGCGAGCCAAATGCAACTGCGGAAAGCGGATTTGGGATCGTTGGTTCGTTGGATTGTGTTTTCAAAGTCCTTTCGAATAGAAGGACTCAAGACCGATGCTCCGTGGTACCTCAAATCGACGGAATCGCAAATTGCCGAATCGCGACGCAAGATAAGGATGTTCGCGGGTTTCCCCGCGACGGAATCGCTTATTGCCGAATCAGGTAAGCTTTCCTTGGGCCGAGTGGCCTCATGGATAGACCAAAAACGATCATTTCAGAAAGCGAATGATGCGACCTTAGCACAAGGGGCAGGCCTCAAGACTCCGGGCAAGGGCCCGAAGACACTTAAGCTCGACTACAGTGAGGATCAAGTTCGATATCTTGTGTCCATTGAAGAACCATACAGTCAGCTAAAGGCACTCTCGGAACGTTGGGCCAAAAGTCCCATGTCATGGCAAATGCTGCTCGAGCACGTGTACTTAGCAACGGATGCGAGATTTCCGACTCGATTGGAGCGAGACGATGCCAACAAACTATTTGAGTCCTCGGGCAAAGATCGCGCTAAGACGTTGGTTATGATTGTTAACGCACGGCTTGGGAGTTGGTAACGACCCCCTAATGATCTCGGCAATGACGTCGGATCCCGAGTCTTCATATGGGAGAGCGAGGCTCCTGCCGAGCTTGGCTTTGGCTCGGCATGAGCCGGGGGTTATGACCATTTTTTAGAGGGATGGTAAATATCCCCCGAGTAAAACTCGGCGGCATTTCACCGCAGCACAAGCTAGTCTTAAGCCAGTGGATGAACCACTAGTCCGGACACAAGTTTTGGAAAGAAATACGTGCTCTTGGCTGGCATGCGTTCTTGGTGCAAAGACACGGCTCGAATGTGTTCGATGGTCGCGGGCATAACCATCGCAGCTAGTGGGTAATTGAGCTTACCTTCCAGCTTTCCGTTGAGGCCATCGATGACTTCTTGGACGAGGTGGACATAGGTCGGCTTGGGCAGGTTCTTGAGGCCGAGCAGATCTTCGAAAACCAATCGGTGGAGCACCGCTACGCCGAGCCCCTGCCAATCCTCGGAGTGTTCCGAAGCGATGTCCCCCATTCGGTCTGCTGCTTCTTGTCGCGCCGAGATTCGGGTCCATTCGTTGGAGGCTTTGGAATAGATCGCCATGATGAGTTGTTCGTCCAGACGGTCCATTTCCGCCCAAACTGAACCTGCACTCTCGGGCCCGGTTCCGACAATTTCGCAATCGAAGCAATGCGAAAGTTTGTCATGCAATTGGCTAGTGGTCATCTCCGGAACGCCCGTTAACAGGCGGTGGGTTGGAAGTACGACGAGACCGGGATCGCTCATGCTGACGAGCATCGTCAAAACGTAGTTGGCAGGATGTGCATCGGGCAAGGGCGACTGCGCATTTAGCTCATCGCGATAGTTGCAGGCGGTTTCGTAACGGTGGTGTCCGTCCGCCACAAACATATCCTTATCGCTGATGAGCGCCATCACTTGCTGAATGGTTTTGACGTCGCTGACTGGCCACATTCGGTGTAGGACACCCAGATGGTCGGTCGCTTCGATTCCATGAACACCGGCAATCTTCTTTTCCAAGAGAGCTTGAATCTCATTGTTTGGATCTGGGTAAAGGCCAAAGATTTGAGACAGATTCGCCTGGGTTGCCCGAGTCAATCGCAAGCGGTCATCCTTGGCCTTGGCATGCGTTTGTTCGTGGGGGTAAATGTTCCCCTCGCCGAATCGCTTGAGCCGAACCCTGGCCATGAATCCTCGGCGATTCAGCTTCTTGCCACCGATCTCAAATTCTTGGTGGTAGACATAGATGGCTGGATCGGGTTCGGTTTGCAAAATACCTTCGTTCCGCCAAGATCGGTAGATGCGTGCCGCTCTCTGGTAGATTGCGTTTTCGTCTAGATCCTGTTCCTCGCGTCGGTTGAGCTCCAATCGCAGGAAATTGAAGGGGGAAAGGCCGTATAAATGTTCTTGAAGCTGCGAGTCGACGACATCGTAGGGTGGAGCGATGCAGCTGGAAAGCGAGCCAACTTGGGCCAAATTATAACGGAGACCGCGAAAAGCCTGAATTTCTGGCATGTTGATATCCGTATATGGCAATGAAAAAGCCCGGTCGGAACCGGGCTAGAGTTGTTTGGAAGCTACCCCGCTAGGACTCGAACCTAGAATAAAGGAACCAAAATCCCTTGTGTTGCCAATTACACCACGGAGCAATCTTTTTTCATCCTATCGGGCGAATCGCCCAACACGATATTCGAAGTGTATACGCTCCCCACGAGCTTGACAACAGGAGTTTTTGGCCTGTTTTTGCGGCTTGATTGCCCCTTTTTGAGATCCCCAGCCGACAAAAGTAGCAGGCACGCTCCGCCGTGCCGTCCGCTCGTCAGGATATGCTGGGATTTTAGGTGGACGGCACATGGAATGTGCCTACTACTTTATTTCGGTTGCGAACCTAACTCGATGTCAAGCCAGACAAGGTGGTGGTCCGATGCGTCGGCAAGCTTGGGGTCAATGTCCTTGAGTTGCTCGGCGGTCGGCCAAAAGACGCCGCCATGGACAACCTTGCAATTGGAGGAGGGCAGAACAAAATCGATTCTCAGATTTCCAGGCTCATTATCGTTGAAATCGCCGGTGTCGTTAGCTGGGTTCCCTTTGTGCTTCAGATTGGCTTTGCCTTGCAGCGTTGAAGCTTCAACCGCACCCTCGCTTGCTGGCACAAATTTGGAGTTCACGCGAGGCGAGCTGAGCAAATCTAGGATGCCCTGCGAAATACCGCTGCCGTCTTTGGGGTCCGAATTCAAATCGCCCAAAATAACGAAGCGTGCGTCCGTCGAGAGTGGCCCCGATTTTCCCTGGTCGTCCACAATGTAGTTTCCATCCTCCATGCCGTTAACGTAGTCTCGAAGGAACCGGATTTCATCGTGATTCCGGCAGCCATTGCGATCTTCTAATCCGTCAAACACGGGCGGCGTGGGGTGAGATGCAAGGATGTGAAGCGTTGTACCGTTGATCTGGATCGGAACATCCCAATGCGATTTGGAACTCAGTCGAAGCTTCCCCCATACGTCCTCCGAATGAAAGAATTTTTCTTCGCCCGTTCCTTTGTCTACTAGCTTCGGGCGCTTCGCATTTGGCATTTGACTCCACCGGAACATTTGAAACGTCCTAACGTCTTTTTCGGAGATTGGAAATCGGCTGTAGACCGCCATGCCATACTGCCCTGGAAAGGCACCGTATCCCCAATTGTCATCATTGTCGGTGTCACGCCCGTTTAAGTTGAGGTCCAGGCCTGAAGGGACACCGGTGTTGACCGGTGCCATGAACAAGTGAACTAACGAACTAGCTGGCGTCTTCAACACACTGGATTGCGGTTTCAAAAAAAACTGCTCTTGAAGCAGTTTGGCGGCCTCACCCCCGCAGTAATCCACTTCGTTGGCGAGCAAGATATCGGGGGCTACCAATTGAACAATGACAGCAATCCGCTTTGCTTGTTCGTCCCCTGCCTTGAGGTCACGAACCAACTGTCCATCCTCCTTGCGGTTCAAAGCGACATTAAACGTGGCGACTCGAACACAACCAGGGGCAGGTGGGGGTGGGCCAATGCCCATTACGGGATCAGCACCTTGGATGGGTTGCATGGGAGAATAGGTATAGGCCAAAAAGGCACCGAGCATCCAGTGGATTGGCGTACTTGCAAAATGAAAAAGTGGCTTCATTCGGAATTGTAACTTGCACTAGAGGACGGCTATCAGGAATTGCATTACGACATTTTAACTTGCCCGGCGGCGAGTCGAGCATACCATGGCTAAAGTTCTACTGCTAATGGTCCCGTTTTTTTTATGGAGAGAGAGCGAAATGTTTTGTAAAACGCTGATCGGCGCAAGCTTGGTAGTCGGTTCGTTATGCTGCAGCGGAACCGTCTCGGCTCAAAGCTATTGTTATGGCAGACCTGCATATCAACAGGTTTATCGAGCACCCGTTTATGTGGCTCCCGTTTATCGCCCAGTTCAGGTCTATCGACCGCCAATGTACGGGTACTCGCCCAACTCCCGAGGAGTGAACGTAAATATCGGTATTGGTGGCGGCTACCCACGAGGGTATGGTTACGGGTACGGTTCTGGAATTGGTTACGGACCAGGAATTCGAGTTGGCGTTGGCCGAATTCGATTCTAGTTAGTAGCGCGGCAGCGCATCACCATTGCCATGAAATGGTAAAACAGCGAAGCCCAGCGGCGCGAAATGCACCTTGGGTACAAGTGAACAGTAGAACACCAAACCTCACAATGGCTCACTTTTTCCAGGCTTGTACTGTCGCCGTAAGAGCCGTCGGTCCCGAAATGCGATGGCGGCGATTGGAAGTGCTTCTTCCATCTTTTCGAACTTCGAAGCTGTCGGTCGTGCCACAGGAAAACTTGAATTGAAAGTCTCCTCGCGGCAACAAGCAGGTTGCTTTGTATTTACCCTCCCCGATCGGTTGAAGTTCCAATGCGGCAGGCTTCCATGGGCCCAACGAAGCCGCATTGCCTGTCATGAAAATATGTTCTGGCATTGGCTCGGTCAGGGGAGCAGTCAATTCAACGGTCACTTCAACCATCCGATCACGTTCTTCGATATCCGCCCGCTCGCTTTTTTCCGACTTGCGAAGAAGGTCGATGAACTGTTGCCAAGCGGGTATAGACTGCGGAGAGCGTTGGGTCCAGTCCGAAGCTATCTCATAGGCTACTTTCGCTGCATCTCGCTTTGCGAGGTTTTCGAACATTGCCTGGTAATCCCCTTCGCCTAATTGCAACGAACGATCCGACGCAACGGCAAGGTACTCCTCGAAGGGGAACTCACCCACCCCTTTGGTCAACTCGATCAGTTTCTGAATGCGTTCCGGTCGATTGCCGTACATGGCCTCCATAGACGTAACCTGGGTCCCTGATGGAACCCCGTTCGACTTCTTAAGTTGGTCCAAAGGGAAACAGACAAGCTGATTTCGTCCGATCAGGTAGAGCTGTTGATCGACAATCGTTGGCGGTGCCCATATCCGGTCCTTGACGGTATCGTCGCTGGCGACCAATTCGAATCCTTTTAGGTCGGCATTTAACAGGCCCATGAATCCATCACCGCGCACGGCGAGGACTCGGTCACCCAAGCTCAACAGATTGCAATCGGTCCAATCACGCTTTTGCCAATAGACATCTCCTGTGGTCCAATCCAATGCTGTCAGAGTCTTACCGATAAAGCCGACGACGCACTTCGAGTTGTTCTGCAATTGAATCCAATTGCAGTAGAACGGAGTGATTTTGCTATTGTGCCAGAGTTCGGCCACTGAGTAGCCGGTAGCGTTTTTTCAATTGAGAGCAACCTACTTCCTTGGACACCCTGGCCACCGATCAGCAGTTTGCCAGTTGCCACGGCGATGGGTGTAACAGTATTGGTCAGTCCAAGCTGTGGATAGCGGTACTGCCACAAGATCTTGCCGCTGTTCGAATCCACACCAATGGCTTCATCACCCGCCGCGTACACTAGCTGCGTGGAAGTGTCGGTGGAGTTGGGTTCAGCGACCGACATTTGAATGGGGGAAGTGTACGAGGCCGCCCCAGAACCACACTTCCAATTCAATTTTCCGTCTTCGGGGTTCAGCGACAACAGCAACGCTTGATCGCCGCCGCAAGCGATAATCACCTGGTTGCGATCGCACCAAGGACTGCAGGCAAATCCATATTGAATCGGTTTGGCGTTAAATTCCTTGACTAGATCGATTGCCCAGTACTGGCTACCGGTTTTCAGGTCTAGGCAGCGTACAGATCCCCCGAAGCCACATGCGATGACTCGCTCGCCGACGATAGTTGGGGTCGAAACGGGCCGAACTGGATAACGATCACTGATGTCTTGCGAAACAAAACTGTTTTCGGCGTAGACTTGTTCCCAAAGCAGTTTCCCGCTGAAGCGATCGAGGCAAGTGATTCGGTGTGCGTCCGTACCGTCGGGCGCAAAGTCAATTGCCGATACGACCATTTTCTCCCCGCGAATGACGACCGACGCGTCCCCTCCTGCGATGTTGGTACGCCACGCATTGGAGGCAGACGACGGGTTGAGGGATGCTTTTGGGACGGAAAAATTCCGAGTTGGGCCACCAAACTGAGTCCAGTCGCTGGCCACTGCGGTGCCAAAAAAACATATGAAAATGCATGCACTTAACGGTCGATGGAGTCTTTTTTGCCAACGGATGCCGCTCATGAATAGTTGTTACCTATAGGGATTTGCAGATCTGAACTAGATTTGGCCGGGTTGTCCGTCGCGTCAACAGGATGATAGTCCGTTGCAAAGGGCCGGAAAAAGCGAAATGCTTTTGCCGAGGGTGTGCGGCTGTTGGCCCCCGGGGATCGATGCCTGGTCGAGGATCCGGGCTACCCGATCGCACGACGCATCGTCGCCGCCTGCGGATTGGAGGCGGTTCCCGTTCCGGTCGACATGGATGGGATTCGCATCCAGTCCCGGGGGCCGAAGGCTCACTTCGCTTATGTCACCCCCACTCACCAGCTTCCGCTCGGGGTCAGCCTCTCTGCCGATCGCTGCGCAGCCTTAATTGATTGGGCAAGGCGCGAGGACGCGTGGATCATCGAGGACGATTACGACAGCGAGTTTC
>JANMLD010000297.1:0-4460 GCA_031372345.1 Pirellula sp.
AGCGCTGACATCGTTGGCACAGGTGTAGCCCAACACGTAGTCTAGCGCCTGGGCTTTGGGTACGTTGTAGCATTCGCGTCCAATCACGACGGCCAATGCGCAGTCGTAGTCCACCGAATCGCTTCGCAATCGCCTCGGAAGGATAATGGGATCGTCCGGGTTTTGCAGAGTGCCGAGGTTCTTCATGAAGACCACCGGGTACTCAGGAATGGGCTTGTTTCCCTCGGCCGCATGCTTTCGATAGTTGAGGCCGATACACAGGATGTCGCGGGGTTCGATCGGCGCTAGCAGTTTCGCCGGTGTGACAACCTCACCCGAATCCTTGTAATCGCCAAGAATATCACCCTGGATACGTGTTGTCGTTCCGTCGATGTGGCGACAACCATACGATGTTGCGCCAGAGGAGTCTTGGTAACGTACAAACTTCATTGTGTTTTGCTTTCGATGGCAAAGGAAAGGATGGAGGGTTTTCCCGAGTTAAGTTACCCTCCCTCGGGCAGGCTCGGGCGTAGGCCGGGGAGGGTGAACCGCATTGTACAATCACTTCATCCACTTCACCCTCCCCTCGCTTCGAGAGACCCTAACAAAGGGAGGGTGGCTTATCTCCAGAGGGATGGTAAACATCCCCCGAGGTAAACTCGGGGGCATTGACTTCGCCGAGCGCATTTGAGCTTCTGAACTAGGGTCCTTTGGCCTCACTCCCTCGGCGACGAAATTCGTTGATGGCAACATGAAACGTTTCCTGTGCCGCCGTCTGTTCGGAAGCCGCGATGTTCTTTTGCCGCATTCGCCATAACTGATGAATGGTTTCTTCGCACCAACGAGCGCTCGATTGCGAGACCCGAATGGGCGCGTTGTCAATGAGAACTTCGACCGGATTCGTGTGGAGTTGCGGAAACGTTCGCAGAGCCAGCCAACTGCTTTGTCCGATCGCCACCTCAAATGATACTTCATGGGTGTTGCCGTCCGCGGGCAGGCTTTTTGAAGCGACCACCTGACCGTTGACAACGACTTCGACCAATCGTTCGCCGCCGCGCACCGTGGACTCCAGTTGGCTGCCATGCAACGTAACCGTGTCGCCGACAAACCGGCGGCCCCCTTCGGGTGCCAGCGTGCCATAAGCTACCGACAAAGGTGTTTCAGGGGCGAAGGCCAAGCTCGCCACCACCGCAACGGGCAACTCCATCGCACCGACACTATTCATTTCAGGGACAGCAAGATTTGGAATGGAATCCGCAACGCGATCGATACTGACTTGCAATTCGGTCAAGGTAAGGTGCTGATCGCGGTCCACGTCGATTCTCTCAAAGGCCTCCGGTAGCAACGCCTCACGGATTTCTTGCTTAGAGAGTTGTCCGCTCTGATCCTGATCGTACACGTTCAACAGCCGCGTTGCGGCAGCCTTAGGATCGATTTGAAGGCCGCTAGCCGAATGTGCAAATCCAGTGACCGCGTTTTGCGATTTGGCCCAGCGCAAAACGGGTGTTGCCCAAGTTGGCCAGCCCTTTGTTTTAGAACCGTCCGAGCCTGGGTAATTTTGGTCTCGCAAATTCAGCAAACAAACGTGACCAAGTGCTTGCGATCCGAAACCGCTGATTTCGAGATCGTATTTCAACAACGTTTTTGGCTCGCTTACGTCGTTTGTTGTCGCGTTAAAAAACTGGCGTTGAAATTCAAAGCACGGACCCCATGTGAGAATGCATCCGACATTCAAACCCTCACCAGCCACCTGACGAAACATGTCTTGAGGTGTCACACCCTCTGTCGGGGTTGTGTAGTGGGCACAGCCAGCTCCGTGAATGTGGTGATCTCCACACCAAAAGCCGGACTGCATCGGATGAACCCAACGAGCCAGTTTTACTTCTATGGAATGCTTGGTATCGGGTACCACTTGAACGGTTTGTCGCTGAACCACATATTCTGGCCCGCGGGATGATTCCAGCGTAAATTCGCCTGGTGGCAACAAGACGACTTCTTCATCACGCCGATAGATCTGCTTTTGAAAAAACAAGTCCGGGGCAAGACGTCGCGCCTGCGGCGGATAGATGGCTCCCGCTTTATCGCGAAAAACCAATCTTGCGTAACAAGGATCACCATTATCGTCGTGAATCGACAGTTTCATCGGTATCGCCGGCAACGCAGTTAACAGCAATGGTAACTCAGCCCGGAAGCCCAAGTCCTGAGTCCCCGGACCAACTGAGAACTCTATGGTTGCATCGAGTTGCCCGGCACTATTGCTATAAAGCATTGCGATTGCATATTCGACAGCGACTCCGCTCAGATTGGAAGTAAGGGGTGGTTTTGAAAAAACTTCCAACTGCAGGAAACGACGCAGCCCATTTGTCGACTGCTGATTCTCCAGAAGCGATAATTGCTCTTGCCGTTGCATGCTTAGTGGAGCAATGCCGCCAAAAGGCGATCCAGCTTGGGGACTGTTCAAACGTAGTCCCGACTTAATCGCTCCTTGATTCAGGATTTTTATTAGGAACGGCGTGTAGCCTGCTTGCTGTACGACTGCCGCGGCTGGACCCCGTTCGACTTTGGCCCGGGATTCTGGATTGATGGCAACAGTACACAGAATCCATTCATCAAGGATCGCTTGTATCCGATCCGAATCCTCGGCCTTGAACGCAGGTTGCAAATCGTTCAGGATTGAACCGGCGAGAGGTCTTCCTAGCAATTCCAACGCATCGATCACCCGTCGGATGTTTTGGCTGAGGGGTTGTCCGATGAAATCGTTCGAAGCCCTTTGCGGCGCACAGACACCAAGTGAATGCGTGGCAATCCAAATGCCGATCATCGCCAAGGCGGAACGAGAATTACGAATGTTCATTTTTAGATTACGCTGCGCCATCGGCTGGTCCCCACGGTGCAATGTTGCTGAGCTGTTTTGACTGTAGTTCACGATACAAGTCTGGTAGGTCCATCTTCGTCAGGACGTCGGGTAGCAGCATTGCGAACGGCCAATGGTAGTCTTCTGTCTCTGCCAACTCTGCAAACGAACCGAGGGCGTTTTTGAGCGTCACTTGCTTCACTCGCTCGCTTAGTAGGGCCGCGAATGCAGCCGGAAGTGCCCCCCAGCCCTTGCCTGCAAGATGGATTGCTTCGTGTCCTTGGTCGACGAGCCAGGTGATGACTCTCAGTACGTCGAAGGTGCGTTGCCCTAAATAGGGTTTGTCCAACATCAGGCTGTGCGCTGCTAAAAAATAGTCACTGCCATAGGGGTTCAGAAACGTATTGGCTCCGCAGATGTCTGGTTGCGAGTCTCCGATGCCGCGGACATCACACGCATAAAACGAAGCGTCAGGTTCCTGTCTTCGGAGTTGTTCCATGAGAGGTTCCTCACGCAATTCCGCATCGGCGGAGCGATGCGAAACGTAGAGTACGGCCCGAAGTTGACCGCGTGGCGGACGGGACATGAGTTGCTCGCCTAACAATCGGGTCACTAAAGCTTGTATGCCCTGCTCGGTTTCGACTGCATACGTGCAATAGCCAGTGGTTGGGTACTTTCTAGCGCCGATTCCCCGGAGAATTCGGTATTCCGGAACAGACAGATTGTCGACGGGCATCTTAAGCAGTTCTCTTGCCGCTCTTTGCAACGCGTCACCACTAAGTTTCGCTCGTGAGTTTCCAATGGCTCTCGACGCATCGCGAGTCGAGGAGAACAGCGTTCGCGGCCCTAAGTCGCTAATGGTTCCGCGCGGCGTGCACCAAAGTGTTTCGTCTTTTTCAATGACAAGCGGTGGTTCAACACGCGCACTTGAGATGCCGGTCTGCTTGTTGAAGAACTGGTACATCGCTTCACGATTCTCCTGAGAATAGCCGTGATAGGTTGGCCCAACAAAAAGCTCGATGTTCTCGGGCCGGCCAAGAAGCGTGTAGAGTTTCTTGAGTCGTTGGAAGGCTTCATTCGCGCCGCGTATGTCAAAGTAGTCGCGCTCTTTCGCAAGAATGACAATGGGCTTAGGTGCCAGCGCCGCCAAAAAGTCCGAATGATCGAGCCCTAGCGACAGCACTCTTGGTGGGCATTGCTCGGTGTCTGCCGGCAGTTCGTTTTCTGCATTGCGACGAAATGTGGTTACAAAGCATGCCGGTGCGGCCATGGTCCAGCGCTGCTCGACTCCGCAAAGCCAAGTAGTCTGTGTACCGCCGCCGGAATTGCCGGTGACTCCAACGTGCTTCGGGTCCACCTCCTCCCGCGTGAGTAAATAGTCCAGCGCTCGGACTCCATCCCAAGCGAACCAAGCCCCTAAGAATTCCCCTATGAGCACCTGCTGGTTTCCCATTTGGATATGTTCGCCAACACCCCCTTGGTATCGAGACTTCAAGTCGGGCGTCAAATACTGAAATCGTTCCCCTTGACCGACCGGATCGAAAATCAGAACGACATAGCCCATCCGCGCCAGCCCTTGCGCAAAGGACTGATAGGCCTCGTTGGCTTTGCCATTGAGCGAATGGCC
>JANMLD010000303.1:0-37207 GCA_031372345.1 Pirellula sp.
AGCCTGTGTGAAGCCCATGTCCGTTTCGTTCAATCCACAGGAACCTACTAACTGGAGAGCCGTATGCGGGAAAATCGCACGTCCGGTTCGGAGGGAGGGGAGCCGCAGTTCACTGCGGCTTTCCTACCCCTATCGTAGGTCAGTCGCTCCGCCGACTGACGTCCTGGCTCGTACCGACCCAGCCTTAATCGAGTGACCGATCTGCGCGAACCGTTCTTGCGGGGCAACTCGCATGGGTTGTTCCGGCTACACTGACCGCGAGTCGCGGAGCGAACTCGCCCACGTGGGTCAGTCGCTCCGCCGACTGACGTCCTGGCTCGTTCCGACCCAGCCTTAATCGAGTGACCGATCTGCGCGAACCGTTCTTGCGGGGCATTAACTAATTACTAAAACGTCTCGCTCTCGAGAGCTTGAATCGTTGGGTCAAGCTTATTCGCATTTGGGATAACTTGCGTGACGCTTACTTTGTTCCGTTTTAATTCTTCGATTTGGGCGGCCATTCGCTGTAGAAGCGATGCAATTTCATTGCCGGCGCTTTCGCCCAAATGAACGGTCAGCGCTTTGCGAGCGCTGTAGGACAAACTCAAATCATCTTTTTTCATGTTGTTTTCTAACTTCTACTGCGTGCAGGGTTGAATCGGCTCGGCATTCTGCGAATAGTCTCGTTCGGAGTCTACTCAACCGTAACGCTTTTCGCCAAGTTCCTTGGCTTATCGACATCGCAACCGCGAAGGACTGCAATGTGGTAGGCCAGGAGTTGCAAAGGAATCGTTGCAACAATGGGTTGCAAGAAATCCTCGACGTAAGGAATCTCGATAATGTCGTCCACCAATCCATCCAACTTGCTGTCCACTTGATCGACGACCGCAATCACAGGCCCGCGTCGAGCCTTGACCTCTTGCAGGTTGCTCATGGTTTTGTCGTAAACGTTTGATCGCGACAGCAAGAAGACGGATGGAGTGTGTTCGTCTACCAATGCGATTGGTCCATGTTTCATTTCGGCAGACGGATAGCCCTCCGCGTGGATGTAGCTGATTTCCTTTAGTTTGAGCGCGCCTTCGAGGGCGGTTGGGAAATTATAATTGCGGCCCAAGTACAAGAAATTCGTTGCGTCCTTGTACTTCTCTGCAATCCGTTTGACTTGAGCGTCGCAGCCCAACGCATGTTCAACCGCGGTGGGTAGGTTCTCCAGTTGATCGATAATGCGCAGTCCAGCCTCGAAGCTTAAATGCCTAAGTCGGCCAAAGTACAACGCCAGCATGGTTAAGACACACAATTGAGACGTAAACGCTTTGGTGGACGCGACGCCAACCTCCGGACCCGCATGCAGGTAGATTCCCCCGTCGGCCTCTTGCGCAATGCTGCTGCCGATGACGTTGCAAATGGCGAGTGTATGATGGCCTTTTCGCTTCATCTCGCGGAGTGCAGCCAGAGTGTCGGCGGTCTCGCCGCTTTGAGTGATACCGAATATCAACGTATCGTGGTCCATGGGCGGATTGCGATATCGCAGTTCACTCGCATACTCCACTTCGACCGGCATGCGAGCAAACTCCTCGATGAGATACTCTCCAACCAACGAAGAGTGCCACGACGTCCCGCAAGCGGTCAGGATCAACCGATTGACTTTGCGCAACTGTGCAGGCGTTAGGTTAAGTCCTCCAAATTTGGCAGTGGCGCTTTCCCGATCTAGCCGGCCTCGCATCGCATTGCGAAGCGAAGTGGGTTGCTCATATATTTCTTTGAGCATGTAGTGTGGGAACCCTTCGCTCGACACCTCTTGGTGACGATTCTCAAGGACTCGCACTTCGGGTCGTATACGACCTTGATCCCGATGGACAACTTGAATGGAGTCGCGAGTGACCACTGCAATTTGATGGTCCGCCAAATAAATGATTCGCTCCGTATGGCCGATCAAAGCAGAGCTATCGCTAGCGATGAACTGTTCTCCTCGGCCAACTCCTAGCACCAATGGACTGCCACAGCGAGCGGCCACCAACAAGTCGGGCCGGTCTCGAAACATAACAACTAAACCGTACGTACCACGAAGCAAAGGCAATGCTGCTCGAACCGCTTCCACAAATACGGCATTAGGCCCTTCGTTGGCATGCGTCGACGAGGAATCGGTGCTTGCGGGTGAGTCGAGCAGTACTTTGAGATTATCAGCAATCAGATGGGAAATAACTTCCGTATCGGTAGCCGATTGAAACATGTAGCCTTTTTCGACGAGTGCTTCTTTCAGCACCTGATAATTCTCAATCACGCCATTGTGCACCACTGCCACCAGGCCTCGCCCGCCAAGATGTGGGTGAGCGTTTTCGGTGGTGGCCGGCCCGTGTGTTGCCCAGCGTGTATGGCCTATGCCCGTGAAGCCGGTCATTGGAGAAAGCTCTAACAATTCCGCCAAGCGATCAATCTTCCCGACCGCTCGATTGAGTTGAAACGACCCTCCGGAGCTCGGCAAGGTGGCGATGCCAGCGCTGTCGTAGCCGCGATACTCAAGCCGCCGCAGACCGCCTACCAGGAACGGTGTCGCTTCTTTTTTGCCTACGTAGCCAACAATCCCGCACATGCCGATACCCTATTGGGAATGAAAATCTATTTGACCGTTAAACTTTACGCCACTCGTTTGGTTTTTGAGTGGACGAGATTTGCCAAACGCCATTTTTCAGTAATTCAATCCGTCTGAATATCCCGATTCTTGAGAAAAACCCACACATTCATAGCACTTATTTCGACTTCTTGCTGTCCTATCGCAAGCGGTATCTTTTATTGGCACCGGGAGGAAAGGGTCATTGGGGTAGGGGGGCGCGGGGTCACGGCACGGAGTGCCGTGCTACACTGAGGCTCCTGCCGAACCAGGGAGGCGCCAGCTCGGCAGGAGCCCCGCTCTCCCGGTGGAACCTCTGGAATCCTGCTACTGCTTTCGCCGCTTTTGGCTTATATTTCATTCCGCAGATATTTTTCGAGGCAAGCATTTTACGGAAGATTTTGATGTCGCGTTGGACGGAACAAGGGGAAAAGCTGGTAAACGACGTAGCCAACCGATACAGCGCCAGCTACGAAGCGGTGTCGCTCATGCTCGATTCGATCCTGCGAGGGAACGGTACCATGGCCCAGTTTAATATCTATGAACTGGGGGGATGTGGACAGTGGATGCGTGGCGGCATGACCATGGTTGGCGACATGTTCAACTACCAACTCAAGTCCAAAGTCGACGGAATCTGCGGCGATCTATCCAGTGCCATATTCGACCAAAACCTACAAGTTGTTCCACCACCTCCGCCTCAAAAACCAGGAGGTGGCTTGGCTGGACAAGGGGCAGGCAGCTGGGGCCAATGGTGGCCGTCCGAACTGGGAGCACCCAATACGAGCGGCAGTCAAAACCAATATCGGTATGCCTATTTCGCTGGTTTGCGGCGACTTGCAATCTCCGATGGCCAAAGCGTTACCATCTACGACACCCTCGACCACAACATTGGTGGCGTGTCTCAACAGCAGGGCGGCGTGGCTGGCGTTGGTTTTACGAGCCAGTATGGCAATGTGGATTTGCGAACTCTACCCTTGGTGACTGGCATCAACGTGGGAGCACCCCTGCAAAGTTCCATTCCGGCCCAAGAACCCATTCACGTTTCGGTGCCAGTTCCGCAGCATATGCCCGTGCCGATTCTCCAGGATACGCAACCGACAGTCTCGAATTCTGGTGTTGCGTTGTCTAATGAGGATGTGTTTTCCACGATCGAACGATTGGCCAAACTGAGAGACGCGGGCGCACTGACGGAAGACGAATTTGCGGCCAAGAAGACCGAACTGCTTGCTCGGCTCTAAGGCGAGCGGCGATGCGGAAACGACCAACCCTAACCCGATACGTAAGTGAGGGCCCTGCGAAATCGTCCCTCGCTTACGCGTCGGGTTGGGATATTGCAACTTGCTGCTCGGCTCTAGCGCCGCACGAAGTCCTGGGAAACCCCTCGAGATACCATCGATGCATTCTGGATGGTGCCTGACATCGATTCCAACAAGTGCTTTTGATCCAAGTAATTCATGATCGCGACCCGCACATCGACGGGCAAATGCGAGAGCTTGGTAAGGTTGTACGATACCCCTTGTTGGTAGATCAACGATTCCATCCACTGCTGCGGAATAGACGGTTCATAGATATCAAGCTTGGCACCCAGTTTGTGGATTGGGGTAGGATAGCTTCGCTGTTCAATGGTCCTGGCGTAGGTCTTAGCGAACTGCTTTAGATTCTCTTGTTGGCGAACATATCTCGTAGCGGCGTAAGCGGCGTTCTCGTCGTACTCTTGATACAGAGCTACCACAAATTGTTGGGTGGAAAGGACGCGAGTCCGTTTGGAATGCGAGTTTTCCAGCCCTGCGGCCTCAATGGTAACGTCCAGCAAATCTGCACGCCATGAATTGGGCACTTCAAAAACAATTCGAAAGGGGCGAGCCCCCTCCAGTGTCGTTTGCGAGGATTGTCGCACTTTGAAATAGACTCCCCGACGTCGTTCCAACGTACCTGCGGCACTTACCAATTCCATGGACGGCTTCTTAGCATAGTGCACCGTCTCATGCGCGTTGTCATGATAGTAAGCGTAGCCTTGTCCTGAACCCACTCCTGGGTATCCTCCTGCTCCACGAATGGCTGCTTCTCGCACTCGGTCACCTTCTTGGCTTATCTGCATCGCACCGAAAACATCGCTTTGCATTTCGGTACGAGGCGAGTAGTCCGCGACCTGAACATCCTCGTGTCGGCTCACGATACGAACGGTGTACTCTGTAACGACGGCACTGTCTCCAGGCGTGAACAAAGCCGAAACATCCAATTGCACATCTACCATCCTGGAATTGGGTAGTTGGTTCATCACACCGATCGAACTCGACTCCCGAGCGGGCGCCAACGGGTTCACATCGAAGGCAACCTGACCAAAGCCTATCGAAAAATTCGAGCAAGATGCAGCAAACAAAAAGAAACAAAATCGAACAAAAGAAACTAAAGTATTCATATCAAACCCCCTCCATGGCACTCGACCGAAAGCTGGCAATAACATCCGCTTAAGGTGATAGCCCATTGTTTATGGATCATCGTTTCCGTCACGATCCTTGCACGCTCGGTTGGCTATCTAAGACGCTCATCACAGAGCAACCGCCGTTCCATCATGGAAAAAAGCATCCAAAAAAGCGGAAATCGTTGAACGCGGGTTTTCTATTTTTCCTAACCCGCAAGATCCGCCTCTGAGTTACCCCAGTGCGTTGTAATACTAACAATGTCTAAGTGTCGGACAAGCGAACGGGAGTCGAGAAATCGAGTTGCGAGAAGCTTGTGATGGTAAGCCCGGTAAAATCCGCAGGTAGGGGAACATTGTTCGGCCGGACGCTCACAACAGCTTGCATGCCCGCTTGGCTGGCTGCAAGCCATTCCGAGTGCACATCTGTCACAAAAACGATCTCAGTGGGATCAAATTGGGATTCAGCCGCAATCCTTTCGTAACTTGCCACCTCCTTCTTGGTCCCGATCGTTGTGTCATAATGAGCGCTGAATAAGTTGGTGAGGTCACCAAGAACGGTGTACTTGAAGAACATCTTTTGTGCTAGCACGCTACCCGAGGAGTAAATCCTCAAATCCATCCCGCTCGCTTTCCATTCCTCAAGGGCTGGAAGAACATCTGGAAAAAGCTCGGCTCGCAGGGCTCCGCTTTCAAATCCGAACTGCCATACCAAACCCTGCAGTAACTTCAGCCCCGTGGCTTTGCTATCGGTTGCCATCAACAGGTGGCAGTGCTCCAACAACTTGGGGACTGACATTGACTTTTTCGTCTGCCAAGACAGACCAAGCCATTGGTCGATCGAAGCAATCTGAGCGTCTTTGGCAACCGTCCGAATAGCGTCCTGGACAGGCAGCGATTCCCAATTTTCCGCCAGGAACCGCTCCAGGTTGTTCTTAGCGTAGGGAAACATGACATCGTAAACAAAACGAATATCAGACATCGTTCCTTCGATATCCAACAAAACGCATTGAGCCTGAAGTTTAACGATTGACATGGAGTTACGGTTGGATCATCGGTTCGATGCGTTTGTTTGGGGGCAAAAAGTTCCCGCCAAAACACATCGGGCTAAACTCAGTGTGGACCCCTTGTTCTACATAGTGAGGTGTCCAGCCAGCGGTATCCTCAAAGAATCGAATGCATCGAATATGTCTGTCGTCGCATAGATTGAACCAATGCTTCATACCGCACGGAACGTTGATCATATCTCCGCTTTTTACGGTGACGCCAAAGACTGGGCCTCCCTCGGGATCCAAGTGAAATATCCCTTTCCCGGAAACGGTGAAGCGGACTTCATCCTCGCTATGCGTATGCTCTTTGTTGAACTTTTGGAGCATAGCGTCCAAGTTGGGTGTGTCGGCATGGACGTTGATTACGTCGGCCGTGACGAAGCCACCTTTTTTCTTGATCTGTTCGATCTCAGGGGCGTATTCTGTCAAAATGTCTTGGTCGGTAGCGGTCGGACTGAGGCGTCCAGAAACCTGCCATTGTTCGAACCAAATCCCAAAAGGCCTCAGAAACTCGGAGATTTCGGCGGGATCGTCAATCGTTCGCTGTTGCGATGGAATAAATACGCTGGCCATGGTTGTAGGGTGATCGACTGAGGTGAGGAAATGCACGAATTGGAGTGAATTAGAACAAAACTTTAGCGTTTTTTGAAATGACTTGCAACAAGTTATGGGGGGACAACTTGAAAGAACCAGTTTATCCAGGTCTGGCCGCCTCTGGCCAAAGGCTCAAGGTTGCGTACACTATTGAGTCGCAGCGGATGGTTAGAAACTGCGAATCCGTTCCGATTTCGTTTTGTTTCCAACGCGAAGCCACCATTTTCCCTCCGGAGTAGCTCTCATGGCCCATACATTGCCACCATTACCTTACGCGTCCAACGCCATGGAACCGCACATCGATACGCAAACCATGGAGATTCACCACACCAAGCACCATCAGGCCTACATCAACAATCTGAACAAAGCAGTTGAAGGCACACCGCTTGAATCCAAGAGTGCCGAAGAACTCATCAAAGATCTGAGCGTTGTTCCCGAAGACAAGCGAATGGTCGTTCGCAACAATGCTGGCGGTCACGTCAACCACTCTTTCTTTTGGCAAGTGATTGGCTGGAATGCCGGTGGCAAACCAAGCGGTGCATTGCTGGCGGACATCGAAGCAACATTCGGCAGCTTCGATGCATTTAAGGAGAAATTTGGTGCTGCTGGAACGACTCGCTTCGGCAGCGGCTGGGCATGGCTGGTGGTTAACAAAGGCAAGCTTGAGATTGGCTCCACCGCCAATCAAGACAGCCCATTGATGGGAAAAGCGGTTGCCGGCATTGACGGGACTCCAGTTCTCGGCATGGACGTATGGGAACATGCCTATTACCTCAAGTATCAGAACCGCCGCCCAGATTACATCGCTGCGTTTTGGAACGTGGTCAATTGGAACGAAGTAACCAAACGTTACGACGCCGCCAAAAAGGCTTAGTTCTAAAGGTTCTTGTCAACAAGCATGGCACGGCGGTCCCCGCCGCGCTGCTTCGTTTAACCGCGTGGGCATCGCCCCGCGTTTTCTAGTGCACTATCCCCGTTCCTAGGCGAGCTGCGATGTGAAAACTACCTATCACAACCCGATACTGAAAACTACCTATCACAACCCGATACGTAAGTGAGGGAACGGTGAAATTGTCCTTCGCTTACGCTTCGGGTTGGGATACTGCACTCGGCCACTCGCCCTAGTGCACTATCGCAGTTTTCTATCGCACTATTCGGGTTCCTCAACGATTTTCGCAAAGATTCGCTTGTCCGGCTTAACGGTCGTTAATTTGGGGGCGGTCAAATGCAGAAGCACAATGCTTCGCATTTTCTTTTGCTTCGCAACAGGCGTAATTGCAAGGTCACCTAATAGTTGGTCCGACCAGCCCAACGCGATGAATTCCCCAGGTGTCAGCGGATATTTTTTCGACAGATCCTCCAGCATGGGGCCTAGATACAACTCATCTTGAAGATCTTGTTCGGTCCACAACACTCCATCCTCGGCCCGCATGTACGTTGGCCGACCAAGGATAGGATTGCGGTCCCACTCATTTCGCCATCGATTGTCTGTCTCCCGAATTTCAAGTTCACATCGTTTGACAGCTCCATCTCCGGCAGTTCCGAGCCAGCCGCTAACAAGCTTTCCTTCTAAATCAATGCCAATAATTCCTGCTTCATTGATGGCGAAGCCAAGGCGATTTTTGATTTCGACAGACTTCATGTCGCTATCGAAGTCGGCGGTTAGCTTGCCTGCAAAGTTCACCATCTCTTCTGCTTGAAACAAGCCGGTCGTGTTAGAAAGGACAGGGACGCTTTGCATGCCAGCTCCTGCGTCATCCGCGTACCAATAGTCGATTTGGCTGATTGTGCTTCGAGATCGCTTATTGCCTGAGGTGGAGGCGAACGGGAGGACTACACCGGTGTCTTGTTCGTACACAGCCCGATAATTGGTTGACAGCGATGTGTACAAGGCCGTGTAACTGGAAAACAAACCGCGAGGATAGCCTTGATGCACTTCAAGAAATCCATAACTTGTCTGACTTCTCGAAAAGCCGACGTCGAGCTGGACGCTTCTGGCAACGACATAGGCGCCGACCAAGGCGATGACGGGAGCGGCTGCCCATGCCAACTCCACACGTCCGAAAAGCCGGAAAAACAGCCAGTTGACTGGAACCAATACGATTAAGTAGCCTAAAAGAAGTTTGATAATGGTGTTGATTTTCGGAACGGTTATCCCGGACGATTGTTGCAGGCACTGTCGAGCATTGACCAGCACCGTGGATTCGGGATTCCAGGCCCCTAGGCTCGTCCGCTTTAGCTTTGAGATTTCGGCCGAGCTGTGCGTGTAGGGCAGTTCTGCTGCGACTTGGTTTTCGTTGCCTTTCCCAGGTGTTTCGTTACCTTTCTTAGTTAAAGGAGGAAGTTTACGCGTGGTCGATTCGTCCAAGTCCCTCGCCCACATTCGCAGTCGCGTCGAAAAAAGCGGATTCATCTCGGAACCTTCAAATTCATCGGCGAACTTCGTATCTGCCTCGAGACCAGCTGACGGATCTCGATGCGGTTTCGCAAGGATTGCATTGTGGACAAACGAACTGTAGGACGGCCACCGAAGGAACGCGATGTCGCTCATCGGAAAAGTCGTCATTACCACTCGTCCTTGACCGACCAACCTCTCCGCCACAAGCCCTTCCAGCGACTTGATTTCGCCGCTCGTGGCCACGTACTTGACCCATTGAGCCCCCACTGCCAGTTCACCCGCTAATTTCGGGATCGGTTTAGCCGGCGCGATCAAAACCCTCTCACCGAGAATCTGCTTGATAGACCAGGTGTCGTTCAAGGAATTGATTTCGTCCTCGGTGACAATAGAATTCATCGTTCGCAGGAGCGGTGTGTACTCTTTCATCATGCTTGACTCAATTCCACCGGTAGCCTCCGGCCCGTTCAAGATGATCGTACCTCCAAAATAAAGCCAGTCCTGAAGGGCTTGCTGTTGGTCAGAAGACATGATCGCAACCGAGGAATCGTTGATCACGAAATGCGAGATCGATGTCATCGCGTAAAGCCGATTTGGAAATTGCGTCGCGACCTCATCTTCGTTGAGGTCGATGATGCGGTGTGGGGAGATTCGCTCATCCGACATGCGCTGTTTCGATGGCCAAATGATACAGTCGAGGGCGCGCCAAAACGTGTATCGCGATGGGTCGCGGCTGAGCGTCACTAAGTTGTACTGGTAGCCTGCGAATACACGACAAAGAAAATTATCTTCAAGCACGGGCGCTCCAATCCCTCGTTGAGAGTACAACACTCTCAACGAAGAAGGATTCTTCGTCAGTTCATCGCCTGTTACTGGCACTTCGGGTTGAAAGAATTTGAGTTGAACGTTTTTCTCCTGCCCGACTGCCAGTGAAACATTCCGAGTGAACTCGATGGACGCTTGTCCTGGGCCGAACGGAGCGTTCTGCTTTTCGCGATTTTGGACAGAAAGGGCAGCTGTCAACGACTCGTCCGAAAAGTTGGCTTTGAGTTTTTGATTGGCTTGATACCAGTGATTTGGCTTCAACGTGCTGCCAGGGATCTCAACCGAAAAAGGCATGGCTTTCAGTTCGTCTCCTACGAGCCGTTGTTTCTTCTTCTTTGCTTCGATTTCTTCGGCGGTTTCCTTGGGTGGTTTTGACTGCGAGCAACCCCTGCAGCCAACCAATTGAACCAAAAGCAAACAAAGACAAATCAACTTGACTGCACTGCGCACACGATCACCCTTTAGGTCCAGTTGGAGATTTCGAAACCAAATTTGGGAAACGGATTCTAGTTTCCAAACATACATCCGCCGCTTGCGCACTGGCTTCTACCGCAATCGCCAGGCTCTTGACTACGACCCTTTGAGGCACTCGCACTGTCGCCGACGACGGGTGAACCAATGACGCTCAGCAATTTGGATAATTTCTTAGAGCCGCACTCCGGGCAATCCGGCTTTGCATTTAGATTGGCGACTAGAATCTCGACTTGCTCTGAGCAATTCTTGCATTCATATTCGTACAACGGCATTTCATACCTCAGTCGTGTGAATTTCAATTTAGTTAGACGCTTCGTAAAGTATACCTGACGGAAGCTAACATGGCCTCACCCTTCGGGAATGGACAGGGCTGGCGATGGCCATAATCGGAATTTTGATGGTCAACGCCGGTGAACTGCATAGTGATTTGCCGTCCAGCTGTGCAAATCACTGCAAGGGTGCATCCGATGTCTGAATTTGCTTTTACCTATGCCATGTCCGGAAATTTTCTACCCGAAAATCTTCCTGCCAACTGCAATCCCAACATTTCCACCGAGTCCAAAGGGTTGCATGAATACAATTGGTTGAGTTTTTCGGGTATCTTTCCCCCGTGTTCGTTCGGCAAAACAGAATATCAAAACCTAGCCGCGACATCTTCTCCACGTAATACTTTTGCTAGGAAATCAAAACATGAATGTAGCTACTGAATTCGGCAATGCAGCGACCGCCGGTTTTCCAAAGGATAGCTGCAATTGCCTTAAAAACGCTTCGCCTACGGCGGTTTTTGACGAATTGGAATCGAATGTTCGCACTTACTGCCGTTCCTTTCCTACAGTGTTTACGAAAGCGAAGGGAGCCCTGCTTTTTGACGAACATGGGCGAAGCTATGTCGATTTTCTGGCCGGCGCAGGGGCGTTGAACTACGGACACAATCCGGAGTTCATTCGCCATCAATTGATTGAATACCTTCAGGACGAAGGAATCATGCAGGGATTGGACTTGCACACCGTTCCTAAGCGACAATTCCTGCAAGCATTCCAGGATCATGTCCTACTGCCCCGTGGACTCGACTACAAAGTTCAATTCTGCGGTCCAACCGGCGCGAATGCCATTGAAGCTGCCTTGAAGTTAGCTCGCATGGCCACGGGACGAATCAACGTCGTTTCGTTCACGGGTGGGTGGCATGGAATGACAGCCGGATGTTTAGCGGTTACGGGAAACCAAGAACACCGGGCTGCAGCTGGTGTGCCACTCCCTTTTGTCGTACGCTGCCCGTATCCCGTGGGTCCGTTTGCGGTGACCAATGGCCTTGAACTTTTGCAGTCCCTGTTCCGAGATTCCAGTTCTGGGGTCGAACTTCCGGCGGCGATCCTTCTTGAAACCGTTCAAGCCGAAGGTGGGATTTTTGTTGCACCCACCGAATGGCTTAAGCGTTTGCGCCAACTTTGCGATACCTTTGGAATTCTATTGATTGTCGACGACGTTCAAGCAGGCTGTGGCCGAACGGGGACCTTCTTTTCCTTTGAACGAGCTGGGATCATCCCCGATATTGTATGCCTCTCCAAATCGATTGGAGGTTACGGATTGCCGATGTCGCTGGTCTTGATGCGACGATCGCTGGACTGCTGGAAACCGGGCCAACATACCGGTACGTTTCGCGGAAATCAGTTGGCATTTGTGGCGGCCACGGCGGCGCTGCAGCTTTGGAAAGACGATACCTTTATGGATCAAATCGAGGAACGCTCAAAAATTGTCGAGGAGTTCTTGGTCACGCGTATCGTTTCGATGGACCCAGCCATCGAAATCCGTGGGCTCGGACTCATTTGGGGTGTCGACCTTTCCAAAGTAGGCTCGAGTGATTTTGCAAAAAGTGTGTCGAGGCGCTGCTTCGAGAATGGCCTTATCATCGAACGGTGCGGTCGCGAGGATTCAACCCTAAAAATCCTTCCACCATTGAATATCGCCAAAGAACATTTGCTGTTAGGTCTGGGCATATTGGAAGAAGCCATTCGCCATGAGCTCTGCAATTCACGACAAATCCGTGCGGTGTCCTAAAATGCTTTTAGCCGATCCCCATGCACCGAAGTTATCTAGTTGCAACCATGACCGAGCACCGCTTTTCGAAAGTATGGAAAACTTTCGTCAACGCTTAGTCGCACCCTTTTACTGCCCTGGTCACAAGGGAGGCCGAAGCTTGCCGTCGGAACTCAGCGGCTCGCTCGGGATTTTTGATCTAAACAATTTGCCCGATACGGACACGCTGCATTGCCCAACAGGTCCTATTCGAGAGGCCGAAGTGCTGGTTGCGGACGCTTATGGAGTGGACCGAAGCTTCCTCATGGTCGGTGGCTCAAGCCTCGGCAACATGGCTGCAGTCATGGCCGTGGCTGGTCCGAACGACACCGTGTTGGTGCAAAGAAATGCGCACAAGTCCGTGATCGCTGGCATCATTCATTCCGGTGCAATTCCAGAATGGCTCGTTCCTCAATGGGATGCAAGGTTTGGCATCAGTCATGGCTTACCCGTCACTGCCGTTGAAAAAGCCATTGCAACGCACCCCATGGCCAAAGCCTTGATCGTACTCAATCCAACCTACTTCGGCACCGTCGCCGATTTTTCGGCCATCGCTGAGGTTTGCAAACGGCACGACATCGTATTGATCGCGGACGAAGCCCACGGACCGCATTTCCGTTTCGGTCAGGGGTATCCTATTGCGGCTGAAAATGCTGGTGCCGACATCATCGTTCAATCGACGCACAAAATCTTATCGGGACTAAGTCAAGCGGCCGTACTCCATCTTTGTGGAACGAAAGTCGATCATGCAAGAGTTCAGGCTGCACTGCAGGCACTGCAAACGACGAGCCCAAACTTTGCCATCATGGCCTCCATTGATCTTGCTCGCCGCCAGATGGTGCAGGAGGGGAAAACTCGATTGGCTTATATGCATGAGCTAGCTGGTTTCGCGCGCACCAAAATCAAATCCATTGACGGGTTCGATTTGCTCGGTCCAGAGCATGTACTTGGCAGGGGAACCGGTTTTTATGCGTTGGACTCGACAAAACTCTTGATCGACACGACTCGAACGGGATGGCCGGGTTCCGACGCACAGCGGTTTCTCAATCGCGAGTACGGTGTACAACCGGAACTTTCCGGCCCCAGCTACTTGCTTTGTATCTTGACCCTTGGCAGCATCCCGGAAGATATCGATCACCTGACGCACGGTCTTCAAGCCTTAAGCAATCAGAAAGCGCCACATCAAGAAGACCTTACAGAAGTGAACGACTTAGCGGCACGGGCATCAGGACGACTTCCCGAGAGGGTCATGACGCCACGCGATGCCTTCTATTCGAAACATAGCACGCTTCCGTTGGAACAGGTGCTCGATCGCATCTCAGGCGAAATCATAACACCCTACCCGCCGGGAATTCCTGTGATGATGCCCGGGGAACGGTTCAATCGAGATACGATCGAATTGTTGGCGGCGGTAAAACGCTCACGATGCCCGATCAGCGCTGTGGATACGGATCTGCACACGGTTCGAGTGGTGACCTGAGTCTGGCGGGACAGCTTGTTTGCAGCACCCGCCATTGCCATTGCTCAGACGGCTCGACTGTCGGACGAGACTCAGCACTGTCTTTTTTTGTTCAAAATCGTTATATAATGAGGGCTTCAGTTTTTTGGGAGGATAGCTTTCACTGAAGATTCTCAAGAAATACCCCGGACTGTTTCCTTAAAGAGATATCAATCCATGTCCATTCTAAAAAAGTTTTTTTCGAGAGGCCGTACTGCATTTCGTTCCTTTGCGGTTGCGATTTTTTGGGTATGCGTTTGGCAGATCCTAGTCGTTACCGGACAATGCAGCGATTGGCCGGTCGGAAGAGGAAATTCGGCTTCGATTGCGACGGCGGACAGTACGCTTCCAGCAAAGCCCGACGTTCTGTGGGAATACAAGACGGAATCGGACAAATCTGGATTCGAGGGAACACCTATCATTTATGAAGGGAAAGTCTTCGTTGGCGATTTTGAAGGCACCATTCATGCGATTGACCTTCAAACCGGAAAAGCTGTTTGGACCGTAAAAAAGAAGGATGGCTTTGTCACTTCGGCAGCGGCCAACCAAGGCTTCATCGTCATCGGCGACTACAGCGGCATGGTCTATTGCTTGGAAGCGAAAACCGGCAGAGAGGTTTGGGCTCACGAAATCGAACAGCAAGTTGCCAACGGTGGAAACTTCTATGGAGATAACGTTCTCCTTACAAGTGAAGGGGGCACGATGTTCGCTATGGATCTAAAGACAGGTGAGCCGAAATGGAAATTTGCTACTGGCGATCAATTGCGATCATCGCCAACGATTTGGAAGACTTTTTCCTTGCTGGGTGGATGCGATGGTAAATTGCACAAAATCGATTTGATCAAGGGTGAATCAACCGGAGATGGCGTTCCACTCCAAGCGCCGACATTAAGCACACCGAGTGTGATTGGCAAGATCGCTATCGTTCCAACGCAACCTGGCGTCGTATTTGCGATCGATGTTGAGACCGAGAAGATCCTCTGGACCTTTGCTGAAGACTCGCAATCCAATGATATCAGATCATCGCCAGCAACGTTGGGCAAATTCGAAAACGGACAACTGAGCGGAATCACCGTAATTGCAACACGGAATCGCCGCGTTCTTGGGGTCGATTTGCGTAATGGAAAGGTCCTTTGGGAAGCCGTTCTTAAAAAGCGGACAGAGGGTTCGCCAGTCATTTGTGGCGGTAGGGCTTGGATCGGTGCCATGGACGGCATGCTATATTCAATCGATTTAGAGACCGGTAAGGAAACGTGGTCGTACCAGATGTCTGGCCAAATCCTCGCCTCGCCAGCCATCGCCGACGATAGACTCATTATCGCAACGGAAAAGGGAAGTGTGTTTTGCTTTGGCCAAAAGTAGTATCCTGCAATCAAAATAGGTGGTTGCCCTCGCCAGTTTGGGCTTTCATCGAATGCAATCTAGTGTATCACGGCACTCCGTGCCGTGAATCAGCGGTTGTTCTCGACAGTTTGGGCTTACATCGAATGCAATGGATTTGCTATGCAATAGAGTTGTGTGAGAACAAAAAGAGTCTCGCGCATTCCATCGACTTTGATTGCATTTATTTTTCCCACACATGGCAAGCCGAAAATCGACTAGCAAAGCGATCCTCCGCAAGATTATGGGCCGACCCCTGTGGCAAACACTCACTTTCGCGATTGTCCTACTACCATTCTGCATTGCGTTGACTGGCTGCCAACGATTTCCTGGTGGCCAAGCGATGCGCCAGTATCAGCTCGAAAGTGATCGCCTGCTCGCGGAATTCCGTGCTCAAAAAAAACGTGCCGAAGAGCTTGAAGTGCGCAATGGCCAGCTGGAGCAGAGGCTAGCGGAAAGCGAAAAACAAGTTGCACGCAACCAAGCCGGGACTTCAAGTCGGAGCACAGCCAGCAATATGAATCGAAGCAGAACCGATTCGGAATTGACGATTGGAGATGCTCGTGGGGACCGAGGGACCATTAATAATCTATCCGATGCCAAGTCATCGCGGTCAACTGGAAGAACCCCTGTTAAGATCCAACGGGGTGGGCTGCCTGACGCCCTTCCCTCCACCAGTGGGCAGCTGACATCCGGGAATCGGGGTGATCCATTCTCTCTCGGTGGTTCTAGGGATTTGAGGGGTGACCCCAAGAGCGAATCCCAATGGCGTCCCGTTAATCGCGGACAATGAGCAATCGCTTTTTTCCCACGACGTAATCCAACTTGAGCTCTAACTAATAACGAAGCAGCCAGCTGCGGCGTTTTGTCGTCTTTCGCTCCGCGAAAGTTCGCTGCGTTAACGCACTTTTGCGGAGCAAAAGGCGACAAACACTTAAATCGAGGCGTTGGACGCTTGCGAAGAATCGCCCATGCCGGTCGTGAAGCGCGGCGAGTACTTTTCTTGCTTGCGTGCACACTCAATACAAGAGGTAGCGTAGGGGACCGCTTGGAGCCGAGCTAGCGGAATCGGTTTATCGCACTGCTCACACTCACCATAGTGGCCATCGCGAAGTCGATTCAACGCTTCCTCGATCTGGGATAATTCACGGCTTTCCACTTCGACCAGTTGGCTACTGATTTCGTCCTGAGCAGTGTCCATCGCAGCGTCAATGACGTCTCCACCATCCTGGGAGAGTGATTGAAGCATACTCAAGTCACCGTCGAGGGCTTTTCGCAATGCTTCCCGACGTAGCAATAAAACATCCCTCAGTTTGGATAAGGCTTCTTTTCGTGACATGTTGCTTCTCCGCGACAAATTTTTGGCCCCCCCTCCAAACGAAGGGTACTGGCTGCGATGAACTATAGTACGCATTCGACTAGAAAGCGTTCGTTTTTTGTTTGTTAAGTCGCGTTTTGGCGGTATCAAAAAGGGCTAAGCGGGCTGTTAATATTCGTAATTATTTGCCAGCAAAGGATTTGCGACACGGTATCTATTTGCAATATTTTCGCGGAAAAATTTCTGAATTCCCTTGCGTTTTTCGCGAGGATTCAAATGTCTAACGAAAAAGTCGTCAAAACCAGGCGCTTTTGGCTTTTAGGCAAGAATCTCAATCACCGGAGACGATAGAGGCAATTGGTTGTCTATCGCTTTCCATTTAAGACCGCATTCCCCAGCAAAGCAAATGCGAAACCTCGCACCATCACTTCCTCAACAAAGTCGGTCCGCCGGAATCGATGCCGCAATCGGGCAGATCGATCTGATTGGAGAGTTTGGGGAGATTGTAAAGTCTTGGAGGATTAGAAGCCCGCGTTGCACACTTGGATCCGGCTCGGACTGCAGTGTCCAACTGACGTCCACAGGAGTAGCTCCGCTACACGTCGTATTGATCTTCGGCAAGAAGCACACGTTGTTGCGGTCTGTCGGGCCAACTCTCATTTCCAATCGACACGTTCGGGAATGGCTGATCGATCAGCCAACAGAAATTGCGGTTGGCCAATCTCGATTGGTGATCCATCCGTCGATCGGGGTTTTGGCTACAGTCGTTCATGCCGAGAATTTGCTCGATCATGCAGCCCGAATGTGCAAAGATCCGACTCCGCTGATTCAAGAGTTGTCGAGCCTAAGCGTCGACAGCTCGCAGACCCAACCGATTGCGACCCCTATTGGGGTGAACGAAACCCAAGTCGACTCTGCCGCGTCGGCCAGATTGGAAACCATCGAGCGACTCTTGGAGTCGTTGCAGATATCGTTGGATAAGATGCATGCGTCCTTGGGATCGGAAGCCAAGAGCGCGAATGAATCCATCGTCGAATCCGTAACCCAGGAAATCGACGTGTTCGGAAAAAAGTTGTTTACCAACCTGAACGACCAATGGAACAATCAGACGGGTGTTCATCAATCGTTGATCTCCCATTTGGCAGACCAGTTTTCGGACCGATTCCATGCACTCGATGAGCAACTGAACAATCAGACGGGTACTCAGCAATCGCTGTTTACCAACCTTGCGGACCAATTCACAGGCCGATTGGGGGCAATCGATGAACAATTGAATCGATTCAACGAGGCAACGAGTAAGCATACGAGTTCGCTCAACGAACTGGTCGCTCAAGCCGGCCGAGAACAAGAAGTGATCGAAGCTCGATTCAATGAAGTCATTTCACATCGGAACGAACTGATCGATGCGGTTCAAGTCTTGCGTTCTGAAATAGCCCTCGCCTACCAGGCCTCCGAATATCAAGACCAGGGATCGCCGAATGATTCAGAAGTTCCAGAGTCGGCCCTCGATCACACCTATAGGAGCAAATTAGGGGAAGCATCGCAGAGCTCGATCAGCGATGATCAATTGGCTCAGTCGCTGGAACGGGCTCAAATACAAATTCAGGAGCTGAATGCTCAGCTGAGGCATTTGGAAGACGAACGCGACTCCGCTCAGCAGAAGTTCGCACTTCTTATTGAATCTTGGCCCTCGGAACAGCCCTCGGAACAGCCCTCCGAGCAGGCTGCCCTTGAATCCGATCCAGACTCAGAGATCGATCCAGACTCAGAGATGGATCCAGACTCAGAGATTTCGTATGACTCACCCATAGAATCCAACGATGCGGTCAACTACGAAGTCCCATCGGATGAGGTTAACTATCCTGCTAGGACAAACGAAGTTGTTGCGGACCACAATCAGTTGCCGGCTTGGTTCAAACAAGATGCGCCGGAAGCATCGGACGTTGAGTGGGCAGCAAATCCGTCCTACGCACAAGAATCCGCTGTACTTTTGGAATCGGAATCCAATTTCGCGTCTTTTTCGGCCCCCGACCTCACCAGTTATTCGGACATTGGGTATGAATCCGCGCCGCTAGAAAACATTCCGCCACTGGACCAACCAGTGGAATCCTCCACTTCCAATTTGGATTCCATTTCCGAACGATTGCAACGCATGTTGGTCGACGCGGACCACCGTCGAGGAGCATCGAATCCGTCCAGCGAATTGAGGACGTCAAGCAGCTGGTCGCAAAGGTACAGCAATCAGCCAAAAGAGGGCTTCGAAAATCGCGTCCCCGATTCCATCGAACGAAACACGTTTGAGGACGAATCTCCAGCAGAAGTCGAGCCAACTTGCCAGGTTCAGGACGGTCAAGAATTAGGCGATAGTCTGGAATCGGAGGGGCGCGAACCGCATTTCCCGGATGCGTTGCGACACCTCTATCGGGATCAGCCCATCGAGTATCGGGACGAGCCAATCGAGCAAATGGCAGACGAGTCCACTGACACCAACGACTCGATTGACTCACGATATGAAGCCGATCATTCTGGCACGGTCGAGGAGAAAACCATGGAGTCGCGCAGCCCGACCGCGAGTGCGGGTGCTAATTTGGAAAAGCGAGGATCGGACGAAGAAGAATCGATTGAGGATTACATGCAAAGGCTGTTGCATCGGGTCCGAGGTGGAGCGGAAAATGCTCCCACGGAAATAAAATCAGCACCGACAACGCCAAGTCCGACCGGTCCAGCCAAACCACGATCACGGATTGCGGCCTCCATGGGCTTGGACAAACCGGATTTGGAACTTTCGTTACCTGAAGAAAAATTAAGTGAAGAGTTGTTCGTGCCGCGGCAGCAAGCTCCAGAGCAGCGAAATGATTTAGCTGCCCTCCGGGAACTCGCAAACACCAATGCTCGCCGTGCCATTTCCAGGAGCGATATCCGCCGCACCAACTCCGCGTTTTTCCTGAAACTGGGCGTAACGGCGTTGGCCGTATCCTCCGCAGCCGCCTTGTTCATGTTCAATGGCCTGACGTTGAACGCTCCCTTCGTAGGGATGGTGGCAGCCGTCGTCGTCGCGGTACTCTGGGGGTACGACTGTGTCAATCACTTCAAACGACTCCAGAATGTCGGCGGATTGAACAAAGTTACGGCGGAAGAAACGGCCGCTGGGCAGTCGATCCGTGTTAGCTCTGCTGAAGAGAGTGGCTGGCGTCCAACCTCCGATTGAGACTCGGACTTGCAGGCAAAGGCTAGATAGGTCAAGCTACCATAATTCAAACCCGTTGAATTATGAGGAAAAAGACCATGTCCCTGGATTTCGAACGCTCTCCATCACACCCGCTGCAACGCCAATCGGCTGCGGCTTTGATATATTTGCTAGCTATCGCAGCCGGAATACTGCTAACGGGCTGTGGGCCAACGGAACCGAAGGAGATCTCGGCCGCGACCAGCGGCTATCAGCCCGCGAAAGAAACAGAGGCAAAACCTTTCTCGGCAGGTCCCAAGTCGACAGATGCGGCCGCGTCAAGTTCCGCGGCAAACTCAAGTGATTCCACGGTACTACCGACGGCACCCGCGGTGCCTAGCTTCCAACCGGGCAAGCTGGATCCAAAAATCGCGTCGAAGTTGTACATGACCTTGAAGCTCGGTGACTTGAATGGCGGCAAGCCATTGATGGAGTTTCTTAACACCAGCTCACGGGCTGTCATGGAGTTGTTAGCGGACGGTCGCAAGAAGATGCTTACGAACGAAGTATTGCTCGAACAGGGGATGCGATTGTCTCGCATGAAATTGGAAGCGTCGCAGCGCTTGGAAAAACTAGCAGCCAATGAGGACGAGAAGGCTGCATCTATGCTTGGGAAACTCGAAGCGTTTTCGCAGATGGCAAGCTTCGGCGATATCGCCGCATCGGATTCGCTGCGTGAGTTGGCAATCAAGGAAATGGAAAATGCTGACAAACGTGTTGCCCAACAATCCAAATCGATTGCGTTGAGTCTTCTAGTCAGCGATTACGAAAGTGGCACCGCCAAATCCAATGAGCTAGTTGCGTTTGCGACGACGATACTTTCCGGTGGGAAAGATCTGACAGCCACCAATCTAAACGCATTGATACAAGCCGTTGAATCGCTTGCCAAACGTTCCGAGGACGATGCCGCATTGCAATTGGCCAAGAAAATAGAAGAAGGGTTTCGCGAAAACCCAGAACCCCAAATGGCACTCAGTGCTTGGGAAATGCACGCGAGCCGCCTCAAAGAGACGAATGAGGTCGGTGCCTTGATGCAAGCCGACTCCAAAGAAGACCAAGATCCTGTGAAAGCAAGGGCGTTGGTTGACGCGCTCATGGCCAAAATCCCGTCTCCCTGGACCGCCTTTTTCTTGGTTCAAATAGCCATCAAAGTGGAGTATTCGGGACGCCCATTGATTGCCAAGGAAATGATCGAGGTTGCGCAAACACAGATCGAAAACCTAAAGGATCCTGACGCCAAGGAAGAGCTGGAACGCAATTGCAAGCAGTTCTTAAGTCGATTCGCAGTTCTAAACAAACCGCTGAACCTGAGTGAATTGGTTGATACCACTGGCAAACCAATCGACTTGGATCAGTACAAAGGAAAGGTTGTCCTCGTCGACTTCTGGGCGACTTGGTGTGGTCCATGCTTGCAAGAGATCCCGAATATCGAAAAGGCTTTTTTAGCCCATAACAAAAACGGCTTTGAAGTCATCAGTGTCAATTTGGATGAGGAGCGGCCAGCGCTCGATACGTTTTTGGCGTCGAAGAAAGTATTGTGGAATACCTACGTTTCCAGCAAACCGGACGCCGTCGGGTTCGATACGCCCTTGGCCAAAGACATCGGGATTTCTGCTATTCCATTTATTGCAATCATCGGCAAGGACGGGAACGTTGCGGGCATCCATATACGGGGCCGAAAGATTGAAGACAAGATCGTAGAACTATTAGCCAAAGAGTAAACCTCATGAGTTTTTCAGTGGATAACGCACAAAGGATTGGACCAATCAGCAATTTGGCCGTCCTGATGGCAATGGTGACTTGGTCGGTTGTTTCCCTCGGGCAGCAGGTGTCCCAATCACCCGCGATCGACGGTGAAGCCATCGGAATTGCCAATCGAATCAACGAAAACGTCCTGCACGGCAACTTAAGGTTTTTGGCCGACGATTTGCTCGAAGGGCGAGGACCTGGTTCCAAAGGTGACTCGATTGCCCAACTCTACCTAGAATCGCAGTTCAAGCGCATGGGGCTTTCTCCTGTCGAGTCGCTGAACTCCTATCGGCAGAAATTCCCAATGCTGGGTTTGACATCCGTCGCCGCAAAAACTTGGTCGATCGGCTCCGCGAAAAATGGATCCAACCCGATCGAGTTTCAGTACTTCAAGGATTACATTGCGGTGGCGGGGCGTCCGAAGGCCAAGATCGATGTTAACCACGCCGAGATTGTTTTCGTAGGGTACGGCATCCAAGCTCCGGAGTACCAATGGGATGATTTCAAAGGAAAAGACCTCCAAGGAAAAATCTTGCTGATGATGAACAACGATCCGGAATCGGATCCTAAATTGTTTGGCGGAGCGAGACGACTTTACTACGGACGATGGGATTACAAATACGAGAGCGCTGCGAGGCAAGGTGCAGCGGGCGCGATTATCATTCACACAACTCCCTCGGCTGGCTATCCATTCACGGTCATCGAAACGTCTTGGACGGGCGAACAGTTCGAGCTTCAGGATAGCTCCGCACCGCGAATGGATATGAAGGGCTGGATGACCAACGATGCAACGGCAAAACTCGTGGCGCATGCGGGCTTCGAGTTGGATGCGTTGCGAGCGAAAGCCGAGTCCAGAGATTTCCAACCAGTGCCCCTCGGTGTGACGCTATCGACAACCATCGAATGCGAAATTCGAGAAAAGGCGACCGCCAACGTGCTGGCTGTTCTGCTTGGAAGCGATCCCAAGTTGGCGAGCGAGCATGTTTTGTTCATGGCCCACCACGACCACATTGGAATGGCGGTCGATCGCGATGTCCGTGGAGATAGTATCTACAACGGTGCCATCGACAACGCATCTGGGACCGCCGCTATCTTGGCTATCGCCCAAGCGATCACCGAAAGTGGCGTTCGACCCAAAAGATCGATCTTGTTCGCGGCGGTCGGGGCTGAGGAGCAAGGGCTTTTGGGATCGAAGTACTTTGCCGAACATCCCCCCATCCCTAACGGCAAACAGTCTGCCGTCGTCAATATTGATGGGCTCAATTTTCTTGGCCCAACCAAGGACGTCAATGTCATTGGACTCGGCAAAAGCACACTGGATCAATTGGTGGATACGGTTGCCAAGCATCAGGGAAGAATCGTGGTCCCGGACCGCGAGCCAAGCAAGGGATTCTACTATCGCTCGGATCAGTTTTCGTTGGCGAAGGTAGGGGTGCCAGGTGTCTATTTGCATTCTGGTCATGTCGTGATCGGCAAACCGGATGGATGGGGCAAGGAGCAGTTGGACGCTTGGACGGAGAAGCACTATCACCAACGTTCAGATGAATACGATCCGAACTGGGATTTATCAGGAGCCGTGGTCGACATTCAATTGTTGTTTCACGTGGGTTGGATGGCGGCCAATGCAGATGCGATGCAGTCCTGGACGCCAGGGGACGAATTCGAAGCGGCTCGCAAAAGCGCGATCCAAGCCTGCTCGCGGTAATCGTGGACGAGCGAGGCCCTTCGCTCGTTGGAATTAATCACTGAGCGAGGGCCTCGCTCAGCTACACAAACCGTGGACGAGCGAGGCCCTCGCTCGTTGAATTCAACAGCTGAGCGAGGGCCTCGCTCAGCTACACAAACCAAGCGTGTACCACACGAATACGTCAAATAGGTACGGTAATCCCTAGATGGAAATTTCACAGGCGTATCGGTTTTGCCCTGCTTGCGGCACAAAACGAGAAAAACTCATTCCTGCACGTCCGTTTCGATGCGAGTCGTGCGGTCACACGAGTTTTTTTGGTCCAGTCACGGCCGTGGGGGCTGTGATCACGAACCAAATGGGGCAAGTATTGTTAATCGAGCGAGCCAAGGAACCGGGACTAGGAAAACTTGGAATGCCTGGCGGATTCGTGGATCCCAACGAGGGAGCTGAAGTCGCTTTGAGACGCGAGATTCTAGAAGAAGTTGGTATTTCGGTTGGTAATCTGCACTTCTTGATGACGGCACCCAATTCATACTCCTACCAAGGCATCGCGCTTCCCGTTCTCGACATCTTCTTTTCCGCGCGCGCGTTCGAGGACCAAGAAATCGCCCACGACGATTCCGAGGTTTCGGCTTGGATGTGGACCGAATTGACGCCTCAAATACTAGCCCGAATCGCCTTCCACTCCAACCGACAAGCCCTGGAGTTTTTTTTGGGTGTGCGGCAGAAAAGCACAGCCTTGGGCTAGGATGCTGTTGCCCCAATCGGGAAACGCTGTAAAGCATCAAAAGCGGTTCGATTTTATTGTTTTCGGGATTTGTTGTCTAGACAATAGTTGTTTAGACGACTATTATTCGTTGGCAACGGTTCAATAATACGAGGCGAAGAAGAGATTCTTGGTCAATTGCCGAGCGAACAGAGTGATATTTCTTTGGAGAATACGATGATTCAATCGATGGATACTTGTGACGTCATTGTGATTGGTGGTGGGCCGTCTGGATCAGCGACTGCGACCTTGCTGGCTCAACGTGGATTCCAAGTGACTCTCTACGAGCGCGAGCACTTTCCAAGATTCCACATAGGCGAATCGTTGATCCCGTATTGCTATCCGGTTATCCAACGTCTTGGAATGTTGGGCAAGATGAAAGCAAGTCACTTCTCCAAGAAGTACGGAGTCCAGTTCATCAATGAACAGGGAAAGCTATCCGAGCCATTTCGATTTAGCCAGTACGACCCGCACGAGCGTTCTCAGTCTTGGCAGGTCTTGCGTAGCGAGTTCGATCATATGTTGATCCGCAACGCTCGAGAACATGGCGTGACGGTTTACGAAGGTGCCCGAGTCGTCGACGTCTTAACCGAAGGAGAACGGGTGGTTGGTGTGAAGGTTAAGTTGGAGGGGGAAGACGAAAAAGAAGTGCGATCGCAGGTTGTGGTGGATGCGAGCGGTCAATCGTCTATCATCATGGACCGAATGGATCTGAGGGAATGGGATCCTATACTCAAGAAAGCGGCAATCTGGACTTACTGGAAGGGAGCAAAGCGCGAGCCTGGAATCGACGCTGGTGGAACCATTGTCATTCAAACACAAGAGAAGAAAGGTTGGTTTTGGTATATCCCATTGCACGACGACGTCGTCAGCGTCGGAGTTGTTGCCGGATATGATTATCTTTTCAAGAACCGAGCCACCAAAGACATCGAAAAGATCTACATGGAGGAAGTCGCTCGTTGCCCAGGCGTGCAGCCTCGGATCGCAGGCGCAGTTCGCGAGGGAGAGTACAAGGCTCAAAAGGAATACTCGTACAAAGCCAAAAAAGCGGCTGGCGACGGCTGGGTATTAGTGGGTGACGCATTTGGTTTCCTCGACCCGCTGTACTCCTCGGGCGTGATGCTGGCACTCACCTCAGCATCGATGGCCGCAGATTCCATCGCGGATGCTCTGGATGCCAACGATCCTAGCGAACTGCGTTTGCGAAGCTGGGAGCCGGAGTACGTCAAAGCCATGGATCGAATGCGAAATTTGGTGTGCGCTTTTTACGAAGGTCTGAATTTTGGGCGATTGGTTCGCAAGTACCCGGAAAAAAAGAATCTCATTACAGACGTCTTGGTCGGCAATCTTTTTTCCGAAGAGGTCGACCAGTTGTGGCCTCTGATCGAGGAACTCAGGCAAGAAGACTTGGCCATGGCGATGTCCTCAAGTTGATGCGATGTTTGTCGCCTTTCGCTCTGCGAAAGTGCGCTTCGTAAACGCACTTTTGCGAAGCAAAAGGGGACATTGGATCACGTCCGCTTGAACATCTTATCGAGTTGTTCACGCGAGAAGAACAGCGCAGTTGGACGGCCATGTGGGCAATGATGGGTGTCTTGGTAGCAATGTCTTTGTTCTAGCAGGGCAGTGATTTCGTCTGGGCTAAGGCGATCGCCTGCTTTCACGGCTGCCTTGCATGCAATCATGTTCATCAGTTCATCCAATAGATCGCGCGCGTCAGGTTTCTTGCCGCCAGCCATGAGTGGTTCGAGCACTTGCCTAAGCATTTCTGCCGGATGCATTTTGGCCAGCATGGCCGGATACGAGGTGACCAAGACCGCATCGCCGCCAAACGGTTCTACCTCGATTCCAATTTCCGCCAGTGTTTCCCGGCAATCCACTGCGGCAGCGGCTTCGTTGGCTGTTAGAGTCACGGACTCTGGCACCAGCAATCGCTGGCGTTCCAAAGATTTTGACATGACTTTGGTTTTGATCTGTTCGTACAAAATCCTTTCGTGCAGCGCATGTTGATCGACGATGACCATCCCCGACTCATCCTGCGTTACCAGATAGCGATTGTGAATCTGAAATCCGAGTTGCTTGTGCGAGCCAGCCATGTCAGGTGCTGAGGCGACTCGATGTTGTTGCGTAGCTAAGGCGGCTTCGTTGGCTTCGTGATCCATCCGCCAAGGCTCGTTGGCAATTGGTGTTTCACGTTCGTCGATCGGGTGTTGCCCTTGAGTCGCGGCCGAGGGCAATTCGAAATGCGATGGATCTGGAGTGTAAAAAGGATCGTCGATTCTGGCGGTTGGCCGATTTGCGGTAGCCAATCCGAGCCCGCTGGAGCCTTGAAAAGGCCTGAAATCCGGGATGGAAACCGACGCGTTCGATTTAGCCCAATTCAATAGATCAACGCCCCCTCCGCCTTGGTTGGCAACTTGATGCGAAGTGGTCAGGGGCATGGCCGCATCGGCCAGCGTTGGCATGACGCTTGGCGAAGAGGTGGGAGTGCGTATTTTGGCGACCAAATCGCTATTGAGGAATTTGTGACGCAGACTGTGCAGCAATCGGGTGTAGATAGCACCGCTGTCTTCAAAGCGGACCTCGACTTTCGTGGGGTGGACATTGACATCCACTGTCTTCGGGTCCACTTGAACGTGAAGAAAACAAACGGGCATGCGGCCAACCATGAGCAAGCCCCGATAGGCTTCGCCCAGCGCATGCTGGAGAGACCGGTCCCGGATGTATCTGCCGTTCAAAAACAGATACTGCATGCGATTGTTGCTTCGTGAAACGCTTGGGTCGGTGACATAGCCATGGATCGCAACCCGCTCGTCGCGTTGATCGATCGAGATCAACGAATCCGCTACTTCATCGCCGAAGAAGGCTCGAATGCGTTCCGACCAACGATCCGTGGGTAGCAAATCATGCAGGACTCGATCGTTGTTGGAAAGCACCATGTGAACTTGAGGGTATGCCAAAGCGATGCGCGTGAACGCTTCGGTCACATGCCCCATCTCGGTTTGCGAGGTCTTCATGAACTTCCGACGAACCGGTGTATTGAAAAAGAGATGTCGGATTTCGAGCGTGGTTCCGACGGGCGCCGAGCAAGGTCGTATTGGCTCTTTTTCGCCACCCTTAACGCACAATTCGTAACCGCTATCGCTTTCTCCGGTTCGACTGCGCAGGGTCAGATGACTGATTTCGGCAATGGATGCTAAAGCTTCACCGCGGAAGCCTAATGTCTGCACATCGAACAGGTCGTCGCTGGACTGAAGTTTGCTCGTGGCGTGCGGTGCGACGGCCAATTCCAGCTGATCCGCAGGGATACCGCATCCATTATCACTGATCCTAATCAGTTCAATCCCGCCACCCTCCACGACCAATTCAACGTGCGTTGCGCCAGCGTCAATGCTGTTTTCCAGCATTTCCTTGACGACGCTTGCAGGCCGTTCGATAACTTCCCCTGCGGCAATCTTGTTAACCAAGCCTATCGGCAGTTGTCGAATCGTAGGCATAGCAGGTCATTCTATGTGGAAAAGCGTAAGAAACGCGAGGCCGCGCGATGTGGCCAAAACTCAATTGTTCAGAGTACCGTACCGATGCCAGTTCGAGAAGCCTTCAGACAAAGCAAGCAAACGATAGCCACGATCGAGCTGCCAAGCTACAATACATTGATTGTTAAACCCAACCCATGCGCCCAAACCCAACTTTGAATTGTCAGGTCCTCCATGCGTGAACGGTCCTCAATGGCTAAGTACTTTCTTGCGTCAATTGCTCTTGTCATTTCACTGGAAATATCAATCCCTTTGTTGTCCTCCAAGGCTATGGCCCAAGAAACAAAAGTCAACGACAAGGAAGAAAAAGAGCCGTTGACTCGAATTTTCGAACCACGCGATTTTGTTGGGTCGAACCAAGTTCCGCTGAAGTACCGATTGCTGAAACCTGTGAATTATCGACCTGGCAAAAAGTACCCGATGATTTTGTTCTTGCACGGGGCGGGCGAACGGGGTGATGATAATTTGGTCACACTCAAACATGCTGCAAAGGATTTGGCGGATCCGACCCGACGGGAGAAGTTCCCGTGCTATGTCGTGATGCCTCAATGCCCAAAGGAACAGAAATGGTCCGACGTCGATTGGTCTCAACCAGCCAGCGAGCAACCTGAAAACGCTAGCCAATCTTTGCGTTCCGTTAAAGAGCTGATGGATGAGATGGTCGAATCGGCTGGGGTCGATAGAAGCCGAATCTACATCACAGGCTTATCGATGGGTGGCTATGGGACCTGGGACGCTATCGCGAGGTACGAAGGGTTTTTTGCAGCCGCCGCCCCAATTTGCGGCGGTGGTGACCCCAAGATGGTTAGTCGGTTCGCCAGGCTGCCAATCTGGTGTTTCCACGGCGAAGCAGACCCGGTGGTCAAGGTGACTCGGTCTCGCGAAATGGTCGACGCGCTCAAGGCTGTTGGCTCGCCCGTCAAGTACACGGAGTACCCTGGCGTACAACACGACAGCTGGACGGCGACGTACGCCAACCCAGATTTTTATCAGTGGTTGTTCGCTCAACAGCGGACTCAGAATTAGCCAAATCGTGCAAAGCGATTATGAGCCCGACATGTCCGCTTACCCGCCAATACTATGAAACCTGTCCTGAGTTCGTTTCTGTTCATTCTCCTGTCGCTTTCCCTAGGCCATATCGGGTTTTGTCAGTCGAGCAAGATCACGGATTTTGCTACCGATATCGCACCCATCTTGCTGGATAAGTGCGTGTCCTGTCACGAAGGGGAGAAAGCCAAAAACGGATTCGAAATTTCCGATCGCGAGGCGTTGCTCGGGTTTGTCGAACCAGGCGATGCTGCTTCGAGTTCGCTTTGGACCGACTATTTGACACAGCCTTCGAAAGGTCAATCGCAGGACAGTTTGGTTATGCCACCCGATGGTCCGCTGAAAGCTCCGGAATTGGCAATGTTCAAGCTTTGGATAGATGAAGGTGCTGAGTGGCCAGTGGGTACGTCCCTTCGTTTCACGAACAAGGAAGTTTCACCGCCACAGGCGGGCGAAGCGTCATCCATCGTGACCAAGCTATATCGCGCTATTGGCTATTTCCATCCGGCGATGGTTCACTTCCCAATCGCGCTTTTCTTCATGGGTGGGGCGTGCGCTGTCCTGTCTTATTTTCTGGGTGCCCGTTGTCAGACGACGGCGTTTCAATGTTTGGTCGTTGCCGCCTTAACAAGTGTAATCACTGTCGTCATGGGTTGGTCGTTCGCGGACACCCAAGGTTATCCAGCTTGGGACAAAATGATTTCAGAAAACGCCACGCATGATGAAGCCAATTTTTTTTACCACCGTTGGCTAGGCGTTTTGACCGTGATTATCGGTTTGGTGTGTGTACTGCTCGGATTGGTTGCCCGGCGCTACAAGTCGACGCGCTTGAACCACGTTTGGCGAATTGGCGCCATTGCGTTGGCGGCGCTGGTTGGGCTGGTCGGACATCAGGGTGGCGAGTTGCATTACGGAGACATTTTCGAGAAAGCCATGGAGCAGTTGCGTAAGTAGCCACCATGGCGGATGCTGCCAGCATGCGAGCCGACGCTAGCAGCGTCGGTCACGTCGGCTACCATCATTAAAATCGTTCGATTCGTTGCGATTCTATCCTCTTTACGCCCCCCATTGGTAGTCAAGTTAGCTGTTGCCGACTACTCTAAAAAAGTCACGGCGGTAAAAAAAGCCGCGAAGCATCTCCATTGAAATAACCTTCAAAAACTCTGTTCTGATACTATGCAAATCAATAAAGCCCTTATTACAGCCGCCGGGCCTGGGCAATCGGGGCTCCCGCTGCAACGCCTGGTCGACCGAGATGGAGTCGAAAAAACGGCCTTGGAAATGATCCTCGGTAAAGTCGCCAAGGCTGGAATCGAGTCGGTCGCCATAGTCATCAGTCCGGGTAACGAAGAAGCCTATCGTCGCGCCGCCGGTAGCTTCATCGACCGACTGACGTTTGTGACGCAGCCCGAGCCGAGTGGCTATGGACAAGCCATCTTGTGCGCAAGGTCCTTTCTTGGGGATGCAGCGTTTTTGCATCTCGTCGGCGATCACCTTTATTTGAGTTCGCAAAGCAAAGGCTGCGTCAAACAATTGATCGAAGTCGCAGCGGCCGAAGGTTGCTCCGTCTCCGGTGTGCAAGCCACGCGAGAGACGATGCTCCCCTTTTTCGGTGCCATCGGAGGCTTTCGACTGCCACAGACCGAGCGACTATACGAAGTGAAACGGGTTATTGAAAAACCGACCCCGACCATGGCCGAACAAGAACTTACCATCGCTGGCTTTCGAAGCGGAATGTACCTTTGTTTTTTTGGTATGCACGTGCTAACCCCTGCAACCCTTGAAATTTTGGAGCGTCTGGTTGCCAATGAAAATCGGCCCATCTCCCTGGCCGAAGCCTTGAACGAATTGGCCAACCGCGAACGTTACTTGGCCTGCGAGATTCAAGGTCAACGCTACAACATCGGGGTGAAGTATGGACTGCTCAACACCCAATTAGCCCTTTCGCTCTCTGGCGTTGACCGCGATCGCGTGCTGAGCGATATGGTCGAACTGCTTGCCTCACAGAAGTTGTCATAACCGCCATGAATACTCAACAACTGGCAGGCAACGCTTGGATTGAAACCATCCTTTCCTTGGACGATGGCATTCGCCACAGGACGTTGGAATCGCTCTGCTCTGGGCTCGATACGGAATCGTTGCTGAAAGCCTTGGGTGAACTCGATGTGTTTCGTCGCAATGCGAGCAACCTTTATCAGCGAGTGCGCGCGCATTTTTTCCTGTCTGCGATGTACCGATACTATTTGCCTAAGACGTTTCCTGAGTCTCAAGCTGGGCTTCTCCCGTACGAGGCCTACCAACATATTCTTGAACGGCGCTTCCCCGAAGCCATCGATCAGCTGCTGGCGGTGCAGTGCGCCCAAGGCCCCACGCTTGTTATCGCAAGTGCCCTTTCGCGTGCTTACCACCAACTCGGAATTCAAACCCTGGCGGATCAAGTGCGGCGAAGTGTTCGAACGGTTCGTGGCAATCAATGGATGTTTCGCATCGGCCACCCGAGTGAACACCCGCTTCGTTTAAACAAAATGTTGCGCCAGTGTGACGACCGAACGGGCGACTACCCTATTTTGTTCGAAAAGACGAGCGTCCGGATGGATTTCTCGCATTCGGGTTGGAGTGACATTTTCTTTCTGGGGATGGACTACCCCGAGGGAGCACGTGTCCTAAACGCGTCCATCGATCTGGGCGTCTACGGTCGGGATACAAGCCCGCGACCGCCGGTCGAAGCCTACTTGCGAGTCATTGACCGCCCTGTTTTCAGGCTCGTGAGTACAGACTTAGGGGTGGAAGCAGAAATCACGGAGATCGATGATGTCTTCGATTTTGCTAAGGACTATCTAGGACTGCTCAAGTCGGCGCTGATCGCCTCAGGGGTGGTGCCTCCCGCCATGGAAGGCTGCCATCAAAAAATGTCGCAACTGCTGCAAACGTTGATCGGTCAGGAAGGCTTGGGGCTCGAATTGGTAAGCAAGGTCAATGATATTCCCAAGGGCTCTCGGCTGGCGGTGTCCACGAATTTGTTGGGGTGTTTGATCGCCGTCTTGATGCGAGCCACCGGGCAAGTTTCAACGCTCCAAGGCGGGCTGGAGCTGGTGGACCAACGCTTGATTACCGCGCGTGCGATCTTAGGCGAGTGGTTAGGGGGTTCGGGTGGAGGCTGGCAAGACTCGGGCGGCGTTTGGCCTGGCATTAAACGCATCGAAGGCATGCTGGCTGGCCCCAACGACGCGGAATCGGGCATTAGCCGAGGCCGATTGCTTCCCAATCATACGATTTTGAAACAGGATCATATCTCGGACGCGACGCGCACGGCGTTGCAAAATAGCCTCGTCTTGATTTACGGCGGAATGGCCCAAAACGTCGGTCCCATTCTCGAGATGGTGACCGAAAAGTACTTGGTTCGAGCTGGAAAAGAATGGGATGCTCGACTGCAAGCTCAGCGCATTTTCGAGTGCATTGTTCAAGCGTTAGAGCGAGGTGATATTCGTCGCGTTGCGCAGCTGACGACCGAGAATTTCACAGGTCCCTTGCAGGCGATCATTCCTTGGTGCACCAATCGATTCACCGATTCGATGATCGAGCAATGCCGCGTCCGCTGGGGCGATCAATTTTGGGGATTTCTCATGCTCGGCGGAATGTCGGGAGGCGGCATGGGATTTTTCTTTGACCCAAGCGTTCAGGCTGATGCCCGCCGTTGGTTGCTCGAGGCTTTGGTGGCAACCAAACGCGAGTTGCAAACGCGATTGCCATTCGCCATGGACCCAGTGGTCTACGATTTTGCCATCAACGATCGAGGATCCTGGTGCGACATGCTCATTGGCGAGGCTGCGACGATGCCGGATGGCTACTACGCGATTCTTGCCCCGAAACTGATTCGAAAGGACATTCGTGAACTGAGCGAGCAATCTCAGCGTGAGTTGATGCGATTGAATCGTTCCTGCCGCGAGGGGGATGGACGAGCTCGCTGGCTACTCGATCGGCTTCTGCCGCAATCACAAGCGGAAACGGACACCAAGTCGGAACTGCGTGAGTTGCTCCAAGCGAATGGGTTCGACAAAACACAACACGAACAAATTCGGGCCGACCTGCTGTCAGGGCGAATCGGGCTGTCTGAAAATCGGTTGCCTCCCCAAACCGTCATTCAAGATGTTTCACTGGATGATATTATCGACTTGAGAGCAAGGACGGCACATGGAAAGCACTCCTCGCACGCATCCGAACGGGGACGGCAAGCGATTGAAGCAGGACAGGTTGCGGTCGTTTCGCTGGCAGCTGGAGTGGGATCGCGATGGACTGGCGGTGCGGGGGTTGTCAAAGGACTCCATCCCTTTGCGAAATTCGCGGGCAAGCACCGCAGCTTCATCGAAGTGCATCTTGCAAAGAGTCGACTCACGTCCGAGCAATTTCATTGTCCGGTCCCACATGTCTTTACCACTGGTTACATGACCCATGAACCGACGGAAAAGCACTTGGCCAGCGTCGGCAACTACGGATACGATGGTCCGGTCTATTTGTCCAAAGGTATGTCGGTTGGATTGCGAACGATTCCGACCGTTCGGGATCTGATTTTCTTTTGGGAAGAGATGCCTCATCAAATGCTGGATGAGCAGCAGCAAAAGGTACGCGAGAGTGGCCACGCAGCCATCATGGGGTGGGCCAAGTCGGTTGGTGAAGCCAGTGACTACACTGACAATTTGCCGCAACAGTGCATGCATCCAGTGGGGCACTGGTACGAGATCCCGAACTTGCTTCGCAATGGACTGATGCATCGGATGCTATCGGAACGCCCGACGCTGAAATACTTACTGTTGCACAATATCGATACGTTGGGCGCCAATTTGGATCCGATGGTGCTGAGCAAACACATCGAGTCAGGAGCCTGTTTGAGTTTCGAGGTGGTTGGCCGGCGCATGGAAGATCGCGGAGGCGGATTGGCGTTAGTGGATGGCAAGCGACGGTTGGTTGAGGGAATGGCCATGCCGAACGAGCGAGACGAATTCGGATTGACATTTTATTCTTCGATGACGACTTGGATCGATATCGATCAGCTCTTGGCGATCTTTCGATTAGATCGAGCTAAACTGGCCAACCCGGTCTTGGTCGACCAGTCCATACGAGCCATGGCCATGAAACTTCCAACGTACATCACGATCAAGGATGTAAAGAAACGTTGGGGGCTAGGTCAAGAAGATGTTTTCCCCGTAACCCAATTTGAGAAGCTGTGGGGGGACATGAGCACCATTTCGGACATAGCTTGCGAGTACATCGCCGTGGAAACGATGCGAGGCCAACAGTTGAAAGATCCGGGGCAATTAGACGGCTGGGTCCGCGATGGCTCAGCAGCCTACATCGACGCGTTGTGCAGGTGGAGTTAGTGTAGAACGGCACTCCGTGCCGTTGTCCTCGACACGGAGTGCTGCCGCAACTTCGAAAGTGCTACCGTTGTCCTCGACACGGAGTGCTACCGATATCCTCGGCACGGAGTGCCGAGCTACACTCTAACCCTGTCGTTCCACCGCTGCCAAGGCCAAGCCGCGAAGGGCCGCCACCGACGCGTTTTCGGGCAGGCCGTCAAGATAACCAACCGCGTCTGCGATCAATTCTTTCGCAAACCGTCTGGTGTACTCTGACGCATCGCACGTCTCCATGTTCGAACGCAATTCGCTGGCCGCTGACAAGTCGCCGCTATTCAATCGCGTTATCATCGCTTCACGAGCTTTCGTTGGCATGCATTCGAGCGTTCGAATGGCTGGCAAAGTTGGTTTGAAGGAACCCAGGTCAGTACCAAGTGTTTTACCGGCATTGTCCTGCATTCCCCAAACATCGAGCCAATCATCGAATACCTGGAAAGCCGTTCCTAGCTTCAATCCATACTGTTGCATTCGATGGCAAGTCGCTTCATCCGCACCAGCGCTCCAGGCACCGAGCGAGCAACTTACCGCGCACAAAGCACCAGTCTTGGCGTCTAGAAGTCGGATGTACTCGGGAATCTTCATCTCAAAATGCCGGATACTATTGCCTTGCAACATTTCCCCTTCACAAACTTGTTTAGCAGCATCCGCAATCCATCGACCCGGTATTGTAGAATTTCCTTTATTAGCCAACCCGTAAGCGTGTGTGAACAACCAATCACCCACCAAAACGCTGGCTGGCACGGACCACTTCTGGTGAACGGTTTCTTTGTGTCGACGCACGAGGGCCGAGTCCAAAATATCATCGTGGACCAACGTCGCTGTGTGGACCAGTTCGACGACAACACTTAAACGAAGGGACTCATCGGAGGTCATGCCTGATGCTTTGGCTGCTAAAAGCAACAAGCTGGGCCGTAGTCGTTTTCCACCCAAATCAGCTACGTAGGACAGCATCTCAGCAATGTGTGGCTGCGCGACCTGCAGTTCCTTTTGAAGTATTTGCTCAACGAGTGTCAGTTCCTCACGAATCGGTACGGTGGCTAAACGCAGTTGGTCGCGATAGGCAAGCACCGGCATCTGTACCACCTCGCCAACACATTCTAACGACAGCGACACTGATCCTAATGCAGCAACTGGCACGGGGTCCGAGAAAGGCACGTTGCAAGCTCTCGACAAACTCCCTACACGAGCATTGGCCGGAGGCAATTGAATTTCGACAGTTTCCATTTTCGCTTACTCATTTCTATGGAAATCTCCCCGCATGCCGCCTGTTTTGGATAACAGCATTATTCTGGAGATCGTCATGGATCGGTCTATTGCTTTGCACATGTCGTAGACAGTCAAAGCAGCCACACTCGCGGCGGTGAGCGCTTCCATCTCCACTCCTGTTGAACCGGTCGACTTCACGGTGATCCGCCATTCAAGTTCCATTTCCGAAATCCACTCGTGCTCGACCTCGACCGAATCGATCAAGATCATGTGGCATAAAGGAATCAGGGTGCTGGTTTGTTTTGAAGCTTGAATGGCGGCGATACGGGCTACCTGCAAGCAATCGCCTTTGGAGTTTGAATTGGTCCTGATCGCGTTTGCGGCGTTTACGGACATGCAAATTCGACTAGTGGCGATTGCTGTTCGGTGTGTGATTGCTTTACCACCCACATCCACCATTTTTGCTTCCCCACTCGCATTGACGTGGGTTAGCATTGGTTCGGCGATGTCCGGCGGTAACTCCGTGTTGGCGTTGGTTTTTTTAGGAGTTGACATAGGAATTCACTACGGGAGTACTCCCGCAATCGGAGCGGAAAAATAACAATCGGAGAAAGAATGGCTAATAGTTGAATCATCGCCTTAAAAGCATCTTTACGGTTTCCGTTCGCTCCTAGCTTACATGCCAACAGCTTACATGCCGAGAAATGCCCCCGAGTTTCACTCGGGGGATCATTACCCTTTCTCTAGCATTGCTACCCGGTGGTGAAATGCCCCCGAGTTTTACTCGGGGGATATTTACCCTTTCTCTAAGCATGCCCGGAATACTCAGCACCGAAGAACTCTTTGCTTTCCGTTACCGTTGGCTTGATGGTGCGTTTACCTTCTTGCCAATTGGCTGGGCAAGCTTCACCGTGCTTTTCTGTGTATTGCAATGCTTGGACCATTCGAAGGGCTTCATCAACACTGCGTCCTAGTGGGAAATCATTGACGACTTGATGGCGAACGACACCCGTAGCATCGATTAGAAACAGTCCGCGGAGCGCGACCGAGTCACCAAACAACACGTCGTAGTCCCTGGCAATTTGCTTGTTCAAGTCCGAGACCAACGCGTAGTCAATTTGCCCGATTCCACCTTGTGATCGAGGCAAATTACGCCAAGCCAAATGTGAAAACTCGCTATCGACAGAAACGCCCAGGACTTCCACGTTGAGATCTGTGAATTCCTTGACGCGGTCGGAAAAGGAGATAATCTCGGTTGGGCAAACGAAGGTAAAATCGAGCGGGTAAAAGAACAACAATACGTACTTGCCTTTGAATTGGCTCAGCGTCAATTCTGCGAAGGAACCATCCTTGAGAACAGCATTCGCTTTGAAGTCCGGGGCTGGTTTAGTAACAAGAACGGCCATAGTAGTATCTCCTGGTAGATTTGCTTTGAAACTGCGAAAATGTTTGGGTTGTTAAATCGTCTTCATTGTCCGTCGATCGTCAAGGCTTATGCATATGGACCGATCCATTCCTGGAAATCTTTCCGACTCAACCGCTACCATCGATCAACTCAAGGCTTTGGTGCATCGATTCGTACAGGAACGATCATGGGAATCGTTTCATTCGCCAAAGAATTTGTCGATGTCCATCGCGATCGAAGCAGCCGAACTAATGGAGCATTTTCAGTGGACAAACCAGTCGGCCCCTGACGTTCCAATGGCGCATGATTCCCCGATCGCACAAGAACTCTCCGATGTGGTTGCGTACTCGTTAGCGCTTGCCAATGTGCTTGGCGTCGACTTGAGTCAGGCGCTCGAATCCAAAATGGAGCGGAACAAATTGAAGTATCCTGTGGGAGCCGAATACACACCCAAGGGGATTTCAAGCCCAGGATAGAGTTGAAAAAACGCAAAAACCTCCAAATAATTCCAGCGGGCTTTCGAAAAAAGGCCGTTTTCCCAATGTTTTTTTGATAAAAT
>JANMLD010000313.1:0-9341 GCA_031372345.1 Pirellula sp.
AGAATTCTCTTTTCCATCTTCAGTTCTTTGGTTTGAGGTAAGGATTCAGTTGCAGCCGACAAAAGTCAAAGTAGTAGGCACATTCCATGTGCCGTCCACAAAGAATCCCAGTAATTGCTGACGAGCGGACGGCACGGCGGAGCGTGCCTGCTACTTTTGTCGGCTGTGCCGATGTCCAATGCGGCTATGGCTTTACGTCAGAAATTTCAACGGAGACCGTGCCGGAATTATCCCACAATCCATTTGACGGCTCGTTCACCTTTAAGTACAGCTCGCCTGCCTTCTCCGACCTCAGATCGGTACCCCCGCCAACACGAATTGTTTCCCAGCGTTTGGTTTGCTCCTGGTCTGCAACCGATACCACACTTGCGATCATGCAACCCACAGGGTTTCTGCGGTAATACCGGTACGTTATTCCATTGGGGCCCACAACCCAGTCCTGCTGGTCTCGATCCGCGGACTTGCGTACAACGTAATCCCCTGAACAGGCTATTCGAACGGGTTGGCCAGCTCCGACCATGACCCCGGTGGATTGCCAACCTCGATCGGTTGCGATTTGGATAATTGCACGATTTCCATTGCCATTGTTTTTCGAGGCCGGAAACAATTGCCGAACAACTCTTGACCGCTCAAGGTCGTAACCAAAATCCAAATCAGAAACAAAACCGTTCCAGTCGGTTTGGACTTCTCTCCAATCGGCAGCGAGTTGTTTTTTAAAAGACAACGACAGCGAATCCGAGTAGTCCAATTTGTTGTTGTACAGTTTCTTTAGGATCGGCCCATATTTAGGATGATTGGTAAAGAAGAGAGTCGCAGCCCAGCTCCATGAATAGCGAATTTCGTGGTCTTCTCTCGCATTTCCATAAGCCAAGATCTCCGACATCGAAGGTGCAACGCCTCGATTGAGCGTTTCGTCGATAAGTCTCAAACGTCCCCAACCCGATACCTTTTCCCTTGAGGATGGAATAACGCCGAGTTTTAGCACGCCATATTGCAAGGCGTGTGTCCCGTTCATCTCGGCCATTCCCTCCATAAACCAAGGAGACCCGCCGCCACCATATAACTGCCACATGATCCAGTGCGTTGCCTCGTGCAAAAACAGATGACGTCGATAATAGACCGTCGGCTGTTCACGCAAATAAATCCTATTTCCGAATTGGTAGCCCTCGTCAAACCCAGGCACTCCATCCAACATCCCAAGCCTCGAGAGTCGATCCCGGTCGCCGATGAGCATTGCGGTTACATGCCAGCCAGCCATTCGCTCGGCATCGACTCCAAAATAAAGCTGCCACTGCTCCAAGCTTTGCTCAATCAAACTGGGCCAACTCTTGAGTTCTTCATCGAATGGAATGTCACTGACGAGGGTCAAGCGTGGCGTGACGAGCTCGTAAAGTCCATGACGATTCTGTCCCAATTGCAGACCTTGTGCCGCCCCACCTTCTGCATCTTGAATGGTCTCCTCGACTGCCATTGGGGCCTCGAGACCAAGGATTGGGTTGGAGAAAAACAGCCCTTGAGCCAGCAAGAAAAACGCGATGCTTCCAGGAATCGCAAGTGCTTTGAGCATGTTCCAAAACTCCATTGAACCGTGTTTAAATTCGCCGACCGGCTAGCTGCTCTTGAATGGTAATCGCAAGATCGACCGCTTGCGCCGCCAGCATTCCGTCCAATCGCGGCGCCGTGGTTCTCGACGTTACACTTCTCGCCATGTCGTCGATTTCCGCAACAAATGCGTCTACATCATCGCTCACCGGCAACGTCGGTCGAATCACCTTTCCGTCGCGAGTGACAATTTTGAGCGGCATTGTCTCGGCCGAATCGCTAAAGGCCGCAAACTCGTGTTGCAGGGTTGCGTGCTCTAGATGAAGCTCAAAACCATGCGTAAACGGTCGCCCGGGTCCATCGATGACTCCAGATGTACTAGCGATCGCAATCTCGTTATCCCCATAGTCGTAGAGCACGTGAACGAACTTGGCGACTTCGCCCTGCATCCGCCCAACTGCGTGAACACCCTTTGGCTTGCCGAATAACAACTGGATCCAATGCAAATCGTGGACATGCAAATCAACCAACGGTCCTCCGACCTTATCCTTGGCATAAAAATCCGGAATCCATGTCGGGTCGGAAATAATGCGTTTGAAATAACCGCCGATGGGAGCACCGTATGTCTTGTTGGCAACCAGCTCCGTGGCAAACGCAAAGGCACCCATATATGGTAGCACATGGGCCACCAACACCATCCGATTCAATCCCTTGGCCGTTTCCATGATGCGAAAGCAATCCTCGGAATGGAGTGCGAGTGGCTTTTCGCATAATACGTCTTTACCATGTCCCAGCGCTATCATGGCCGCCGACGTATGCAAATGCGGTGGCAAACAAATATCGATGACGTCAATGTTTGGGGATCGCACCATCTGCTCCAAGGATTCGAAGACTTCGATACCGTCCATCGCTATCTGATCACCAGGCGGTCCAAAGTTTCCTTGAATGCCTCGCCAATCCCCCGTACGTTTCTTGGCATCACCGGAACAGAACGCCGCAAGCCTTGCGTTTTCACTGCGGCGATACGCGAGTTGATGTATCCATCCCATAAAGCCAATTCCAACCAAACCAACTCGTATCATCTCGTTCTTTCCTGTCCTCTCGGGGTTTCTTCGCGTTCACGAAGAAGGATATCCTACTTCACCACTTCGATTTCATAAAGATTTGGCCAGTTCTTGCCGGTCACATAGAGCTTCTTGGTGTCTGGATCCAGTGCAATACCGTTCAATACATGGTCTCGGTCCTTGCGTTGACTTATGGGGTAGATCAAGCTGAGATCGATCCAGCCAAGCACTTGACCACTTTCGGGTGAGACGCGAGCGATCCGATCCTCGTACCAAATATTCGCCCAAATCTCCCCGTTGATGTACTCAAGTTCATTGAGATTCTTGATGCGTTCTTTTCCATCCTTGACCGATATTTTACGCAGCTCTTTGAATGTTTTCGGGTCGATGAAACGCAAGTCAGATGACCCGTCGCTGAGAATCAGCTCGGTTCCATTATCGGTGAGTCCCCAACCTTCGTATGGATATCGGAAATACTCCTTGTACTGAAATGTCTTGAGATCGTAGACAAAACAAAAGTTGTTCTTCCAAGTAAGCTGGTAGATCTTGCCATCTAGGATAGTGATTCCTTCGCCAAAGTATTTTTCATCGAGCGGAAACGATTTCAATACCGAGCCGGTCTTGAGTTCCACTTCGCGCAAAGTGGAACTACCATAGCGGCCCGTCCCCTCGAACATTTGCCCCTTTTCGATGACCAGACCCTGGGTGTACGCAGCAGGGTCGTGAGGGTAGACAGCCACCACCTTGACCTTCCACACGGGCGACGTTGCTTTTCCAATCGGCACGCATCCCAAGACAGCGAGTGACAAACACATCGAAAAAAGGAACACGGATCGCAACATCAAACACAACTCCATCTAGCTCGCACGTGAATCCGCTCCCGCCATTGAAAATAGTACCGAGGCGAGAAACTCGCTGGTGGTTCTCGTCCGACCGCTCGCCTAATATCCCTCATGCCCCCTTCTAACGCTAGAGCGGCTGTCAAGCTTTTTGCTATCGTCATCCTCCCTAGCGACCCCGCGCTACGCTTTGGGCGTGCCACAAGTCAGTTTCCGTGGCTGAGCGAGGCCCTCGCTCAGGTATGAACTCAACGAGCGAAGGGCCTCGCTCGTCCACAATGATCAAATCTCAGCCTCAGGGTGCCACACGCCTTAGGCCGTCTCGATCTTGGCAACAGCCTGCAATCCCAACTCCTCGATACTCATCTCTCGCATTTTGTACTTTTGGATTTTGCCGGTGACGGTTACTGGAAAACTGTCTACGAATTTCCAATAGTGCGGTACTTTGAAGTAAGCCAAATTGGACTTGCAAAACGCCTTCAAATCGTCGGGCGAAGCCGATTGCCCCTCGCGTAGGCGCACCCATGCCATCACTTCCTCACCGAATTTTCGATCGGGTACTCCGATGATCTGAACGTCGAGAATGGCCGGATGTTGGAACAACAACTCTTCAATTTCTCTCGGATACACATTCTCTCCACCGCGGATAATCAAATCTCGCAAACGGCCCGTTATCCGGTAATAACCGTTCGGCTGCCGCACCGCCAAATCACCGGTATGCAACCATCCCTCGGAATCGATCGCTTCCTTGGTCTTATCCGGCAGATTGAAATAGCCCAGCATCACAACGTGCCCCCTACTACACAGTTCACCTGGTTGATGGTCGCCGAGCTCTATCCCGGTTTCTGGATCAATCAACTTGACTTCAATTCCGGGAAGGGGACGCCCAACCGTGCCTACGCGTAGCTCTAACGAATCATCCGCATGTGTTTGCGTTATCAGAGGTGAAGCTTCGGTCTGGCCGTAACCGATCGTCATCTCAGAAGCCCCCATCTCCGAGGTCACTCGCTTCATCAGCTCGATCGGACACGGGCTGCCAGCCATAATCCCCGTTCGTAATGAAGTTAGATTGCGTTGCGAATAGTCAGCGTGCTCCATCATCGCAATGAACATGGTCGGAACACCATAAACTGCCGTGCAGCGTTCCGCTTCAATGGCAAGCAAAGTCGCGGCCGCTTGAAAATTCTCTGCCGGAAACACCATCGTCGACCCATGCACGATAGAACACAATGTTCCTAGCACGCAACCGAAACAATGGTACAAGGGTACCGGTACGCAGATCCTGTCTCGCTCCGTGAAATGTTGCCCAATCCCTGCGTAATAGGCATTGAGCAGGATATTCCGATGCGAGAGCATAGCGCCTTTTGGCGAACCGGTCGTTCCAGACGTGTACTGAATATTGATTGGATCCGTGAAAAGCAATTCACGTTCCGCCGCTTCCAATTGTTCGGTGGAAATCGTGTCTGCATGGGCCAGGAAGTTTTGCCAAGAAATAGTTCCTGCTGGCGGCTCACCTCTAAGCGTAATAATCCACTTCAGTTTTGGAAACTCCGGGCTGCCGAGCGATCCAGGTGCATGCATGGACAGGTCAGGGATGGCTTCTCGCAATGAGGCAAAGTAGTCCGTCGTCTTAAACTGATCGATCAACGCCAACCCCCAAAGCTCGGCCTGCCGTACCGCATGCGCCAGTTCATTGGTCCGATACGATGGATTGATCGTGACCAAGACCGCGCCAATCCTGGCTGTCGCAAATTGCAGCGCAACCCACTCAGGGACGTTGGTTGCCCAAACGCCAAAATGATCACCACGCCGCAGACCTAATGCGAGAAGACTACGGGCCACCCGATCAACTTCTGCATCAAACTCACTCCATGATCGTCGATAGTCCCGACCACAAAAGACAACAGCATCCTGCATAGGAAACTTCTTGGCTGTCTCCCGAAGCACTTGGCCAATAGTCAAGCCATCGACCCAAGGTTTGTCGTTATTCGAATTGGCTGCCATGTTCACCGCCGTTGAGGAGAGGATCCACTGAACGAATAATCTATGTCCGAATTGTAGCCAACTCGCTCGCCTCACGCTGAGCGTTGATGGGCATCGACAATAAGGCTTGTGCGAGCGCTTTGCCTTGCGCATCATTGCGCAAACCGCGCCGGAGTATTCCTTTGACTACAAAATTGAATCCACCAATGATTTGCATTTCATACCGCTCAACCGAAGTCACGCCGATCGGATCGAACAAGTGCCGAACGCGTTCTGCCGTCAACCAGTCTTTCAACCAATCGTAATTCTGCAAAGATCGCACCAGAATGCCGATATTGGCACCCGTTCCTTTATCGCCACTTCGACCATAAGCGATATCCGCAAGGCACTTGGCATCCGACAACGGTATCGGGTTTTTGGAGGGGAGTTCTGCAGATGACACCTGTGGGAATCTACCGTAGGAAGGGGGCCAGACTGCAGGTTTATCGCGATCAGACTGCCTGTCCACAGAACTAAGAAATTCGACCAATGCCGGAGCACACTTGGAATCAATCAAACAAGGCCAATAGCGTATGACCCCGTGAACGCGAGGCCGTCCTTCGGCGTAACCCGTTGTTCCCTGCGGGCCAGCCGTAACCAGCGGTATCATCTCTTTGGAAAATTGCTCGACAGCTGCCTTGGATTCCGATTCCACCGCAATTCGCAAAATAATTTCCGTTAATGCATCGGTTTTTTCCGTCGAGTTGATAATAGGAACGCTCTCGGCATTGCCTAAACATTCAACGATTGAATCTCGATAATCGTGACCTGCTTCTTGCAATCGCCGTAAGACAATTTCGCCACAGCGACGGGCTTTCATGACCGCTTGCGGACCGAAAACAGTCAGCGTCCCCGCTGCACGATATCCATCGCGATAGGTTGCGCTGACTTTCAGTGCCTCAGGCCGCGAACGCCCTTGGGCGCCTCGCACTTCGACTCGATTGCGTCCAACCGAATTCACTTCAACGCTCAGAAACGATACCGTACAGTCCGGACTGAGGTATTGATCTGGATCCCCTATCTCATAGACGAGCTGCTCTTTGACCGTCTCCGTCGTGACCCAACCACCCGACAACTCGGACTTGGTGACAATGCAACTTCCATCGCTTTTGATTTCCGCGATAGGGAATCCCAAATGCGTCGGATCAGGCACGTCAAGCCAATCGGTTGAGATACCTCCGGTAACGTGTGTCCCGCATTCTAGCAAGTGCCCCGCCACCGTCGCGCCCGCCAGTCGATCCCAGTCCGTCTTCTCCCAACCAAACGCATAAACGCACGGTGCAACCACCATCGCCGGGTCCGCGACTCGACCTGTGATGACGATGTCAGCTCCGGCCTGTAGTGCTTGCACGATACCGTCGCAACCTAGATAGGCGTTGGCGGTCAGCAACCGATCGCGCACGCCATGAAGTGAAAGACCAGAATCCAAGTTTTGAAATGCGTTGGATGTCGGATCGCTCATCATCAACGCAGCTAACACGTCATCGCCACGAACAATACCAACTTTCATCGATCGACATCCGGCCTTTTCTAACGCCGCAATGCAAGCCCGCGCGCACGCGATCGGATTCAAGCCCCCGGCGTTCGCAATAAGCCGACACTTCCCACCCGCGGCCCAGTAATCTGCTAAGCCTCGAACCACTTCGACAAAGTCTTGGGCGTAGCCAAGGTTTGGATCGCGTTCGCGTTGCAATGCCAAAATGGACATCGAGACTTCAGCCAGATAGTCCATCGTGAGATAGTCGAGTGCTGGCTCTTGTGCGAGCAATTCCAACGCGGCCGATGGTCGGTCGCCCCAAAACGCTTGCGCATTCCCAACTCGAATCATCGGTATCACACTTCCACCTTGGCTTGCTTGCTTGCAGTACGCGGAACAACTGACAGCGCCGAAGCCAACCAAAGTCGCGTGTCGTGAGGTGCAATGATCGCGTCGACCCATCCACGGGCCGCTCCATAGCGAATGTCGGTTTGCTCTTCGTATAGTTTTCGAATCACGTCTCGCATTTCCTCAATCGCTTGTGGAGTTAGTTTATTACCAGACTTTTCCGCTTCCCGAATGCGCAACGTCAGCATCGTATCGGCTGCTTGATTGCCTCCCATCACAGCATAGCGTGCATTCGGCCAGGCGAGTATCAGGGCCGGATCATACGCCCGGCCGCACATCGCATAGTTGCCCGCCCCGTAGGAACTTCCCACGATCACCGTAAACTTCGGCACGGTGGCAGTACTCATGGCATTCACTAGTTGAGCACCGGAACGGATAATGCCGGACTGTTCGGCTTGTTTGCCAACCATAAAACCTTGAACGTCTTGGATGAATATCAGCGGAATGCGAGTCTGATTGCAATCCAACACGAAACGAGCCGCCTTTTCCGCCGAGGGGCCGTATAAAACGCCTCCGATTTGAACTTCACCTTGCGCCGTGGTCGAACGACGTCGTTGGTTGGCAACAATGCCGGCAGGGTTCCCGTTGATCCGAACGTAGGCGGTCACCACGGTCCGACCGAAGTCGGATTTAAACTCCTGTAAACTTCCAGCATCGATAATGCACTTGAGTAAATCTCGGACATCGTATTCGCCTCGCCCATCCGCTTGAACGATGTTATAGACATCTTCCTGGCTGCGTTCGGTTGTGAAGCCTGCTCCTTCAACCGGTTGCTCCGGCAAGAGTGCGATCAACGAACGAAGTCGGTTCAAACACGCGGTATCGTCCTTTTCATGAAAATCGACCGTACCGCTGATTTCGGAGTGCATGCTCGCGCCACCTAGCTCTTCGGGGTCGACCGTTTGGCCGATGGCTGCCTTGACGAGTGCCGGGCCTGCCAAACAGAGTTGGCTTCCCTCGGTCATCAGGATCTTGTCGCACAATACCGGCAGATACGCGCCACCGGCAATGCAGTTCCCCATGACGGCTGCGTACTGCGGTATCCCGTCCGCGGATAGAACGGAGTTGTTGCGAAAAATTCTTCCGAAGTCGTCTTCGTCTGGGAATATCTCATCCTGCAAGGGCAAAAAAACACCAGCTGAGTCCACCAAATAAACGATCGGCAAACGCAGTCGATGGGCGATCTTTTGGGACCGAATCATTTTCTTAACCGACTGAGGAAACATGGCTCCGGCTTTGACCGTTGCATCGTTGGCAGCAATCATGCAAGCGTGCCCATGGATCCAACCTATGCCGGTGACGACCCCGGCGGCGGGGACCTCGCCCCAATCGGGATACATCTTGTTCGCAGCCCAAAGCCCCAGCTCCAAGAACGGGCGATCAACGTCCAGCAAAACTGCCAAGCGCTCACGCACAGGCAGTCGACCCAATTTGCGTTGTCGATCCGACCCAGACTTGCCTCCACCCAACAACAAAATTTGCTCTTGTTGTTGAATCGATTCGGCGATTTCACGCAACGTTGCCACTGCGATACCTCATGTTTCGGTTTGAATTGCAACTAACCACTAACCACTAACCACTGCCACTGCCAACTGAAAACTGAAAACTGAAAACTGACAACTACTGTCCAACAAACAAATCCATCCATGCGGAAACTCGGGTATTCAAAAGCGTTTCCTTTGCATCGAACAAGTTGAAAATCCCATCGACTCGCGATTTAGCCAGTCTAGTCCCCGCATTGTGTCGGAATTTCTCTTCAAGCGGTCCAAGTGACTCCGCCCGTCGTCGTCGGTGGCCAAGTGGAAACTCGACCTCGAACGATTCCGTTGCCGTCCCATCGGCAAATTGAACTTGAATGCGATTCGAAATCGAACGCAAATCAGGATTCATATAGTCCTTTGAGTAACGAGCGTCCTCAACGACGACTATCTTCCGCCGAAGCTGATCGATTCGTGGATGGATGCAAACACCGACTCGGCGATTGCGGCC
>JANMLD010000347.1:0-33563 GCA_031372345.1 Pirellula sp.
CGCCCCTCGTTCCGCTCCCCCCCTGCTTTCTCCAACCCCACCCCCCCCCCGCTCTCCTCCCCCTTCCTTATCTCTTGTGGCCCGGCCCCCCCCCCCCCCCCCCCGGGCGCCCGCCCCCCCCCCCCACGACAATCAGCGAACCACGACAATCTACGACACTTGTTACTGAGCCTCGCCTTAGTCCCAATTTCAATCCACATTTGGCATTTGCAATGAACACCTTTCCCAGGTCCGAATCACGGCAATTCACCATTCCACTGTTTCGCAATGCGGCCGAGTATGCTGCGATTTTCCTTTGGTGGCTATTCCTATTGTGGTTGGTGAACGCTGGCTACCTGGGAATCGGATTGTTCAACATGGTTGTGATAGCAGGCTGCTGGACCAACGATCCCAGCCAAAATCGTCAATCTGACCGAGATTGTCTTAGCCTTCGTGACGGTAATCTTCCTTTTGTCCGACTTCATCAGCTTGAAAGATTCGATTCGGAACCGAGACTGATGCTCGGTCAAGGAATCCAACCCATTCATGACTCGGGAGGGTGAGGCTCCTGCCGAACCAATGCGGCGCCAGCTCGGCAGGAGCCTCGCCCTCCCGTTTTGGTCTTTCTCAGTTAGAATGGTATTCGGAGTTGCCTTTCGTCTATTGGTCTATTGTAGAGTTGTATTCAACGTGTCGCTTGATTTCGAAGTCATTGGTCCTTACAAAATCATTCGAATCCTGGGTCAAGGCGGGATGGGAACGGTTTACCATGGGGTTCACTCGAAATCGAACGATTCGGTTGCGATCAAAGTGATTTCGTCCAACATGGCCCAGCACCATCGATTCCGTCGCCGGTTCGATGCGGAGATCCAAACGCTTCTAAAACTCAAGCATCCGAACATCGTGCAGCTGATTGGGTTTGGCGAAGAAAAAGGCTTGTTGTTCTATTCGATGGAGTACGTGGATGGCGAAAATCTTCAGCAACAACTTCGCCGTGAAAAGAAGATCGGCTGGGAGCGAGTCGTTGATATTGCAATCGAAATGTGTTCGGCATTGAAACATGCACATGACTACGGTGTGATCCATCGCGATCTCAAACCTGCAAACGTCATGATCAATTCGCAAGGCAAAGTCAAGCTAACCGACTTCGGGATCGCCAAGCTGTTTGGAGCGATGGAGGCAACCATGGAAGGTGCGATTCTAGGAACCGCCGATTTCATGCCACCTGAACAAGCAGAAGGAAAACCGGTTTCCGTGCGAAGCGATCTCTACTCACTAGGAAGTTTGTGCTACGCGGCGATTGCTGGCCGCGCTCCCTTTATCGGCAAGAACATGCCGGAAATTCTCTTCAATGTGCGCTATGGTGCTTTGAAGCCACTTGCTGCCCTGGAGCCAAGTGTACCAAAGGAATTGTGCGATCTAATTGACGAATTGTTGCGACGTGAACCTTCGATGCGTCCTCCGACCAGTTTGGTCGTTGGCAATCGGCTGCAGGCATTACGGGTTGGACTTGCGATGCGAGCCCGCGAAAAGTTGTCGAACAAGACCGAGGTCCGAAACCTCAAAGAGATGACCAGTATCGACATGAATGACGATGCTTCGCTCATGCATGAGGTGAAGTCGATCTCGCCAAACGAAAGCACCCTAGCTGGCCCAACGCAGCATTCCTCGCCCAGCAAGGAGGGGGGCACGAGTGAGTTAAATCCGTCGATCGCTGGTCCGGATGACAGTACGCGGTTGGCTCCGTCGCATTCCGCCTTTGAATTGAGCGAACAGCCCAGTGGCATCGAACACATGGGCAAGACGAACTTCACCGAAGTTCAAGAAGAGCACCGACGCAGATCGACTATCCCGATGGCGGAACACGAACACATGTCCGCTTGGACCCAGTGGCTCAGTGTAGGCGGATTGATTGCCACGCTGATCGCGTGTGGGTTGGGAATCTTTTGGTTGTCGCGAGCACCATCCGCCGACAAACTGTATCAAGCGATTGCGGTTGCAATGGACGCAACGGACGAAGACCAATTGTTGTCGATCGAACCGACTGCGGAGCAGTTTAAAGAACTCTACTCCGACGATCCGCGTTTCGCCGATGTCGACGCTTTGCTACGGGAGATCGACTCTCTCCGTTCGATTCGCCAAATGCAAAAAAAGGCGAAGCGCGGCGGCACAGACCAATTGGATGCCGTCGAACAAGCTTTCTTAGAATGCATCAAAGCCCAGTCGATCGATTCGATCCTTGCACAGCGCAAGCTGAACGCGCTGGCTACGGTCTTTTCGGCTAATGAAAAACTAACTCCACGCCAACGCCAAATTGTCGACTTAGCCAAACGCATGTCGGACAACATCGCGAATGAAGTCAAACCTGCTCGTCATCCGGCCATCGAATCGTTAGAGGAGCAAATGATTTGGGCGGAGGCAAATCTCGCACCGGCAACTCGAGCCACTTGGTTGAAAGGGCTTATTGAATTGTTCGACGACAAAGCGTGGGCTCGTGAATTGGTGGCGTCGGCCAAACTCAAGTTGACAGCTATCGAGAATACGAAGGACTGAAGCAAACGGAAGATCGAAACCCATGACGTCTTGAAAAATAATGTCAAACATTGTTGAAGTAACGGCTCTCACCAAGAAATACGGCACCTTCGCCGCGTTGAACGAATGCAACCTTTCGGTTCCAGAGGGATCCATTTTTGGTTTATTGGGGCCAAACGGCGCCGGAAAAACTACGCTTATTCGTTGTGTGATGGGCTACTTGCGGCCCACTGCCGGGAAAGCCACAGCCGATGGATTGGATTGCGAGCACGATAGTTTGCATGTCAGGCAACGCGTAAGCTACTTGCCCGCCGAGACGAAATTGTTTCGAATGATGCGAGGCCGTGACTGCATTGATTTCTTTTCCGCCATTCATCCACGTGGCAGCAAACGGCTTGCTCTTGGAATCGCGGAGCGGCTCGAACTGGACATTGGTCGCCGGGTTGGGTTCATGTCGACTGGCATGCGACAAAAACTTGCTATTGCCTGCGTGATGAGTTGCCAATGCCGTCTAATGATCCTGGACGAACCCACAGCGAATCTCGACCCCACCGTTCGTGCCGAAGTGCTGACGCTGGTACGAGAAGCAAACCAGCGAGGAACTACCGTGGCCTTTTGCTCTCATGTATTAAGTGAGATCGAGGAGATTTGCGGTCATGCCGCGATTTTGAAGAGGGGGCAAGTGGTTCGAAACATCGACCTGAGCGAGGTTCGCTTGGTGCATCGCGTTCAGGCTTTGGTTCTGGAGAGCCATTCCATGGTTAGGATTCCAGATGCCGTTCGAGTGATTTCTCAGGAAGCCGGTCGAATCATTCTTGAGATCGATGGCCCGCTCGATAATCATTTACGTTGGCTTTGCGATAGTGGACTCCAGTCGGTTCAAATCGACTCCATTGGGCTCCGCAGTATTTACGATAGTGTTCATCCCAGCATTCCAATTTTGAAGGGGGCAATATGAATCCCAGACGACAGTTTGCTGGATACGGATGGATTTCACTTGTTTAGTGTATTAAGCCAAGAGACTGGGGAATGGATTGGCCGTATCGGACATGGACTACGTTTTTGATCACTTAGGCTGGCTGCATGTTGTCCACACCATAGCACCGGATAATCTCGAATCACAGGCTCTGGCAAATCGATTGGGATCGCAAAAACTCAAACCGACTCAGCTTCCGGAGCCGTATAGTCATCAGCCGGTCGAACTGTGGGGCCAAACCCGAGACCAATGGCAAACGCACCGCCAAAAACGCCGTTGAGTTACCCTCCTACTTATCAGTCCTGAAAACAAGGTCTATCAAACACTTGACTTACGGCAAAAAGGAACTTGAGAGAGCGACGTCCGCACCTAAACGAGCATGGACGTAAAAACAAGCCAGCGTGCGGTCATCAGCGTGAGCAGCAAACAAAGCCACCATGCGGCTAGATGCACGCGTGGATGGCTTCTCAAATAAATCAGAATTCCGACCGCCACGCCCGTTGTGCAAGCTTTAAAACAAGCCAGAAAGATTGGGTCCGAAATGAGATGCTTGCCGATTGGATTAAGCTCGCGCATCGAACCGTCGTGCGATGCAAGCATCGTCCAAATAAGGTCCAGGACGGAAAAAGCGACGATCAACGTGACGAATAGGCCGGTGTTTGAACTAGACTCGTCTGAGCGTACTCTCAACTCCTTCCCCTCTGGAGGCTTTTTGAGAAGCAATTGGCCGGTCGAAAAAACAACCAACACCATGCCCACTAGGGACAAAGGAAAAGCAAAAGCATCCAACCGCTGAACGCTTTGGTTGGATTTTCTGTTCCGTTCGCCCATCGCTTCCTCGGCCGCCGTGTATTCCGCTGAGCGTGCCATCAGCTCCATGTCACTACGCAACGCGGGCAAATACGGTCGGATCGATACGGGAATGACATTCGAGTTCTTACCGCTTTCATCACGCAGGGCCTGAAGGATGTCATACACTTCGGAAGTCGCGTACAATTCGGGCTGCTGTTGCTCCTCAGACAGAATCACCAGCGATTTGGACTCCAGCCAACCATAGACTCGATCTGCTAAGCTGGAATAGGATTCCCGGCCGCCCGGTCCTCGATTCGAACCGCGATTTGCGAAATCGGTTCTGCCTGACAGGCGAGGTCGCTCCGATCGACTTTCAAGTTGAAACACTGAATTACCTACAATCAGTTTGCCTTCTTTTGATGTGCCGATGATGTAAGGGAGCGCAACGTATTTGCCATTGATGAACAAAAAACCTCGATTCGTCGACAGGGCAGGCCTACCATCGGATTGTTGAATGGGAAAAGCAGATTCTTCGTCTTCGTCATCGTCAGCATGTGCACATTGGATACACACTGCACACAAAATGGCAGCTATCCAAAGCCATAGTCGTTGAGGCATCGCGATGTCCTTTCATTGGCGTTTCAGCTTTCCCCTGATTCTTAACCCAACTTTCATTAGTGAGTTTCGATTACTTTTTGGATAGGAAACGATTCCTAGGCATGTTTAGGCGAGCCCCGAAGAATATTGTTGTCGATGACCACGACAAAGCGACCATTGGGTACTGGGGATGCCATGCCTGGACCTGCCTTCGATTCAAGCCAATCGCAAAACGAGAAGGATTCGTTCTTCTTCTTTGGCGAGATATCGCCCGAGGCACGAGAATGGACGGCGAACAAAGGTCCTTTCGACATGGGATCGGATCCGCCGAAGTAGATGCGTTGTGAGTCGCTTGCGACCGAACAAGCCGTAGGTGCTTTGACGTTATCGATCGTCCAAAGTTTTTCACCCGTCTTAGGTGAGAAGCTCGTTAGCCTTTCACCTCCAGAGGAGATTAGCTCGGAACGCATGGCATTGGTCCATACAATAGGCCGCCAAACGATACCTCCGCTGTGCGATAAGCTCGGACTCTCATATGCAAACCGTTCCTTCTCAGAGAATTAAAAAAACAGCGCAGTATGTTACTAAGCCGTCAAGCTCGGACTTCTCGCAGCACAATCAAAACGGCATCCACTCTAGACCGAAAAAGCGGTCGATCAGCCACGCAGCCCCGCACGCTAGGATGATGCCGGACAGACAACGCGCGATAAGTGGCCCACGTTTTGTCTTCGAGACCAACCGCCAAAGCGGCCAAAGACAGGAAACGATCACCAATTGCCCCAATTCCACTCCACAGTTGAATGCAAGTAGACACCGCACCAAGCCCTCTCGCGGCAGTCCTAGTTCGCGCAGTACATTTGCAAATCCAAAGCCATGGATCAATCCGAATAAAAACGTGATTCGCCACCTACGCAGCGATTCCTCTCGAAGCAGATTCTCGATCGCGACGTAAACAATCGTTGCCGCTATGCAAACTTCAACCAGTCGACTCGGAATAGTGACTATCTCCGTGGCTGCCAAAAACAGAGTGATCGTGTGAGCGACCGTAAAGGCACTAACAATTTTGACGACTTCCCAAAACTTGCTGCCAATAATCAATGCAAGCAAAAACAGGATGTGATCGTATCCGATGAAAATATGCTCCACACCGAACCAAATAAAGGTCCCAAGCTGCGACCACCAAGAAGGTGCATAGTCGGTGAAGTACAGGAAGTCGGGTTCGAAGAAAGTATAAATCACCTCGTAGGCTGGTTTGCCGGGCTGCTTGAAAACGCCAAGCACTTTGTGACGGTCCCCTAGTTTTTCAAAGATGTTAAAGATGAGCGTAACGCTCTCGGGGATCTCTCGAACCTTGCGTTCAAAAGGAAATGCCACGATCGACTGATTCCAATCGGCGAACGGAATCGACCTTTCCCCTTGAGGCCATCGTGCTATTTCAAATTCGCCAAAATCGGTTGGATGTTCATTGATCTCAAAATCGACTTGAAGTCGAAGAAAGCGTCGCACTTCCGACTCCACCGCGCGAAACTCCGATTCCAGAATACGTCCATCCGAATTCGCATCGATTTTTACCAAACGTGCTAGCGACTCAAGATCATATCGAAATTCAATCCGTAGCGTCGATGGAGAGAATTCGACACTGGCGTAGCTGGTATCGGGTGAATGAGCGTGTACGGCCTCAATGCCCAGGCAAAGGAGAAGTACAAGCGGGAGAGCCAGCAACGGGAGAGCGAGGCTCCTGCCGAGCTGGCGCCACATCGGTTCGGCAGGAGCCTCACCCGCCTCACCCTCCAGGTCAATGAGTTCAACAAGGTTCGCCGGTCGTCTGCTTTTCGCGAGATCCAATTTGATCATTCCCAACGCAATTCGTGAACGACGCCTTGGTACTTCCAATCGTTGGCGGCAGCGACAAAGCCAGCTCGCACAGGATTGTTCAACATGTAAATTGTTTTTTCCTCATAGTGTTCCATGTTCCGAATGCGAGTGTCCCAATGATTGGTCTTCCAAACACAAGTACTATCCTTGTTGCGTTTGGTAAATTGCGATTTAAAGTATTGAACCCAGGAATCGAATTCAACAGCCGTCGCTTGGGGTGCTGCAAACAAGTGCAAATGATCCGGCATCAGAACGTAACGTCCGACCACCCAATGCGATGCGTCATGCCAAACATTCTCTAAAATCTCATGGTGTCTATCCGTTGCCAGCCACGGCACTCGCTTGTCACAACAAATGGTCGCGTAGACGATCGTTGGCTTTTTTGGCGAGATATAGACACCATGCGCCGGACGTTTGCGAGATTCCAATCCATTACGCAATCGTTTGAACGGATCATCGCCATCGATTGTGGTCATGAGTAGCCTCACATTGATTGATTGCTGGATTGGTCTTATTCACAATCTCGCCAGCCTCAGCGCGTTACAGGATGGCAGGATCGTTTTCGTAAACATCGTTGCAATTTTATTCGATTGAAAACAACGGGAGGGCGAGCAACGGGAGGGCGAGGCTCCTGACGAGCTTGCACCGCCATGGTTCGGCAGGAGCCGCACCCTCCCGGTCAATGCATTTGCACGGTGAAATCAGTTTCAACATCACGGGCCGGTCACTGTAATCCACATCGGCGAAACCCACACCAGCTCACCGTCCGCTTGCTCACCGCGAACGTAATAGTAACTTGCTTTGCCCACCGACGGAGTTGGATCCGTCCAAGATAAATCGACCTCCTCACTTCCCGGCGAAACCACTTTCACGTACTCATCGTCTTTAACAATAAAGACCTTTTTGAACGGCGCGGTACCGATCAGTTTGATTCTCAATTCTGGAGCTTTTGCTGTTTTGAATTCATCGCCAAGCATATGCTCTACGCCGGTAGAATCCGTGCATCGAAAGTCTGCAATGATGTTTTCGGTCGCCGCATAGACATGACGTTTTTTCATACCGTCGAAAATAGCCTGACGCGAAGCACCCTCCGCATAAACCAAGGAATAGCTAATGTGAGTCGAACGGTGATCGCTGCTGGATTCGAACGCGAGTCGGTAACCTTTCTTCAACGCGAGATTGACGAAGCCTTTCGGTTCCCATCCACCGATCGAATCGCTTGCTTGCGGTGCTCTAGGTGCATCGGGTCGTTCGTAATTTTGACGAGCACCTTGATAGATTTCGACGAAAGGCTCGACCACGGGATCATTGTCACGCCAGTCCGTTCCCATGCTCGTGGCTGACGTGTGGGATGCACAAATTCCATCGAAATAGTGGAGATATCGATAAAGCATTTGCGTATCCGGCGCAGACTTCTCAACGTCGCGATCGCTAATCGGAAGTCTAGGCAGCGTGCGCACTCCGCGATAGGGGAACACGACGTTGCGATGCCCCTCGGGATAGCGGACGCTGCGTTCGTAGGTGAACAGAGGGTCGAATTTCCCGGATAGGTGAAAAACATCCGTGGACTTTTGGGTCAGCCACCATGAATATTCGCGACCCGCTCCGTTGTCATGATCGCCATTGCCAATCCAGTCCATCCCGGCAACGTCGATGGCATATCGCCACATGTCTTCGAGAGCCCCGTCGCCACCACCATCACCGCTGATCTCAGTATGACGATGGAATTCACCTCGCAATATTTGCATCGATTTCCCTTGAACCATTGCACGGTACTTTCGACACCGTTCGATCTCAGCTCGTTCCTTAGCAACAGCTTCTGCAACAGATCGACCGGTCACGAGGCTCTTCGGTTCTACCGCCAATAAAGGCGTTGTCCGTTCCGAAGGCATGGCCAGTTGACTAGTGAAGAGGTCGTTGATAAAGGGGTCGCCACCGTCACCAAGTTCGTTGTTGCCGCCACCTGCCCGCTGGGTCTTACGATCTTGTCGATGGTCAGAGGAATGCACCACCATCAACCCATTTTGAAAGGCGACTGCGCTTGGGTAGTTGTAGAGTAAATTGTCGCTGTGCGGCAACAAGATTGGACCAGTCCAAGCCTTGTCCGAGTAGACCGTGGCGAATTCCAGCCATACCGTGCCCAAAACAGCGCGAAAGTCTGGCTGACGCGATCGGACCAGCATCCAGACACGTCCTTGATTGTCGCAGGTCAGGCGAGACAGATTATTGAATCCATTTTTCGCTTCTGTTTCGGCTTCTTCGCCAGCTTGGCGAGTTTCTGCTTCCGGTTCTGGAGAGCGGACCCGATTGGCCACAGGGCCAACTCGCCGACTTAGGTCAGGTAGGCTCGAACGAAAATCAGCAGCAGGTACTTTCCACTGATCGCCATCCAGAACCCGCAAACCGACGTGTCGATCTTGATAGAGCGGAATTCCCTGGCCTTGAACCAAGGCGCCCCAATTCTTGCCCCAAGTTGCTCCGCTGGCTTCCCACGCGCACCATAGTCGGCCTTGCAAGTCGTAGCATAACGCTGGTCTCGCTTGATGTTCGTCGGTCTCTGCCACCGGTTGCGCATCGCGAGGCGTGCCGCTTAGGTCAAATCGCCGTAGCCAGATGTCGTAGTCACCCATTTCGTACGTGTCCCAAGCAATGGCGATCTCACCGGTTTTGCTGGAGGATGCCGCGATCGAAGGCGACCAACAACTCGTTCGCTGTGGACTCACGCGAAACTCTTCCGACCAGCCGCTATCGACTTGATGACGAGAAACGATGCAAAGAGTATTGTCGCGTGTAGATTGCCACGCGACCCAGACTTTACCGGCGCTATCGGTTGTTGCCACAGGAGAATTGTCGGTCCCGGCCGACAACGAGAGTCGAATCGCGTCAGACCATTTCTCTCGCTCCAACTTTCTGGCCCAGATATCGAAGTTGCCGTCACGATTTGCGGACCACACAACCCAAGTAGCGCCCGTTCCATCGATCGCGGCCGCGCACTTGTAAACATCTTGGTTGCCTTCCGACACCGCCATCGGTGCCGTCCACTTACCGTCGCGGTAGTGCCTTAACCAAACTTGATCGCCACCTGTAGGTGTTTTCAAATAGCTGAAGTCCTCCGGGGCTGTCGTCATGGCTCTTGCTCGCTTGTCGCGGTCCAAGCCAGGCGTAAACGATACATAGGCCAGTGCGACAGAACCGTTTGGACCATTTGCCAAGGAGGGAAAGTCGTCGTCGGTTGACGTCGAAGCAATGGACATGGTCGACGCAGTTCGTTCGATTTCGATTCGCTTACCAAGGGCTGGAATGGATTTGCCTAGGGGTAATTCGGAGAGCAGAAACTCAAAATCACCTTGTTTGGTTTTGATCGCGATGCGTGTGGTCGGCTTGGCATCATCGATGGCTAGTAAGACTCCATTGTCCATGACCGGTGCGTTGTTGCGATTTGGGTTGGCTTGCCTCGGATTGTTGGTGCGTCGAGCGGCACCGCGTCGTGTCTGTGCTTTCCATGCATTGGCGTCGACAGCATCCGTTTGCTGAAACCGCCAACCGTCGATGTGTAGCAATTTGCCATCGGTAACCGTGACCGAGCCGTCCCACGTTGCTGGCTCTTGATCACCGACGCCAAATCGCACGCGGACGCCAACTTGGTCAGCGGATGCGTAAGTGGCTGAAGCCAACAGGATGCAAATCGACGAAAGAACCGCTCGACAAGTATGTTTCCAATAGTTCGAATCAGACATAAGTCGCACCGCCACGGTAAGGGGTTGTCCATAAATGCAATTGGTATTCAAACGACCCGTCAGTCTAACGAAGTCGGTTTCTAGAAGAAAGCGGGTATATGGAGTGCTCCGATTCATCGGAGCTTTTAGACGGTACTGCGCCCGGAACAATTGCATGCGTTTGACAAACCAATTCGCCGCCAACGCAGCACGTTCTAAAAGCTGGGATGAATCCCAGCACTCCAAAGCATCTATTTGGAGTGCTCCGATTCATCGGAGCTTTTAGACGGTCCTGCGCCCGGAACCCTTGCATTCGTTTGACAAACCAATTCGCCGCCAACGCAGCGCGTTCTAAAAGCTGGGATGAATCCCAGCACTCCAAAGTTGGAAATCGGTCGGAAAGACTACGAACCGTCCGTTGATTCGATTAGAATAAGGCGATCATGCGACACCTGCCTTCCCTCCCCATTCTGATCTTGCTTTCCATTTCGGTCTTCGGCGAAGAACCGATCCAATTCAATCGAGACGTTCGTCCGATCCTGTCCGATAAGTGCTTCTTTTGCCATGGCCCGGATGCGGCCAAACGCGAAGCGGACTTGCGACTGGATGTCCGCGAAGATGCACTTTCGGCCAACGCGTTTGTTCCTGGCAAACCCGAGCAAAGCGAACTAATCAAGCGAATCAAAAGTCATGATCCCGATGAACGGATGCCACCTCCGACTTCGAAAATCGAGCAGCTCACCGAGCGAGAGGTTGCCATTCTGGAACAGTGGATCCAACAAGAAGCGATCTACGAAGGTCACTGGTCCTTTTTGTCGCTTCGGCCCGTTGTGCTGGCCCAGCAGGAGCCGAATTCGCACTCGATTGATGTCATCGTTCGAGACGCACTCGCTAAGCGTGGACTTACCCAACAGCCGACCGCGGATCGAGGGACGTTGATTCGTCGGTTGAGCTTTGACATAACCGGACTTCCACCAACACCTTCGGAAATCGCGGACTTTCTAAACGACCCGTCCCCCAACGCAACCGAACGGGTGGTCGATCGACTGCTCGAATCAACTGCCTACGGCGAACGCATGGCGGCCGATTGGCTCGACGTGGCGCGCTATGCTGACAGCTATGGATTCCAAGTAGACCGGGAACGCGACATGTGGGCATGGCGAGATTGGGTTGTCCGAGCTTTTAATAACAATCTCCCCTTCGATGACTTCATCAAGTTTCAACTTGCCGGCGATTTGATTCCGAATGCAACCGACGATCAAATCCTTGCGACCGCGTTCAATCGCTTGCATCAGCAAGAGTCTGAGGGAGGCAGTGTCGAGGAGGAGTATCGAGTTGAGTATGTTTGTGATCGGGTTCAGACGTTTGCAACCGCATTTCTCGGTCTTACGTTCGAATGCGCCCGTTGCCACGATCATAAATTCGATCCGATCACGCAAAAGGAGTACTATCAACTCTTTTCGATGTTTCAAAACATCGATGAAGCGGGCCTCTATTCGTACTTCACTCGCTCGCCTCCTACGCCAACGCTTTGGCTCAACGATGCCAGTGCCAAGGAAAAGTTAGCCAGCTTAAAAGGGATCGTTACGGAACGGGAATCGCAACAGCAGACATTGAAACCATCATTGCGACTTGCCTATACCGAATGGCTAGAGACTCGTGAGTCCTCCTCGGACAGCGCGAATAACCAAATGCTTTTGGAGGGCTTGGCCAAAAATGAGTTAGGGAGATTTTCGTTTGACGAACTGAATGGGGACAAACTGGCGAATCAAATCAAGCAGGACAAGCCGGCGTTGCTTCGAGGCGAGAATAAAATGGTTCCGGGTAAGTTCAAAAACGCGATCGAGTTTACGGGGGATGATCCCGTTGATTTGCCGATCGGCAATTTTGCGAGGCACGATCCGTTCAGCATTTCTCTTTGGCTGAAAACATTGGACGAGAAAGAGCGTGCAGTTGTTTTCCATCGTTCTCGAGCTTGGACCGATGCGGCCAGTCGTGGCTATGAACTTTTGATCGAAGAGGGACGTCTCAAATGGTCTTTGATCCACTTCTGGCCTGGGAATGCGATTTCGATCGCGACGCGTGATAAAGTTCCGCTCAATACATGGCTCCATGTCGTCGTTACGTCGGATGGAAGTAGTCGAGCGGACGGGCTTGAGATCTTCGTCGATGGCAAATCGGCCAAGTCAATCGTCGTCAAAGACAAACTCACCAAAGAGATCACCGGAGGTGGCGGGGACAACATTGCATTAGCGGAGCGATTTCGCGACCGAGGATTTAAGGGCGGGTTGATCGACGAATTTCGTGTCTTCGACCGTCAACTTACGCCGCTCGAGTCTCTCTACCTATTCGATGAGAATACTGCAATCGAACTACTTTCAAAATCCAGTACGGAGATGTCGGAACCGGTTCGTGAAGACTTGTTTAAGTATTTTCTTGCGACCCAAAGCACTGAGTGGAAGACTCATCTCAGCGAATTGCAGTCTGCCCGCAGCCACTACTTTAAAGCTGCTGATGGAACCGAAGAGATCATGGTCATGCGTGAGCTTCCCGAACCGAAGAAGGCCTTTACGCTCGTTCGAGGAGAGTACAACCAACCACGGGATGAGGTATTCGCGGGCACGCCCAAAGCTCTATCGCCTTTCCCGCAAGGCGCGCCCAAGAGTCGTCTTGGGTTGGCTCAGTGGTTGACTGAGCCGCAACATCCGCTGACCGCTCGCGTGACGGTCAATCGAATTTGGCAAAACCTGTTTGGCCGAGGTTTAGTACGAACTTCAGAGGACTTTGGTAGTCAAGGGTCGCGGCCCCTCTATCCCGAGCTCATCGATTGGCTTGCGTCGGATTGGATCGCCAAGCGTTGGGACATGAAAAAGCTTATCAAGACGATAGTGATGAGCAAGACGTATCAGCAGAAAAGTATTGCGGAAGAGCGAAGCATGGCCGATGATCCCGACAATGAATGGTTGGCTCGCGGACCACGTTTTCGATTGCCCGCAGAAATGATTCGCGACAATGTCCTTTCCGTCTCGGGATTATTAAACCGAAAAATGGGAGGCCCGCCCGTGAATCCGTATGAAATGGCCGAATCGTTTAAACCCGTCAAGACCAGTAACGACGACACAGTTTATCGCAGAAGTCTTTACACCAATTGGCGACGAACCGGGCCACCGCCAGCGATGGTTGCATTTGATGCGCCTCGACGTCAAGTCTGCACAGCCAAACGGGAGCGGACCGATTCACCGCTTCAAGCCTTGATTTTGCTCAACGGGACACAATATGTCGAAGCCGCTCGCGTTTGCGGCGAAAAGTTGCATCGCGACAGTCTTGGGGACGTTGCTAAGATGATCGAGAATGGATGCCAGCTTTGCTTAAGCCAAAGCCCAAGCTCGAAAGAAGCGGAAATACTTGGTCGCCTCTATCGCGAACAGTTGGAGCATTTTCGAGCCCATCCAGCGGATGCCGAGTTGCTGTTGAAGATTGGCAATGCTCCGCGAGACAAAGAGATTCCTGGGCCGGAGGCGGCCGCTGCGACGATCCTAGCCCAAGCCCTGCTAAACCATGATTTTTGTGTAGTGAAACGATAAACCATCCACACAAATGGCCAATAAGATGAACGATCCTCTAAACCCAAACGACCAGAACATGCAGTCCACCGAAACCTCGCGGAGGAGCTTTATTGGCAATGCAGGTTTGAGCTGCACTGGCTTGGGGTTAGGTGGGATTGCCATGGCCGAAATGCTCTCGGCGGATTCGAAAGCAGCCGAGGAGAAGGAGGCGTCGGTCGATCACGGAGTTTTGGGCTCGCCGCATTTCGCTCCTAAAGCCAAGCGAGTCATCTATCTGTTCATGTCGGGCGGCCCGTCGCATCTCGATCTGTTTGATTATAAGCCGACGTTAAATACCTTGCAGGGGGAGCAGTTGCCCGAATCCGTTCGCGGCACACAGCGACTGACCGGCATGTCCGGAAATCAGTCTTCGCTTCCTTTGGTTGGTTCGCCGTTCAAGTTTCAGCAGCACGGGCCAGCCGGCGCCTGGGTCAGTGAATTGCTACCGCACACAGCCAGCATTGCGGAGGACCTGTGTATTGTTCGTTCGATGTTTACCGAAGCGATCAATCATGGGCCTGGCGTGACGTTCTTTCAAACTGGGACGCAGATAGCGGGCCGACCCAGTATCGGTTCGTGGTTGAGTTACGGGCTAGGGCAGGTGAACGCCAATCTTCCGGCCTTCGTTGTCTTAATCACTAAGGATAAGGGGGGACAACCTCTTGGGGCCCATCTCTGGGGCAGCGGTTTTCTTCCGACTCGGCATCAAGGTGTACTCTTGCGTGCTGCCAAAGACCCAGTGCTATACCTGGGTAACCCAGATGGAGTAAGTGGCGAGAGTCGACGGCTGATGCTGGATCGGCTTCGCGAGTTGCACGAGCACAAACTAGCAGAAGCGCACGACGTGGAAATTCAGAATCGGATCGAACACTACGAGATGGCGTTCAAAATGCAGTCGAGTGTGCCTGAGGTTGCCGATTTGTCGAGCGAATCGCGGAGCACGCTCGATAGCTATGGTCCCGACGTGGAGAAGCCAGGTACGTTCGCGGCCAATTGCTTAATGGCGCGCCGATTGGCCGAGCGAGGCGTTCGCTTCATTCAACTTTACCATCAAGATTGGGATCATCATGGTGGTCTGCCGGGCGGCTTGCCCAAGTTATGCAAAGAGACGGACCAACCTGCCGCTGCATTGGTGAGTGATCTAAAGAGTCGTGGACTATTGGAAGATACGCTCGTCGTATGGGGCGGCGAGTTTGGACGGACGAACTATTGTCAGGGCAAAATCCAAGCCAATTTCGGGCGCGACCATCATCCGCGATGTTTTACCATGTGGATGGCTGGCGGCGGAATCAAGGCTGGCTCTGTCTATGGAGAGACATGCGAGTTTGGTTACAACATTGCAAGCGACGGCGTTCACATCCACGACTTGCAAGCGACCATGATGCACCTGCTAGGTATCGATCATGAACGACTCACCTACAAGTTTCAAGGGCGTCGTTATCGATTAACAGACGTCCACGGGAAATTGGTGGCGGGGATTGTTTAATTCGCGTTTTTCCTTCAAACCGCTTATACTTTGTCTTCACAATAGTTTTTTGCTGGGATTCCAAGGATTTGAGGTTCGGCGATGGCAATTCAGTATTCCTCTTGGCGAGATGAATTTGCAAAGGGTTCTCTCCCACTCTTGTTGAGCACGGTCGTGCACACGTCAGCCATCCTGCTTTTGGCGTTGTGCATCACGACCGAGCAAGTCCCGACCCTTTCGACGATCCAGGCTTCCTTCGAAGGGACCCAAGACGCTTCCTTCGAGGTTTGCGATTCGTCAATTCTCAATGCTCCTTTAGGCGAAATAGCAGAGTCCGACAGCCTAACCAATCCTCAAGCTAACTTTTTCTCGCTGGATCTACTTGCATTAAGCGAATCGGACATAGACGCAAAACTGAGTTCGTATGTTACTTTGCCACAGGTCTCAAGAGGTACGCGTCCGATTGAACCAATCCACCAGGATCGACAAGTCGGAAATCGAACACGGTTAGTGCATCAGGTCCACACATCGATCAGTGACTCCTCAACAGATATCAAGTCGGTACGTTTTGGAGGTAAACGATCTTGGGGTGCTCGACTGGTTAACGTCGGCCAAGCGAAAACACTGGAGGTGATCGTACCTGGACTCGACCCCTTGGGTAGTAGCGTGCTGAGTCAAGCAAACAATTTGTCGCTGACCGGTGGGGCTATGATGGTCAGCACGGCCAAGCCTCACCCATCTCTCGCAAACGTTCCTTTACGCTTGGAGTACGACGCCTCCCAGGTGGATGGTAGTCGATTGAATGTGATTGCAGGCACGCAGCGTTCCGTGCTTCCCATTTACGATTGGGAATTGCAACCTTTGGCGAAATTCGTGGATGCTGGGCACCACGGCGCTGTAAGCATTCACATGTTGGGACGTCAAGAAAAGGTTTCGCTCGATGCTGCCTTTGAACAGACACTCCTTGGGCTACGGTTTATTCAGGCCGACCTCATGCCGCGCGGCATCATTCTGTCACAAGAGTACTTGCCACAGGATGACCGAGGCATCATTCTAGGACCAGGGGAAATCGAGAGGCTTTCGGCCGATCATGAAGTTGCATCGTCGGTTCGTGAGCTTGAGCCATTGATGGCACGGACCCGCAACGGTGCCTCCTTTTCGGTTTTGACAGACGCGAAGGTGCAGTTCATATTCGAGATTGTAGGAAAGGAGCTGGTCATTACAGGTGCCCCCTATTTCTTCTTTTGGGAGCCTGCAACGAAAGGAAATCAAGTGGTGCCGAAGAAAACGTTGAACGACGACTTGAAGAGAGCTTGGCCGAAGATCAAACAAGCCAACCCGATCGTGATCGAATCGATGGAACGGAGCTTTCGAACCGTGGCCTTCTTTCGATTTCAAAAAAAGAACTCGCCCGAGAATTGGAATGGCCTTCTTCGCCAGCTAAATTCCATTTCATTGGCCCAAGTCCCAACGCCATCGATCTTGACGACGGAATGAACAGGAGAGAGCGTCCACATTAGCCGCGCCGGGGAACATCGAAAGTGCTTGACTTATGGAACACCCCTCTATCGCTAGGTGAATTGTGTCTTTGGTAAATGCCAGCTCTACACTTGAAAACATCCGTTCTCTTGGGCGGCGGCGTTTTCTGAATGGCCTCGGGACTGGCTTGGGACTGGCGGCCTTGCAAACGCTGGAATCAAGCCGTCTCTTGGCGGATTCTCCTAGAAAGCGATTGCGTTCGATCGATCCGTTGAACCCCTTCGCCGCGAGAGTACCGGACATTGCCCCGCGTGCCAAATCGGTCATCTTCTTGTTCATGGTCGGTGGCCCCTCCCAGGTGGATACATTTGACTACAAACCAACTTTGCAAATTCTGAATGGCAAGCCGGTTCCTGAGTCGATTCGCAAAGCGGTCGAAGCAACACGGCATGCCAATGTTTTTCACGGTTGCAAAACCGAGCTCATGGCTAGTCCCTACCGATTCTCGCAACATGGTCAATCGGGAACTTGGGTCAGCCAATTGTTCCCGCACATGGCCAAGCATGTCGATGACATTGCCTTGATCTATTCCATGCAATCGGACTCCAATAACCATGCGCCCGCAAGCTATCAAATGCACACGGGAGATGTTCGCGGTGGCAAAGCCAGTTTGGGATCGTGGGTGACGTACGGATTAGGGACAGAAAACACGGACCTTCCGGGCTATGTCGTGTTATTTGACGCAGGCCCTTTAGGCGGCAACGCAAACTACTCCAACGGATTTCTGCCACCTGCTTTTCAACCGACACGTTTGCGAGATCGCGGATTACCCGTCTTGGACTTGCTCCCTCCTGCAGCATTCGCTGACGGGCAACGCCAGTCTATTGATTTGATGCAGCAGCTAAATCACCTGCATCATGCAGAGCATCCCGGCTTTGCGGAACTGGATGCACGCATTGCCAACTATGAGTTGGCATACCGTATGCAATCTGCCGCGTTGAATATTGGGGATTTCGAGGACGAGCCAAAACACATCCACCGTCTCTATGGCCTGGATCAATCGGAACCGAGAACGCAAAGCTTTGCTCGTAAGTGCTTGCTGGCGCGTCGATTGGTCGAACGTGGCGTTCGCTTCGTCCAGTTGTACGACATGCCGGACAAAGATGGATGGGACGCGCATGCAAAGTTAGCCGATAATCATGATCCAAGAGCCCGATGGACGGATCAAAGCGTTGCAGGATTGCTATCCGATCTCAAACAACGAGGGCTACTTGATTCCACGTTGGTGGTGTGGGCCAGTGAGTTTGGGCGAACTCCGATGATGCAAGGTGAATTGGGACGGCAACACAATGCAGCAGGCTTTACGATTTGGATGGCCGGAGGAGGTGTCAAGCCAGGCATGCGCATCGGAACAACCGATGAAATTGGTTTGATGGCCACCGATCGGCCTGTTCAGTTTCGAGATCTTCACGCAACCATCTTGACTGCACTCGGACTCAAGTTTGAAGATTTGTCATTTGAAGTCAATGGGCGTGATGAACGCATCACAGGTGTTGCAGGCACTGCCAAACCTCTCCTCGATTTACTGGTGTAGGCTTGCTTTATGTCCGTTCGAAATAGACTCACTTCGTTCTTGCCGAGCCTGCTGCTGCTCATGTGCATGGACTCGATTGCCACGGCGGATGAGACCCGTGCGCTGAGCAAGAAGGCGGTTTCGTTGTTGCGTCGCGAATGTGTCTCATGCCACGGTCCAGACAAACAAGAAGCAAGCCTTCGTTTGGACTCCCAAGCCTTCTTGCTATTGGGTGGTGACCATGGAACGTTGCTTCCAAACTCCAAAGGCGTCTCGCCCGATTTCAAACAATCGTTGCTTTTGGAGCGTATTGAGCATGCCAACGAAGAATTGCTTATGCCACCCAAACGACGGTTGAGCGCCGCCGATATTGCAACGCTAAAAACTTGGGTCGAGACGGGAGCAAGTTGGCTTTCCGAAGATTTACCACTCGAGTCTTCCGTGTCTTCCGTGTCGATTCCAGAACCCTTAGGCAATGCTTGGTCCGACCTCAAGAACCCAATTCGAGTCTTGTTCGAAGGAAAGCGACTAGATCTGTGGTCACTGAGACCGATCTCGCGACCCCCGGTTCCCACCGTTTTCGACGTCGCCTGGTGCCGCAATCCGATCGATTGCTTTGTGCTTGCCCAATGGGAACGAGACGGCCAAGTGCCTGCACCCATTGCATCCGACAACGTTTTGGCGCATCGAATATCCATGGATCTGACAGGGTTGCCCCCTGATTTTGATCAGATGCAGTGCTTTGTCGCCGATAAGTCAACGGACAAATTCGAACGTTGGGCTGAATCGTTCTTGAGTTCACCAGCGTTTGGAGTTCACTGGGCCCGTATGTGGCTGGATGTTGTTCGATATAGCGACAGCAATGGGTTCGACTGGGACGAATTGCGACCAAGCGCATGGCGTTACCGAGACTACACAGTTCGCTCACTGAACCGAGACATGCCATTTGATCGGTTTGTGGAACAGCAGCTTGCAGGCGATGAATTGCTAAATGGCCCTCCGCGCGATCTCGATGAGCAGGACAGTCTGATCGCAACTGGGTATTTGCGGCTTGGTCCTCAAGACAACGCAGCGGGGTTATTCAATGAGCAAGACCGAGCCAGGTCTGAATTGATGTCCGACTTGACGGAGACCACGGCGGGAGCCATGCTCGGCTTGACCATGTCGTGTTGTCGATGTCACGATCACAAGACCGATCCACTCTCGCACGCGGACCATTATCGATTGCGCGCGTTCTTTGCCGCTTGTCAATACGCCGATGACGTAGCCATCGACTTGCAAGCCGACCAGAAAGCCATTCGCAGTCACAATCAGAAGCAAGATGCCGAGATCAAACGAGTCCAAAAGTCGATCGACGAAATCGAGAGCGCGGTTCTGGCTCGACAGACTGACAAAGTGGAGCCGAAAAAGAGCAAAGAACTGATGACCTCGGTCGAGCGCGAGCAAGTAGCCATGGCTGAATCCAAGCTTGAATCACTTGAGAAGGGCAAGCGACCGTTCACGAACGGGCTTTTAATGCACGACAAAATGGACTCGGTGCTGCCAGTATTTATCCTGTTCGGCGGAGACCACCGAACACCGAAGGATGCAGTTGAACCTGGCTTTCCCTCCGTCCTGTTTCCGAACAGACCGGTCATGGTCAAACCGCTTAAATCAACCTCTACCGGGCGGCGTTTAACACTGGCTCGATGGATTGCTTCACGTGAAAATCCGTGGGCGGCCAGAGTCATCGTAAATCGCATTTGGCAAAATTACTTTGGGAAAGGCATAGTCGCAACACCCAACGATTTTGGAGTGACGGGGGCTTTGCCCTCGCACCCGGAGTTGCTGGACTATCTCGCGATGGAACTGATGGATTCGGGATGGTCGCTGAAACATATCCATCGACTCATTGTTACGAGCAGTACCTACCGCCAGCAAACGATTTCCGACGAAGCTACCAATAGTGGACACGCGTTCACGACGCTTCGAACTCATTTGCGGCGGAAGAGTGCGGAACAGTTACGTGATTCCATCCTGCACGTGTCTGGTCTATTGAAGGAAAGGGCTGGCGGACCTCCTGTTTGGCCCGCGTTGGATGACGCCACGCTGGCCGCGAACCCGGCGGTTTTGGACGACAACGCGACCAAGACCAAGGGCTGGTATCCATCGCCTCCATCGGAACAATCGGTTCGAAGTCTCTTTTTGATTCAAAAGCGAACGATTCGAATCCCCTGGATGGAGACATTTGATCTGCCAGAAAATGCAGTATCGTGCGGCAAGCGTGAATGCTCCCTAGTCGCGCCGCAGTCGTTGGCCATGATGAACGGCAGTCTTTCCGTGCAGGCCGCTCATCGAATCGCCGAGACCATCCTTGGCGACTTTCCATCCAGCTACAATCAGCAAATACACGCGGTGTTTCGACAGATCTTGCTACGCAACCCAAACGATCAAGAGCTTGTTTCGTGCGCAACGTTTCTGGAATCGCGAACCTTGGTTGAACTTTGCTTGGTATTGCTAAATACGAACGAGTTCGCGTTTATCGAGTAGTTCTTCAATCGCTTCTCTGTCCAATAGCAAGAGGCAAAGTCAAGAAAAACGGGCCAGTTGGGGCAGGGCGGATCCTTGAAGCACGGAGGTCGTTCCGTTTTTTTGTAGAACAATTGTCCCAATTGTTCCAGCACCGCAATCGATGCAGGAACAATTGAGGACAATTGTTCTACAATAATCGAGCGACACGGCCCAGAGAACCATGCTTCAGACAGATTATCATGAAACAATTGACCCTTCCATGCTTCGTTTTGTGCTTGTTTTCCTTGGTTCCACTATCGGCAATTGCTGCCGATCGATTTGACGTTGTCGTCTATGGAGGAACGAGCGCTGGCGTGACAGCTGCCGTGCAATGCTCGCGGATGGGGAAGACTGTCGTGCTCATCGAGCCTACCCAATTTCTAGGTGGACTTACCACCGGCGGATTAGGTGCGACGGATATCGGCAACAAGCGAGCCATCGGCGGTTTGTCTCGCGAGTTCTACCATCGGATTCATAAAAAGTATCTTGAGCCGGACCGTTGGATTCGCGAGAGTCGCGAAGCGTACTTCAAGAACCGGGCGAAGAACGAGGATACGATGTGGACCTTTGAACCCAGCGTGGCCACCCAAGTCTTTAACGAAATGATTGCTGAGGCCAAGGTGCCGGTTGTCTTTGGAGTGCGATTGGATTTGAAAACGGGCGTAATGAAAGAGGGGACGCGCATTGCCAAAATCGTTATGGAGAGCGGACGATCATTTGAGGCAAAGGTATTCATCGATGCGACTTACGAAGGGGACCTCATGGCAAAGGCCGGGGTCAGCTACCATGTCGGTCGCGAGTCCAATGACACTTATGGCGAAACCATCAACGGCCTGCAGATGCTTGGAACGGTTCACCACCAGTTTGCGAAACAAGTCGATCCCTTCGTAAAACGAGGCGACCCGGCCAGTGGACTTCTGCCGGGTGTTACGCCGATGCCCGAAGGCAAAGACGGCGATGGAGACCATCGTATCCAAGCGTACAACTTCCGTCTTTGCACCACGGACCATCCCGACAATCGTCGCCCTTGGCCGAAGCCCGCGGATTATCAAGAAAGCAATTATGAGCTACTGTTACGCAACTTCGAGGCGGGTGACCTTCGAGTTCCATGGCACTCGCTTTGGATGCCGAATCGAAAGACCGACACGAACAATAATTTTGCATTTAGTACCGACAACATTGGCATGAACTACGAATATCCCGACGGCAACTACGCGGTACGCGAAAGGATTTGGAAAGAACACGAGCAATACACCAAGGGTTTGATGTGGACCTTGGCCAATCATCCACGCGTGCCGGAGAGCGTTCGCCAGGAATTCAATCGACTGGCTTTGGCAAAGGACGAGTTCGTGGACAATGACAACTGGCCCCGACAACTGTACGTGCGTGAAGCGCGTCGGATGGTATCCGAATACGTGATGAGTGAAAAGAACTGCAAACGTGTCGAGATTGTCTCCGATAGTGTCGGGATGGGGGCCTACAACATGGATAGCCACAATACCCAGCGCTACGTTACCAAAGATGGCTTGGCACGCAACGAAGGGGATATCCAAATCGGTACCCGACCTTATCCGATAAGCTATCGCAGTATTCGGCCCAAAGCGGATCAGTGCACCAATCTGCTAGTTCCCGTGTGTTTGGCAGCTAGCCATATTTCGTACGGAAGTATTCGCATGGAGCCGGTCTTCATGGTCATGGGGCAGAGCGCCGCAACGGCTGCGGTCCATGCGATCGAGGAACAAACAACCGTTCAGGGAATCGATGCTGTAAGACTAAAAGCCCATTTGTTGAATGACAGTCAAGTGCTGGACTTCGAGTGATGGTCGATGGAGTACGGCGCAAAAATGGTAGTGCCCATGAAAGCAAACTCTCCCTGAGACTTTTTGTCCCTCAAGAATTTTCGTCGAAATTGCGGGAAAAAACTTGCGTTGGAATACGGCCAAAAAGATGGGGAAATGCAGCAAGTTCGAGCAGAGCAAATCCATTCACCCCCCATGCGGCTAGTGAGTTTCGCGAAAATTGGCGGATATTTAGAGACAAATTGGTTGAGAAAACGATTAGATTGTGGAATACTGTGGTTACTCTGGCCATTTGATTCTCCCCATTGGCTATCCGAGTTCGTTCGTTTTTGTTTTTCTATTTTTGAGAGGTGTTTAGGTATGAAAAAGTTCCAGATGCGTAGCGCCCGATTGGGCTTTACGTTGGTAGAACTCTTGGTCGTGATTGCGATCATCGGTATTTTGGTTGGATTGTTATTGCCAGCGGTTCAAGCCGCACGTGAAGCTGCACGACGCATGCAGTGCACCAATAATTTGAAGCAGTTGGGATTGGCACTCCATAATTTCGAAAGCGCCCGAAAGAAACTACCCCCAGGATATTTGGGAAGCCCTGGCGACGCTGTTTACACAACGACAGCCTCTCCAGCATACGGAGTTCAATGGGTAGGGCATTTGGTCTATTTGTTCCCATATTTCGAACAAGTTGCCGTCCACGAGCCATTTGCCAACTGGCGCAATATGGATCCAAAAGCTAAGCCAACGGGTGTAACAGCCACGGACGGTGAAAAATTCCTGTTTTGGACCAGTGGAACCACTGGTTACGATGGAGATCCGACCACTATCAATACTCTGTGGGATTATCAGCAGTACCGTCTCAGTACTCTTCTGTGCCCATCGGACGATGCTTATTCGAACACCGCCGCCACAATGATGATTTTGCATACGTGGGGTACAAGCAATACAGGTACGGTTGGAGGTAGCGGATACGGACTTCCATTCGGTGCTACCATGGGTCGAACCAATTACTTAGGAAATGCTGGTCGTCTTGGGACAACTCTATCGCCAGCTTGGAACGCTTGGATCGGTCCTTTTGGAAACCGCACAAGCTACAGGATCGCTGATTTGACCGATGGAACTACGAACGTCATGCTTTTTGGCGAAGCAACTGGCGTTTGGACAGATAGCAAAAAACCTACAGGACGAACCTGGTCGTACGGGTGGACCATCGGACCGATGCCAACTGCCTGGGGGCTAGGCGGAACCGATCCGTGGGTTTACTACAAGTTTAACAGTCGCCATACCGGCCTCATCAACGTCGGAATGGCCGACGGTTCGGTTCGCAATATTACAAACTCCATTGACAACACCGTCTATCAATATGTTTCGGCAATGCAAGATGGCAATGTTGCTAGCTTAGACAATTAATTACCTCGAAAAAGTAGCGAATTTTATGAAGAAAATGTTTTTGATTTTGATGGGCTGTGCACTCATGGGTTGTGGAGCAAGCGCCACATCGTCGCTTCCAGCTGACTACAACAAAAGCAGTCAGCCTGCCAAGGTACCTGAAGTCATGAGTAGTGGCGGTGGCGGTGCTCCAGCACCACCTCCAGCACCATCGCTGAATCCTTAGTCGGTTAGTGTGGTACGGCGGTCGCCGCCGTCAACAGTGTGTCTAGTAAAGCACATCTGAATCTGACTCGTTGAATGGAATGCGGGACGATCAAGCTAATTTCAATTAGGCTGCCACTTGTGGCAGCCTAATTTTTTGATGTTCAGTGCGATTGAAAAAAGCCTTGCTCCGATCGGATTGAAAACCCGGCAGGAAGATTAGGGGCAGGAAAATTCTTCCCAAACTCCTCTTCCCAAACTCCTCTTAGTTTGGAAAAGCGGCCGATTCAAGTATCGAGCTTTTTTGGGCAGTTCGGACAAGCTCGAAAGGCAACGAAAACGGAGATTCGTTTGAAAGATTTGGAAATCTGACAGATAATATTGTTGAAGCCACCCGTAGTCCAACTAAACTCAGTTTTCATTTGCCTAAACCTCTTTGCCCACAGTAATTTGGCTCACTCAATGCGATTGAAATACCAAAACATTCTCGGTTTTCTGCTTTGCTTTATGCTTTGTCGTTCCATCGGCAACGCATCGATCATCGTGAGTTTCATCGATAAGACGGTTCTGAATTCGGCGAATGCATCCTTCGAAATTTACGCGTCTGCGGATTCGGGAACTCAGCTAGTTGGGGGTTACGGATTCACCCTCTCGCTAAACTATTTGCCAGTTAGTGGTTTTACCGCAACCCAGGTTACACCTACATTTGTTCCTCCTGGCCCGCCGGAGACAAAATGGTCTGGTCTCGACAATACAGGGCCAACTCTAACTAGTAACACGATAACGTTTAGGGGTGGTAACAACCCTCCACCGATCGGTACTAATACACAACCCTACAACGTCTCAATCGGTACCGGACAAAGCACGAACACGCTTATTGGAACCGTTAGTTTCGTACGTGACCCACACACCACCTACACGATTTCTTCGAGCCTTACCTCCACGCTTGTGACACAGCTCGGCAACTTTCAGGGGTTTCTTGCTGTTTCGTCTACAGACGCGGGTGGGGGTAATTTTAATAACACCGCGGCCACGGTCGGTTCTACTGTCAACCCATTTGCCATCACTGCAGTGCCTGAACCATCCACGATGGCGTTGGTTGGTCTAGCCGTGGGTGGATTCGGCTTGAAGAGATTCCGGTCACGACGCAAGCGTAACGCCAAGTAGTTCGTCCCGCAGAGAGGGATGGTCAGCTCATCATCCGACGCGAAACAGCCTTTCCACTCCTGCTTTCCCAAGCTTCTTCAGCGTGGCCATGTTCTTTTGGTAAATCGACTCCACATCCGAGAACGACTCCACCGCCCGCGTAACGCTTTCTTCTCGCAATAAATGCAGCATTGGGAACGGCGATCGATTCGTGTAGTTTGTGACGTCATCGATCTTGGTTCCGGCAAATTGATACTGCGGATGAAAACTTGCGACTTGGACAACGCCAGCCAGTTCCAATTCCTCGATGGCAAAATCGCACCCCGCTAAGAAATGATTGAATTCGACGAAGTCCCTTAGCACCCGCGGATGGATCAACAGCGTAGACTCGATCTGCACCGGGTCGGTAGCCACCAGCAGGCTCAACTCCCGTTTGAAGACGTCTAGCAAGCCAATACTTTCACATGCAAGACTGACGACAAAGCGGATCTGATTCTTGACGTGAATTGCCTTTGCGAACGGACACAGGTTGAGCCCAATAACTACGTTTTCTAGCCAGAGAATCGTCGCAGCGACGACCTGTTCTTCGGTGACATTTTCTTCCTTGCCGCTCATTTAGTCGAAAATCCCAATTAAAGTTTCTGCCGCCCGCTGAGCGCGTCGGCAAGGATTTCTTTGTTGGTGAATTCAAGGACGCTACCGCTGGTGACACCGCGGGCTAACCGCGTCAACTCGATCGGGAACTCATGGAGCTGGTTCGAAATGAAAAGGGCTGTTCCATCCCCCTCGACATTCGGGTTTGTGGCCATGATGGCTTCGGAAAAATTCCCGTTCCGCACGCGTTCAACGAGTGCGTCGATCGTGAGTTGATCCGGCCCGATGCCTTCTAACGGAGCAATCCTCCCCAGCAACACGTGATAAAGACCCTTGAAAACCCCCGACTGCTCCAAAGCGATCAAGTCGCGGGGCTGTTCTACAATGCACAACAGCGAAGAATCGCGACGGGAATCCATGCATATTCCGCACAGTTCTCCCTCCGCCAAATTGTAACAAACCGAGCAATAACGAACGTTTTCTCGGACGTGTCGGATGGCGTCCGATAGCGCAAACGCCTCCGATTCATGGACTCGCAACAGGTGGTAGGCCAGGCGCTCCGCCGTTTTGCGACCAATGCCCGGCAATTTGCCCAACTGATCGATCAATTCGGTGACTGAATGTGATATCTCGCTCATGTGGCCAATAGTTCTCCTTGGTATCTTTCGAGCCTGTTGATAACATATCACAAGCGGTTTTGAACGCTAAGTTGATTTTACCTGATCCCTCGCTTTTCCCCGGTTGCTATGTCCGTCCTGTTGCAAATTAGAAATGCCTCCAAACACTACGGTGACCAGATTTTGATGGAAGATGCGGAATGCACCATCATGAGCGATACCAAAGTTGGTTTCGTGGGCCGAAACGGGGCTGGCAAATCCACCTTGCTCCGATGTATCCTCGGGGACGAAGAGCTCGATACCGGGCAGATCATCAAACATCCTAAGCTCAACATCGGTTACCTGCGTCAGCACGATCCGTTTCTGCCAGGCGAAACGTCCCTCGAATTCATGATGCGGGACAGCGGACAACCGGACTGGAAATGCGGCGAGGTGGGTGGCCAGTTCGAGCTAAAAGGAAAATACCTCGACGGGCCCGTGGGAGAACTGTCCGGTGGTTGGCAAACACGCGTCAAGCTGGCCGCGTTGCTGCTGCACGAACCCAACCTATTGCTCTTGGATGAACCGACCAACTTCCTCGACTTGCGCACCCAGATCCTACTGGAGCACTTCCTGCGTGATTTCCATGAAGCCTGCTTGATCGTTTCCCACGACCGGGCCTTTTTGACCGCTACCTGCGATGTCACGCTCGACTTGTCGATGGGCAAACTGACCATGTACCCTGGCAAGATCGATGACTTTCTCGTCTACCAGCAGGAGCTTAGCGAACACGACCAACGGGTCAACTCTGCCAACGAAGCCAAACGTAAACAACTGCAAGAGTTCATCGACAAGAACCGCGCTCGCGCCAGCACTGCAACGCGTGCCAAGTCCAAAGAAAAAATGCTCGGCAAATTAGAGTTCCGGGAAGTTCAAGGCGAGCAAGCTCGAGCCACGGTTCGCGCTCCGATGGTAGAACCTCGCAAGGGGCCAGCGGTCCGCTGCAAGGACCTTACCATCGGCTACGGCGACCATGCTGTTGCCAAGGGGATCGATCTGGAAATCGAGCATGGGTCACGGGCTGCCATCGTGGGTGACAACGGCCAAGGCAAAACGACTCTGCTGCGAACTCTGGTGCAATCGTTGCCTGCTTTGAACGGAGAAGTCAAATGGGGCTTCGGCTGTGAGATTGGTACTTATGCGCAGCACGTTTACAGCAGTTTGCCTGAGCGCAAAACAGTGCTGGAATACCTGGAGTACGAAGCCATCCCAGGGACCAAGAACCAGACGATTCTGGATGTTGCCGGAGCGATGCTGTTTCGCGGCAGTGCGGTCAAGAAGAAGATTCCAGTTTTAAGTGGTGGCGAGCGAGCCAGACTTTGCATGGCTGCGCTCTTGCTAAGCAAATGCAACATCTTGGTCTTGGACGAACCGGGTAACCATTTGGACGTCGAGACGGTCGAAGCCTTAGCCAATGCCCTGATCGAATACAAAGGGACCGTCATCTTCACCTCGCACGATCGGCACTTCATGAAGCGCGTCGCATCGAGCATCGTCGAAGTCAAAGACGGCACGGTCGTGAACTACCGAGGGGACTATGACTCCTATCTCTACATGGTCAACAAGGAAATCGACAACGTCGAGAGCGAACGAAAAGGGTCCAGTCCGAAATCCAACGACAAACCGGCAGCCAACGCGAAGGCCAAGGCACTCCCGCCTCCCAAAGATCGCGGGCACACTTCGCTAGCGACACCGAATCGCAAAGGGAGCAATGCCAGCAAGAACATTATCGAGGACGATCGATCGGTCAAGCGAGAGGTCGGGCAACTCGAAAAGACGATTGCAAAATTGGATGCTCAGAAGAAATCGTTGAATGACGAACTCATGAAATCCACGGAAGCGATCGCGGCCATGAAACTGCATGAAGAGCTGACGAAGGTAACCACGGAATTGGAGACCGCGGAAATGCGTTGGGCCGAATTGCAAGAACAAATGGAAGCGTTTGAATCAACGTGATAGCACAACGCGCGATGTAGTGCTTACGCCGAAGGCGTAAAACAACTGGGCGTTGGGCAAGAAGTCCAACTTGCTGGTGTCTGGCTTTCGCCCCGAATGGGGCAGCGACAACATAGCCCAGGGCAGAGCATAGCGACGAAACGTCGCTATGCGCCGCCCTGGGGTTTGCAAAACACGCAATGTTGCCCTGAAGGGGCACCACAAAATGCTCGCAACCCTCGATTACTTCCACGTTTTGCCCCTTCAGGGCGACGTGCGGTTTGGTTGCGGCTTACCCAGGGCGGCGCTTCGCTCTGCCCTGGGCTAGTTTGTTTTAGCCCGTTGGGCTACGTTCGATTGAGTCAAGCTTCCGAAGCAGCATGGACATTAAAACCTTAACTCAACGCCATTCCGGATAAACCGGACGGAGTGCGGCTAACGCCCAAACGGCTAATACCGGGGTCGTGCCTTATAGCAGGTCGTCTAGGTCATCTAGATTGATTGGCGCTTTTTTGTTCTGACCGCCGTAAAACTTGGTGATATCGATTCCTTGCCGCTGCTCCTCTTCCAGAAACTTGAGCCGCTGCTCAAGCCGCTCAATCCGGCGGTGCATTTGAGGAATCATCTCGATCGTCGTATCTTGAACTTGCCTGCGCGGTACCGCCGGATAGCCTAGGTGACGATGCATGGCCGCGAACAAAAAAAGAGGCTCTTTGCGGCGATTGGCGAAGGCTATTTTGCCCTCGCGCTCGCCAAACAAAATGGGGTATTCCGCTTCCGCGTCTTCCCCTAAATGACGTTTGCGATAGTGCACAAACTCTTCACTGCGACCATATATCAAGTCAGCGATCTCGACGATCCCCAACTGCTTGCGAACGATCAGGATCCAGTCTCGCCATTCGGGCGAATACAGCGGGTCGTCACTCATCGCCTTGAGACCTTGATCGTAGTTCAATCGGTTTCGGCACAGCACTTCAAATTGGTAGAAGAAGAAGCCTTGCCGACTATCCGATTTGGCTCGGTACTCCGCTTCAAAGCGAAGGACGTTCAGTGCGGTTTGGAAGTCAAAGCGACCGCTATCGAGTTCCGACTGCTCGACGACAAAGGTTTGGAAAGGGGTGAAGTAATGACTTAGGCGCTTCATGCCTTCGGCTAGAATTCCACAGTGCTTGAGCTCGGTACATAGAAAACCAATTGCCATGGGCAGTTTGGTGGTAGCCAGCACTTCAAACCGACATTGCTCCAAGAGATCTTGGAGCGTCATGTCTTGTCCTAATCGTTCCGCGAGAACTCGAAAAAGGTAAGCTTGTTCGATAAACTCTTCGCGAGGCAGCATGCTTTAGTGTGCTGCGGTTGGAACGACCCAAACCTTGAGTTCGGTCGCAATTTCTTGGTGCATCTGAATCTTGACTGTGTACAGTCCCAATTCCTTCAGAACGCCTTCCAGCTTGACTTGGTCCGCCGAGATGTGATAGCCGTTGGCTTTCAGAGCTGCGACGATTTCTGTGGCTCCTACGCTGCCGTAGAGGTGCCCTTCGTCGTTCGCATTGGCTTCGACGTTGATCGACTGTTTGGAGATCTGATCGGCCAACGTGCGAAGGGAAACAAGTCGCTGCTTTTCGATATCGAGCAGCTTGGCACGATGCTTTTCCACCATGCGTTTGTGGTGATCGGTCGCGACAATGGCCAAGCCTTCTGGGATCAAGAAATTGTTAGCGTAGCCCGGCTTCACTTCCACAACTTGACCCGACTTGCCCAAGTATTCGACATTTTGGATCAGCATCAATTGGATGCCGCCATTAGGTCCTTTGGGCAGTCGTGGGAATTGAGGGACTCGCTTCTTTTTGGTAGGTGCCATTTTTAAAATTTCGATCCGAAAAAAGTCATCGTGTTAGGGTGGTGATGGTTTATTGTTAAAAGGGCATGTCTTCGTTGACGTAGACATCTTCCCCAACCTCGGAAACGTGCATCTCGGAATTTCCTCCGGTGTGCATGGCTCCAGGCCCGTCGTGTGCGGAATCCACGAATCGTGTATTCCCTGTTTTCGCTTGTGATTTAGTCTCTCCGTTTTTGCCGTCGGTCTTTCCGCCGAGCAATTGCATTCGGTCGACAATCACGTAAAGCTTGCTTCTCTTTTGGCCGTCTTTTTCCCAAGTGTCTTGTTTCAGACGCCCTTCGACGAAAATCGGTGAGCCCTTGGATAGGTATTCGCTGACGACTTCAGCGGTCCTTCCGAAAAAGGTCACATCGACAAACGATGTTTCGTCTATCCACTCACCGCTTGCATTTTTGCGTCGATCATTGACAGCGATTGCATTTTGACAAACCGCCATGCGGGTTGTTGTGTACCGCAGTTCAATATCTCTCGCTAAATTGCCAAGCAAAATAACTCTATTGTAGCTAGCCATGATGGACCCTCGACCAATGTTGAAACGATTGAGCTGCCCGCGAACTTCTTATTCGTCTTCAGCCTCGAGATCTTCTTCATCGTCGGCACCCACGCCAACGCCTACCGCTTGTTTCTCTAAGACAACATCGATTGGCACCACTACCTTTTCTTGGGCGTGTGCGACCAAAGCGTCGATGAGTCGTGGATCGATTCTGGTGAACATGAATCGAAGCAGGCTTTCCTTTAGCTGGCAAGCCCGGTTCAATTCTTTGAGCTTGGACGTATCCAGCTTGAAGTATGCAAGCCAATAAGTCCCCTTTTGATGCCCTTTGATCTGGTATGCAAGTCGTTGTTCAGCCCAAAGTCGGGTGACCAAGATTTCCCCGCCGACATCGCCGATCATGGACTCGACCGAACCAGCAACACCGCTTGCATCGCGTGCGTAGTGATTGCTGTCGAAAAGGAACAAGCACTCGTAAATTCCGGTAACCAACGTATGAACTCCTGAAAACTGATCCAAATACTGATGAATGAACCTGGGGGGTACTGTTTGTTATGACTTGCTTTTCGGCGGTGGCAATTCACGATTAAAATCATTCATCGCCACGTCAATGCCATGATTGAGCCAACTTGCAACTGCATCGACAGCCTTCAAAAGTCCATCATCCACAATCGCCCGTTCGGAGGTCGAGAATTTACTCAGAACATAATCCGTTGTTTCCCAGTGCTGGGGCGTTGGATCGATTCCGATCCTCAGCCTTGGAACATCTTGTGTTCCCAAGGATTGAATTATGTCGTTGAGCCCTTTCTGGCCGCCGCTTGATCCCGATTTGCGAATCCTGAGTTTACCAAGTGGCAAACTCAAGTCATCGCAAATCACTAAAATATTCTGTGTTTCAATTTTGTAGAATCGAGCGAACTGTGCAACGCAACGTCCACTGCAATTCATGAATGTCAGTGGCCAAACCAGGCAGACATCCCGTTGCCCAAATCGACCTTTGGTAAATTGCCCTTCGAATTTAGTCTGCAAACCGGGCGAGCCCAATTTTGCAAGCAAACCGTTCAGGCAGTCAAAACCAATATTATGCCGGGTTTTTTCGTATTTCGCACCTGGGTTCCCGAGCCCGACCACCATCGCCATTCCGGCATCCGCGATGGAGCCAACCAAGGGACCGAAACCACTCATTACGAAGCAGCTTCAGCCGCTTTATCCTTGCGAATTAGTTCTGGTTCAGCGGTCGCTGCCGTTCCATCTGCGGCAGTTTCGCCAGCCACCGCTGCCATCTGTACGATGACAACCGAACCAGGTGTCATCGCTTCGGCTCCCTCGGGCAGCGTCAATTCGCTAACGTGAATCGATTGCCCAACTCGCAACGAGCCGATTTCACACAGCAAATACTCTGGGATCTTCATAGCTGAGCAACGAACTTGAATTTCGTGGGTCACGAAGCGAAGCTGTCCGCCAGCAGCCGTCTCACCATGCAACCTGATCGGGAGGACGACTTCGACGTCTTCCGTTTGGGAAACTCTGGCAAAATCCACATGGATAATGTGATCCCCCATGTTGCTCCACTGGACCGAACGCAGTAGAGCGGTATCGGAAACGTCACCGGTCAAGGTAACCAACTTGGTTCCGTGCTTAATCAAGCTGTTAACGGTGTCCAGAGACACCGTCAGACATACGTTTTCTTGCCCGTGTCCGTAGAGAATGGCTGGGATAAGCCCTTTTTCACGAATTTTAATCATGGCTCTAGAGCCGAGTACATCTCGCTTGGCCACTTCAATCGATTCAATCATTACTGCTGCGTTCCGCTGCTTCAAATATTCGGTTTGTCGACGAGCCGAGGTTCCGGCCCTTCAAAATCATAGGGAAGCCCAGCAGTATGACGATTTCGCCTCTAGATGCAAGTGCAAATGTACTTGCCGTTTCTCGGGCGTCGCCTATGCTTTGTCGATGGCAAAAAAATCATCCCAGTTTGACTACATCGAACCCATTGGTGCACGGATTTTGGTCCTTAAAGATGAGCCCAAGAGGGAAACCAAAGGGGGAATTGCTCTACCTGACGCTTCGGAAATCCCAACCATTACGGGGAGAATCGTCACCATCAGCCGTCAGGTCGAGCATGATGAAAATGTGCCGTTACGGCAATACGACAAAATCTTGTTCCACCCGAAAAACGCTATCCCAGTCGATTTCGAGCCGGACAATCAACTTTATGTCGTTCCCGTTGAAGACGTCGTGGCGGTTTTTCGCCGCAAACCGTTGGAAAACGGCAAAGACCCTGACTGAGAGATTTCGAGGCGGTATGAGCGCGCCG
>JANMLD010000350.1:0-14678 GCA_031372345.1 Pirellula sp.
CTTGGCCCAACCAATCCAGACCAGAAGCTAGCCCGAAAAACAAAAAAATCACTCGCGGGCTTCGCTGAAAATCCAAATATCGAATACCTTCACAGCCTATCCGCGAAAGTGCGCCGCGTTTCCGCACTTTCGCGGAGCGAAAGGCGACAATGTAATCCGACTACCTTCAGAACTATCTTTCGATTTTCGCTTTCAAGATTTGCACGGCTTTTTCTAGTTGAGGATCATCCTTCAACGTTGGATCGTTGTGTTCCTTAGCAAGCCCGCTGGCCTCTTCATCGGATTCAGGCATCGCACGCGGCTTGCTTAGTCCATTTTCATTTGGGTCGGCTCTTCTGCGAAAGCGTTCTATTGATTTCAAGAAAGCCGCCTCATCCAATTTGACAACACATCCTTCGTCAGGGGAAACGCCCCAAACGTCTTCAGGCTTGGCATTGGGCTCACGGTGGATCAATCTACCGCTCGGTGGATAGTAATAAGCGGTCGTCAATCGCATCGCAGCTAAACCCGCGTCAAGCGGGATCACGTTTTGAACGCTTCCTTTTCCAAACGACCTGTCCCCCACAATCGTAGCCCGGCATCTGTCTTGCATGCAACCCGCAACCACTTCACTAGCGCTGGCCGAATGTTCGTTGATCAAAATGACAACGGGAACGCTGTTGTCAATTTCGGTGCCGGGCCGTGCGGTATAACGCTGATCAACACGGTCGTTGCGTCCTCTTGTACTGACAATCTCGCCATCGTCCAAAAACATATCGCAGATGTCCTTGGCTGCAATCAGCAACCCACCGGTGTTGTCTCGGAGGTCGATGATCAGTCCTTTGCATTCTTTGCGAACCGACGTTAAAGCCGTTTTCAATTCCTCCGTTGTCTTTTCGCCAAACAGCTCGAGCCGCACGTAGGCCAATCGGGGATCCTCCTCCATTGAAAAATCCCAAGTACCATTCATTCGCCGACGATCACCAAGGACCGACTCGACTTCGATTCTGGCACGCGTGATCTTGATTTTCAGTGGTTCTGGCACATTAGCGCGTTCAATCGTTAACATGACCGACGACCCTTCCTTGCCGCGAAGCTTTTTCGAAACGGTCTCAACTTCTGATTTCGCCGATTCGACACCGTCGATTTCTAGGATTACATCTCCAGGCTTGACGCCAGCTTTGTAAGCGGGTGAATCGAAAAGGGTTGCAACAACCGTTAGCCGCTCCCGCCTCGGCTGACCATCGAGGCTGACTCCAAGCCCACCAAACTCTTGTTCAAAGACGGCTTGAAACGGTTTGAGCGATTCGATCGGGATGTAGCTTGAATAAGGGTCCAGAGAATCGATCATCCCTTTCATGGCGGCCTGATAAAGTTTTTCCCTATCGGGTTTTTTCACGTACTCTTGATCGATGATTTCCATGGCCAAGGCAAGATCGCCTAGGTTTCGGTAGCGTTGAGCATTTCCGTAGCAAAATAGGCAGGCAATTAAGACTACGATTAGAATTTTCAGATTCTTAGTGGTCACGGAAATACGCCAGGGTTTTTGAATAAAAAAGGTTGAGAAGCGACAATGCTCACGTTTTCTCAATTATAGCGGAGATGGTCGTTGCTTGCCCGAATTCTCACGATTCCGGCTACGTCCAAAAACATTGATTACTTGGAAGGGCTCGCACTAGTTATAATAGTCTTTCCTACCGACCTGACTAACTCAATGCAAATGCTATGCCTGCCTCAAAAGTTCTAATCTTCCCATTGGTCGCTTTTCTTGCGTTCTCAAGCAAAATACAAGCGAATGAAACGCCCGCATCGGAACCCCAACAGGTCCAACCGGGGCATTCACTGCACGGTGATGTTTTCAACGAAGGGCCAAGACAAGCGGCCTATCTAATGAACGGCATGGGAAACGTTCATTGGGAAATCTCGACCAAGAACCCGATGGCGCAACGCTTTTTCGATCAAGGAATCGTGCAGTTGCACGGTTTTTGGTACTTCGAAGCCGAACGTTCGTTTCGCCAAGCAGCCGCTTTCGACCCTGATTGTGCCATCCTTTACTGGGGGATGGCTAGAGCCAACATCGAAAACCCCTCGCGATCCAAAGGATTTAGCGATCAAGCTATGAAGAAAGTCGACAAGGCTTCGGAAAAAGAAAAACGGCTCGTCGTGGTTTGGAATAATCGAGTCAAAGATGCCAAAGCCGAACCTGAAGTCAACGAAGATTCGAATCCCAAAGATACCTCTGAAAAAAAAGCCACCGAACCGACCAAAAAAAAGGAAGCCGATAAGAAGCAAGATCGCTTGAAACAATACGTCAAGGACCTTGAGGCGATTGCCTGCGACTATCCGGATGACATCGAACTTAAGGCCATGCTGGCGCTGCAGTATTGGCAAAACAACGGCGCTGGAATCGAAATCCAAAGCCACTTCGCTATCAATGCAATCCTTTCCGACATTTTCCACGCCAATCCGAAACATCCTGCCCATCACTTTCGCATCCATCTTTGGGACTACAAAAAAGAAAAACTAGCCCTTGACGCAGCCGCCAAATGTGGACCGTCCGCACCAGGAATCGCACATATGTGGCACATGCCAGGCCACACTTATTCTCGACTGCATCGGTACGCCGATGCAGCCTGGCAACAAGAAGCCTCCGCTCGAGTCGACCACGCACATATGATGCGGGACCAAATCATGCCGGATCAAATCCATAATTACGCTCATAACAATGAATGGCTGATTCGCGATTTGATGTTGATCGGGCGGGCTGGTGAGGCTGTCGAACTGGCGAAGAACATGATCGAACTACCTCGCCATCCGACATTCAATTCCTTCGGGGGACGAGGAAGTGCTTCGCTAGGCCGCGAACGACTCCTGGGGGTTTTGACCAGCTATCGCCTCTGGCCTCAATTCATCGCACTTGCTAACTCTGCTTACCTAGAGCCAACCTCGGATGAGCTCAAGCAAGACGAACGCCTCGCTTGGCTGGCGATTGCGTACGGACAATCAGGCAATACGGCCCGAAACAATAAACTTCAAGAAGAAATGGATAGCCTCAAATCGACGCTCCATGCAACCGCACTCGAGGGACGCGAGAGCCTCATGAAGCTCGCCGAAGAAGACACCAAAGAATCAAAGGACTCCAAAGAATCAAAGAAAACGGTCGCTAGGCCCCCGCAATTGCTTGAACCCTATGAATTGAGCGACGACCCATTTGGCGACGAGAATGACCCCAGCCTGCCGAAAATGCCAAGCAAAGATCTCGATAGTTCGCTGACAAAGAATTGGTCCAAAGAAAGAAAAGAAAAGGCGAGTAAATTGGCGGTATTGGATGTTCGAATTGCCAAACTCAATCAATTGCGATTTGCCGTCGACGCTTACGCGGCAGCCAGCCAAGGGAAATACAAACAGGCTCTCGATCTATCAAATCAATGCCGTCCCGTCATCAACTCAATGACTCGTATGGAATGGTTGTCCCAAGCGGGATACGGACGCAAAGCATTGGATCGAATCAAGAAACGAATCGACGAGGGGCCCGGTGAATTGCTGCCTCTCGCGATCGGCATTTGGATTGCCGCTCAAAACAAAATGGAGGACGAAGAGGTCAAGACGTTGGCCAAGAAATGGACTCAACTCCTTTCGCCAATGGCTGCCAAGGCCGATCCGGATGTGATGTTGCTTGACCGACTTGTTCCAACGATTGAGTTGATCGGTGAAAAGGACAAGTGGCGTGTTTCAGTAGAAGCTCCAACCGATGTCGGAGATCGGCCACCACTGGATTCGCTGGGACCCTTCCGCTGGACTCCTTCATTGGCGCCTGTTTGGTCAGCCACCGACTCGGAGGGGGAAACCCGATCGACGAAGCAGTTTGCAAAACGACCGTTGGTGTTGATTTTGTATCTTGGCTTTGGATGCGTCCATTGCGCCGAGCAGCTCAAGGAATTCTCGCCCATGGCAGAACAATATCGGGCTGCCGGTATCGATGTCGTAGGGATCAGTACCGAGACTCTATCGCAATTACAAACCGGCTTACGCAAATACGATGGCGAGATACGAATGCCCCTGATGGCGAATCCAGAAGGCGATATTTTTAAAGCGTTTCGCTGTTTCGACGATTTTGAAGGGGTGCCTATGCACGGGACCTTTTTGATCGATACAAATGGAAGGATTCGTTGGCAGGATACCGGCTATAAGCCGTTTATGGACCCAAAGTTTCTGCTGGAAGAAGCAACGCGGTTGCTGAAGCTCTAGAAATGTAGCTCGGTGCAATGTGCTTCGGTTTAGTCACCAAAGTAGTAGGCACATTCCATGTGCCGTTCACCAGGAATCATTGTAAATTCACTCCAGCGGACGGCACGACGGAGCGTGCCTGCTACTTTGGTCGGCAGTGTCACCCTCCCCGGCCTACGGCCGACCCTCCCCGAGGGATGGTGACATTCGGTGAAAATCCCTGATGTAAATCGGCGAAGACCAACTTGCCCCAATAGGGTATATTTGAGCTGCGAGGCCGGATCCATGGCTCGCACGTCTTGCTTTACTACTGACACTATCGAGCGTTATTCATGTCGGAAACCACTGTTGCCACCCCACTCCCAGCCGTAACAAAACACCTCTATATCGAGACCGTTGGCTGTCAAATGAACGTTCTCGACAGCGAAATGGTTGTGGCAGCACTTCGAAAATCAGGTTACGGCATCACAAAATATGCCGCTGACGCGGATGCCATCCTTTTCAACACCTGCTCGGTTCGTGAACATGCCGAGGAAAAAGCGTACAACAATCTTTTCCACCTCAAACAACTAAAGCTAGCAAACCCCGAGAAGATTATCGGCGTGATGGGCTGCATGGCTCAAAAAGATCAAAAAGCCATCTTCGATCGAGTGCCATTTGTCGACTTGGTGGTGGGCCCAGGCCAACTGCATCGAATCCCTGAAATGATCGCCAACGCTCAAGCGGGTGAAAAACAACAACTGGCCGTCAGCCTTTCGCGACGTGATGGCAACGTGGACGATATCAAGCGATCGCACGAGACGTTCGATCCTTTGCGTGACCCAGAAATGCGTCCAACACCGTTTCAAGCCTACCTTCGCATCCAAATCGGCTGCGACAAGTTTTGTACTTATTGCATCGTGCCCATGACCCGCGGACCTGAACAAGGCCGGGCACCAGCCCAAATCCTAGCCGAAGCCCAAGTGCTAGCGGATCAAGGTTGCAAAGAGATCGTGTTGCTTGGTCAGACCGTCAATTCTTACAAACACATTCAAGGGGACAAGACAACTCGCCTGGCCGACTTACTGCACTTACTCCACGCAATCGATGGCATAGAACGGATCAAGTTCGTTACCAACTATCCCAAGGACATGACTCGCGAGCTCTTGGAAACCGTGCGCGACTTGCCAAAGTGCTCACCCTATTTGCATGTGCCAGCCCAAAGCGGTAGCGACAACATTCTAAAAAGGATGAAGCGAGGATACACGACGGCGGACTACTACGCCATGATGGACCGCATCAACGAGATCATTCCGAACGCGGCCGTTTCAAGCGACTTCATCGTCGGCTTTTGCGGTGAAACGGAAGAAGAATTTCAAATGACGATCGACCTGGTCCGACGTTGCCGATTCAAGAACAGTTTCATCTTTCAATACAGCGTCCGTCCGGGTACCAAAGGGGCGGAAATCTATGAGGATGACATTCCGGAAGAAGTGAAGCATCGGCGGAACCAGGAACTGCTCGAAGTTCAAAACCAAATCTGCCTCGAGGAAAACATGAAGTTCCTCGGACAGAGCGTCCCAATCCTGGTCGAGGGACCGAGTAAATGGTCCGTAAGGAAGGGTCAGACTGGAGACTTGCGTCAGATGACGGGACGCACACACTGCGATCGAATCGTCGTTTGGGAAGGCAATATTCGGCAAGCTGGTCAAATCTTGCCGGTGCATATTGACGACGTGTTTGCATTCACCCTGTTCGGCACCGTGGAGACAAAAGAGATCGTGCCAGCCCTGGTGCACTTAGGCGAGCGGCAGATTGCAGTATCCCAACCCGAAGCGTAAGCGAGGGACAATTTCGAAGGTCCCTCACTTACGTATCGGGTTATGATTCACTTCGCCACTCGCCTAATTGCTATTCGGTTTCTATTTGTCGTTGGCGGTTACAACGACGTTATCTACGTAGAATTCCGCGTCGGTCGAATTGCCGAATAGTCCAGGGCTGCCGATGGTGTTTGGCAACAGGTCTTCACCTTCGATTGTCCAAGCTTCCGGTTCGGCTTCGCCGGTCTTCCAGACCTTGCCACGTAGTACCGCTTTGCCATCTTTGTTTTCACTTCTGAGTTTCATCGTGTACCAAGTGTTTGCTTGCCATTCAAATGGGATGGTCTTTGCAAAGCGTTGTTCTTGAAGCGAAACCCAGGAACGGATTTGAAGCTTTTGGGCTCCTTCGAGGGAGAGTGTGTAGCGTTGGTTGACCACCCCCATGTCAGGAAGTTTGGTGGTTGGGACTTTGTTCTTCATATCCGTGCCATAGACTTCCGCTTGTACTGTGTAGTCGTGAACGGCTGGCTTGCCCAAAAACGCTTGGCTACGGGTACCTTTTGGAATAGTGCTGATCTTGACTAGCCCGTTGCCGCCGGTCGGCAGTTCGATCGGTTGATGACGATAGGCAGCCCCAATCCAAAACAACGGGACCTTCTTGTCCTCGAAATCGTATTTCCAGGGAAGAGCTGCGATGACCCTGCCTCTGGCGATACTCTTCATTTCTCCCGACGTTGCGGTAAGAAATATCCCCGTACCAGCGGTCTCGGCTGGTGCGGTGTAAAGCATATCGTCACTGACTGTTCCGCCCCCATCTACGGAGATCTTGGTGTCGGTCAAATTGGTCAAGTATTGTCCGGCAGCGTTGTAAGCACGCACTTGCAATCTGGCTTTTTGGCCCGGCGAAAGCAACATTTCGACTGGGCAAAGTTGAATGTGGGCGACTTTCCGATCGGACAAGGCGGCTTCAGCGAGTTGCTTGGGCATCGGTTCGGCGTCGACCTTGACTTCCTTCTTTCCGATGCAAAACAGGGCCTTGTTCGTTGGCAGGTACAGGCGACCATTTGCGATCGCAAACGAGCCGAAAACCTCACTCCCGTCGTTGAGTCGTGTTTGACCGAGGACTTCCAAACCGGTTTCGGTTGGTTTCAACGAGTATATTTTCCCGGTGTTTTCGCCAATGTAAATCTTGCCTTCCGAGACAACTGGCGAACCGAACATGATTCGGCCTAGCTTTTTCTCGGTTTCAATGGCCCCGCTTTTTGCGTTGATGCCAAACATCGTTCCGCCATCATCGACGAAGTAAACGCGCTCGCCGACTTTGACTGGCGAACTTCGGGAGATTGTCTTTGCAGGAATCTTCCAAAGCAATTTATCTTCCGCGATATCACCTGTTGTATTCCCATCGAATGCGAAGATGGCACCGAGGATAGTGCGATCCGCTTCGTTTTGTTCCCCGTGCCCGCAATAGACAATTCCGTTCTCGACCAGAGGCGTAACATTGATTCCGCGCGGAGATGCTTGATATTTCCAGATGACTTTTCCAGTTCGAGGCTGCAGCGCGTAAATGGCTCCATCGGCTGCACCGAGGACCATAGCGGCTTGTCCGTTGAGCACTGTGAAGACAGGTGTGCTGTACGTGGTGTCTTCAGGGCGTACACGGGTGCTCATCATCCAAATAGGTGCTCCTGTTCTTTTGTCCATGGCCATGATTCGGTGAGCAGGAACCGCGGTTTGATCCCAGCCTGTCATCACTCCCGAGATGATTAGCGTGTCTTCGAAGATCGTTGGAAAATTGGTCCGGCCGCCATAAGTCGAGAGCATGCCGTATTCCTCAAGCATAGACTTTTCCCAAAGAATCTTGCCCGATTTCCCTTCCAAACACTGTAAAACGCAACCTAAGCCGAGCATGTACACATTGTCGGACTCAGGCTCGCCAGCCAGACTGGCCCAACCGATTCGCTCCGATGGGGCATCGGACAAAAAGATATTGTGGATGCTTTCCCAAATGAGCTCACCCGTTTCGGCGTTGACGCAGACCGTCTTTTCCGCTTCTTTTGTCGTCTCGGGCTCGGACCGACAAATCGTGTAAAGTCGTCCGTTCATCACGATCGGCGTAGCACGGGTCGCAAAGCCTTCTTTCCGCCAAAGGAGATTCTCGCCATCTGCTTTGAAGGTATCTGGAAGTCCCTTTTCTAACGAGTGACCGTTCTGCATTGGCCCTCGCCAATGGTACCAATCTGTTGGTTTTCCCTTGTTCCCCGTCAAACTGGCGTCTTTGGCATCGTCGGCGGAAACCGCTCCACCTACAACGCATAGAGACGCAAAGATTAAGTTGGAGCGAAACAAAAATCGGCATGCAAGCCGAGCAGTTTTAAGTGGAACGATCATGATGGCATTTTTATTGAAGGGGTGGGACGCAACTAGGATAGGACTTTTAATATACCAAAAAGTCGATCGCTCGAAATGATGCCAACGGAATGTCGCTGCGTTGGCATGCAGTATCCGTGCGGTACGTCCAAGGTCTCTGTTTTGCTATTGTGGACGAGCGAGGCCCTTCGCTTGTTCTGTTTGGAAGAACCGGAGCGAGGGCCTCGCTCTGGTACGTGCGAAAAGTTGAGCGAGGGCCTCGCTCTGCTACGTTCGAAAAGTCGAGCGAGGGCCTCGCTCCGGCACGTGCAAAAATTGCCCAATTTTCTTTTGCAGTCATTAGTGTTTCGTGGAACTGCTATTTCCGCAGCAATCGGAAATTTCGTATTATCGAGTTTGAATCCCCCAGATTAACATTGTCCGAATGGCGTGATTTCAAGATGGCCCGCGTATTTTGTATAGCAAACCAGAAAGGTGGCGTCGGTAAGACGACGACGGCCATCAATTTGGCTTGGGCCATGGCAAAGTCAGCCAACAAAACGCTCGTGGTGGACTTGGATCCGCAATGCAACGCTACCAGTGGACTTGGACATCAACCTGCAGAACGACACCCACTGCTCATCGATTCCCCGCTTCGGGAGAGTATTCTCCACACCGCGCAGCCGAACCTTTTCTTGATGCCCGGATGCCGATCCTTTCAAGACGTTGATCGCCTTGAGAAAGGGGAGCTGTCGCAAGGAGCGTTGCTCAAGCAACATTTGGAGGCCGGAATGGGTGGTTACGATGCGGTATTCATCGATTGCCCACCGTCCCTCGGGGAACTAACTCAAGCAGCACTCGCGTCGAGCACCGAAGTGCTTATGCCTATCCAATGCGAGTATTACGCCATGGAAGGCTTGACGCAAATGATTCACGTCATCCGCAACGTGATGGAAAAACATCCGGGCCGACTAACGTTTGGCGGAATCTTGTTGACGATGTACGACCCTCGATTCGAGCTAACCCACGAAGTGGATGGCGAAGTGAGAGAGTTTTTTGGTGATATTGTTTTTGACACCGTGATCCCCCGTGACATTGCGATCAGCGAGGCACCCAGCCATGGGCAAAGTGTCTTAGCCTACTCGCCACGATCGCGAGGAACGCGGGCATACATTGAACTTTGCATGGAGGTATTGGAACGTGACTAAAGATCGACGACTTGGGCGTGGTTTGGCTGCCCTGCTTGGAACTCAAATGGAAGAGGGCGCTACGGAAAACGCAAATACTCCAGGAAATGTGGATGGTTCTCCGGGCTCTTCGCAAGAGGGGCAGACTTCGCGAGAAAACCAGTTGAGCCGTAGCGAGACCATTCGGTCCCTCGCGAACGAATCACGTAGCCGGATCAGCCCTACGCGTTCCAGCCTTTCGCCGGACATGGTTCCGATTTCAAGCGGCCACCCAAACGCTTCATCGACCGCGACCCTCGACATCCAAACCGGTTTGATCGATGCCAATCCTTTTCAGCCAAGGCGTCAATTCAATCCGACGGAAATTGAATCCCTGGCTGAATCGCTCAAAGAGCATAAGCAGCTGCAGCCAATCCTGGTCCGTCGTGTCGGCGAGCGTTACCAATTGATTAGCGGGGAACGACGCCTGCGAGCCACTGTTTTTGCGGGACTCCCAACGATCCGAGCGGAAGTTCGTGAGGCGGACGATCGTCTCGTGGCGGAGCTCTCGATCATCGAGAATTTGCAACGCAAAGACCTGAACGCCATTGAAAAAGCCCTCTCCTTCAAACGCTACATCACCGATCATAAATGCACTCAGGATGAGCTGGCGCAACGACTTAAAATCGATCGCAGCACGATTGCCAATATGATGCGGCTGCTCGAGCTCCCAGACACCGTCACCGATGCGGTTCAACGGGACGAAGTCTCGGCAGGACACGCCAAGGCCTTGCTCAGTTTGGGCAGTATTCGTGAGCAAGTAAGCTTCTTAAAGAAGATCCGTGAAGAAGGTTGGAGTGTTCGAGAAACGGAATCGCGAGTCGCCGAAGCCATTGCGGCAGCGGCCGATTCGGAGGAAGGCTATCTTGGGGCGATACCCAGACGCAAAGCCACGAAATCCGATTTACTTTCCGCCCTCGAAAATGAGATTAAAATGAATCTCGGTACCCGAGTAGACATTAGTCAAACGAGCCGGGGTCGCGGTCGAATCACGATTCACTTCACAAGCATCGAAGAATTCGACCGCCTTAAGAGTTTGCTAGCAAACGACCAAAGAAGGAAGGCTGCCTAGCTGGCTTCCATGACGAATGAACTACCGTTGCGTTGGATACTGTGGGCGATCGTGTTTTTTCTCACGATGCGATGCCTGATTTCGATGTCGATCCTGCTACGGGACCGATTGCAAGGGTTGTTGATCGAGCATGTCAAAAAGCAGCAGATTGAATCTCAAAAAAGGCAAAGGATCTTGGAACTTCGGGAGAAGATCCGAATAAAAAAGGCGAACGCAGCAGAGGCAGACATCTCAGAAAGGCGGGCTGCATAACATTCACGGCTTGCGACCGGGCGGGTACTTACCGCCGGACGCTATTCGACTCTATAAGACAGGAAAATTAAAAGACAGGAAAATTCTCAGCCGCATTGAGTACCAGTAGGTGCCTGGCACCTACCTGCCGACAGCCGACAAAAGTAGCAGGCACGCTACGTCGTGCCGTCCGCTGGAGTGAATTACAATGATTCCTGGTAAACGGCACATGGAATGTGCCTACGACTTTGACTTTTGTCGGCTGTGTCATAGGTGCCTAACCAGTAGGTGCCTGGCACCTACCTAGAGCAGGCACCTAGTGCCTACTCCCAAATCAGTGCAGCTTCTACCGCATCAACCGCTTGTAACAAACCCCGGGGACGTTCAGTTCCTCGGGCGATTTCTTGGCAGCGAGCCCGCATTGGCTCGGATTCAAGCATCGTTTTTAGTTTGCTAGCTAACGCTTTTCGCGTGAATTTCCGCGGTTTAAGACAATCTCCGACCCCCTGTTCCACGATTCGCATAGCGTTGTCAAATTGATCATGGGCCTGCGGGCGGATCAGCTGGGGGATCCCGGCCGCCATGGCTTGCGAAGCTGTACCAATACCTCCATGGTGCACCAACGCGGAACAGTGTGGCAGCAATAGACTCAACGGAGCAAATGGTACATGTAGTATGGATTTTGGCATGGCAGGCGGAATCTGTTCTTGGAACCGCGTTAGGAAAATCGCTCGGCGGCCAATCTGTTCGCATGCTTCTATTGCCGTTTGAAAGAATTGTTTTCCGAAGAGGTTGGCGGACCCCGGCGTGAACGCGATCGGGGGTGAGCCGCTCGCCAGAAACGTTTCAAGGACTCCATGTGACTCGGAGAGAAACGTGCTTTGATCGCTTTCGCGTTCGTCCCAAAGCGGGAAATCAACTTGCGTACACGGACCAGGCCAGTCGAGTTGTGGTGAGCAAAACCAGTCCGGGAATAGGCAAAGCAGTTGCGTTTTCGAATGCCACCACTCCATTAGGTGGTTTACGGGTTTCAGGCCTAAATCTGCTCGAATTCGATTAAGACTAGGAAGAACAACTGGGTCAATCACCAAGGCTTGCGCGAGTTGATAGATGCGTTGCTGTAGCCAGTTAGGACCAATGAGACCTGGCATTCGAGGTGGGCGTATTCGGCTCCACAGCATAGCAGGCTGCAAATGAACGGAAACGACAGGAACCCCTAGCTTATCCTGTGCGTTGAGGGCACCGAACCCAAAACAGTTCGACAAAACGACCGTCGACTGCTTTGAAGATTCCTGCTGTACGATCTCGAACTGGGGTCGGACGGTCGGCTCGATCATATTCCTATAAAGGTACGGAAAGGATCGAAAGGGGTGCCAAAGATCTGGACTTTGGATCCCAGAATGGAAAGCATCCTTCGAACCAAGTTCAATGAAATCAAGGCCAAAACGCTCGGCCAGGCCAGCGAAGTATCCGTTGGTAGAAAGCGTGACGGAGTGCCCACGACGTTTCAACTCCAATGCCAAGCCGACGAAAGGATGAACGTCTCCCGCGCTCCCGAGAGGCATGACTAAGTAGTGCATGGATGGTTCAACAGAGGGTTCAGGGTTCAGGGTTGAGTGTTCAGGGTTGAGGGTTTAGGGGTGAGGTCGGAGGGATGGAAGAGTTGAGGGATTGCTCTCGCTCCGAGGCCCGTGTGGCATGTCCCTGAGGTTACGAAGGGGGTGGGAGTCGCTGGGAATATTTGCCTCAGTTCCCACGCCCACCGCTTTGCTCTGGGCGTGCCACTCGTCTTTCGCTTTGGGTGTGCCACACTTTTTTCGCTCAATCGATTGGTTCTTTTAGTTGTGGCCGGCGTGTCAACTGAACGAGATCGGCGGCCACGAAGCTGCGGGGCAGCGGCATCTCTCGCGAGTCGACGGAATAGAGAATGCGATTGCTTGATTTCTCAAACCGCATCTCCTTAATCATTCCCAAACCAGGTTCGTTTTCTTGAAAGTGCGACAGGATCTCCACGTGATCTCCCACCGAAAAGCCTTCGTCATCGAGGCGACGCCACAGCGTTGGCTTAACGCGAACCGTTTGCTCGCCATATTGCAAGCAATAATACTCACCATCGAAACTGTGACGGCGAAAAACGCGAGTGCTTGGAATCCACGCTTCGACCAACGCCCTGTCGTCCGGATGTATCCAGTCGATGCCATCCTGCGGCCACACCAAGTAGACTCCGCAGTCTGGCATTTGCGGCCAAGTTGTCATTCCGTTCACCTTGTTACACGATCGGGTCACTTGCTTTAGACATTTTTCAATCCCTATCGATTGTATAGTCCACGATCGACATGTGCACGGTTCAAAAGCGCGGAGTGAGGCAAATGAGCGACGACGCGGATGCTGGCAGCATCCGCCACGACCGTACTAGAAATCGAACGCCAAACGAGTCCCAAAACCATGAATTCGACCGCTGCCGGGTGAAACAGCCGGGTTTGTAACCGCTGCAACATCGCGATCCGTGGTCGTGTAATTGAATTGCCATTTCATGTTGGGATTCCAGAACCAATTGACGCCAGCAGTCCAATTGTCCAGGATACCACCGTTGATTCCTTGGTCATTCAAATCGAGGTGATTATACCGAACACCGACTTGCCAAGCGCCTAGGCCTGTAATGCCACCGTCACACTTATTGGGCTTGTAGAAATGAGTGTGTGGTTTCACCCGTTCAAAAGCTCCGTTCTTCTTGCTGTAATGATCGTTTTCGCCTGTGAGGAAGTACATGACCTGAACATACCCGCCATGGTAAACAAGATTGGTGGTCGGCCCACCCAAAGTGGCACTGGCATCTTGCAACGAATTAACCAGGTACTCAGACTGAAAGGTTAGTGAACCCAAGACTCCAACCAATTCACCGTTGGCGGTTTGTTGATCATCACCCGCGACCGTGATACCTGCCGGGGTCGGCCAGCCAGCAGATAGTCCCGATCGAACCGCGTCGCGAGCCCGGAAAGTTTGAAAGCGTCCCGGCACCCCCGCTTGTGAAACCGCCGAACTTTGACGTCCTGACAGTCCAATATGCAAAAGCTCTCGACCATCATTTCCGTATGCCAATAGCCGAGTCGCTCGTCCAGTAATCGAGTAGTCGCCGTCACCCGTTGAATTGCTGAAGACGTTGTTTGTCGGCTTGTAGATTCCGATATTCCAAACCCCAACTTCGTTTCCGTACGTATTGAATATAGACGCCCCCTGTTGAAATCCATTGAAGAGTCCACCGTAAAAGACATCTTGGTTGTAGGAACGTTCCATGAACGGCAAGTAACGGCTGCTGACAATGTGTTCGAAGCCAATCTGCTCCTTTTGATTTCCAATTCTCAAATTCCCAACGATGGGCAACTCTTTGAGCGTCCACCAAAGATCGGTTGGGGAAGTGAGCGTCTCATCAAAGAATCCTGTTGTTCCCGGTTGGTTACGAATGCGTGCCGAATTGACGAAGTCAAACTCCGCCGCGTACTCATGAACTTCGTATAGAGTTCCATCAAGACGAATTCTTGCCCGTCGAAAGTCAGCCCCATCACCGTATGGGACATTGATGTTTTGATTGACGTTTTGTGGAACATCAAACCAAGCAGTATCAAACTGAACACGTCCGCCGATGTGGGTTCTGAAGTGCTTATTCTTGGATTGCAGTTCTAAACCGTCGTTCCATTTCGCAGTCATCGTCAAGTCACGGTCCTTCTTTTCCTTGTCCGTGAGCTTGCTTTCTTTGTCTGCTTCCTTGTCCTTCAAATGCTTATCGATGATCTTCTT
>JANMLD010000373.1:0-16593 GCA_031372345.1 Pirellula sp.
TTTCATATCGCCGCCGAAAGCGTTCCCGAGGGACTAAACAATTGGGGCAACGGTGCTGGGAGCAACGCAGTCGGGGACGACCGCAGCAGCGATAAAGCTGTCGCCGGACTGGTCGTTGCTAAGGGCCTTGAAGCTTCGCTCGCCGCGTCCGAACCGATGCTCAAGAGTTTAACCAACATCGATATTGACCATAAAGGTCGCATTTGGGCATGTGAAGTGGTCAACTACCGCAAACACAAAAACGACCGCGCCGAAGGGGATCGCATCCTGATCCTGGAGGACACCAATCATGATGGCATCGTCGATAAGTCGAAGGTTTTTTATCAAGGCCGCGATATCGACTCGGCCCTCGGTCTGTGTGTTTTGGGCAATCGCGTCATCGTTAGCGCGGCTCCTTACGTATGGGAGTTTATCGACGAGAACGGTGACGATGTGCCCGACTCCAAGAAAGCAATCCTGACCAAGACCGGCGATCCACAACACGATCACTCGGTCCATTCGTTCGTGTTCGGCCCCGATGGCAAACTCTACTTCAACTACGGAAACACCGGGCACCGGCTTTGCGATACCAACGGAAACCCAATCAAAGACCGTTGGGGAAGAGAAATCAACGACTCGGGAAAGCCCTACCGGCAAGGGATGGTGTTTCGATGCAACGAAGATCTCAGCGATATGGAAGTGGTCGGTCATAATTTCCGAAACAACTACGAAATCTCGGTCGATTCCTTCGGGACGCTGTGGCAATCTGACAATGACGATGACGGCAACCGAGCCACACGCATCAATTACGTGATGGAGTTTGGCAACTACGGATACACCGATGAAGCCAGCGGAGCGGGTTGGCAAGTCGAACGAACCAACTGGGAGCCAGAGATTCCCAGAAGGCACTGGCACCTTAACGATCCAGGTGTGGTGCCAAATGTTTTGATCACCGGCGCAGGTTCGCCGACGGGGATTATGGTATACGAGGGCAATCTATTGCCCGAGAAATTTCGCAATCAAGTGATCCACTGCGATGCGGGCCCCAATGTGGTTCGATCCTACATCGCCAAGCCAGACGGTGCAGGTTACTCGGCGACGATCGAGGATATCGCGGTTGGCGAATACGATAAATGGTTCCGACCGGCGGATGTCTGCGTCGCACCAGACGGTTCGTTGTTCGTTTCCGATTGGTACGATCCAGGGGTAGGTGGCCACAATATGGTCGATATGGAACGGGGTCGGCTGTTCCGAATTGCACCACCCGGCACCAAGTACACCGTTCCCAAGTTCGACTTGACCACCGCCGCGGGCGCTGTCGAGGCGCTTCGCAATCCATGCAACTCCGTTCGTTTCATGGCCTACCAAGCCCTCATCAAAATGAAAGGCAATGCCGCTAACGAACTCGGTAAGCTTGCGGCGGATGCCAACCCGCGTATGCGAGCTCGTGCTCTGTGGCTGCTCAGCAAGATCGGTGACGCAAAGCAAGTGGTCCAGCAAGCGACAAAGGATAAGGATTCCGACGTTCGTATCACAGGGATTCGAATCGCTCGTCAGGCTAAGCTGGCGACCAAGGACTTTGTGCCGTCGATGTTGTCGGATTCCAGCGTGGCCGTTCTGCGTGAATTGGCTGTTGCGCTTCGAGAGGACAAGTCGACTGATATGCCAGAATATTGGGCGAAACTCGCCGTGAAGTACGACGGCATCGATCGCTGGTATCTGGAAGCCTTGGGTATCGCAGCGATCGACCGTTGGGACGAATGCCTGACCGCGTGGAAGAAAGCGAACAACGGCAACCTCGATACCAAGGCCAATCAGCACATCGTCTGGCGTGCCCGCGGAAGCATGGCAGCCCAGATGCAAGCCGACCTGCTAAGGAACCCGAAGCTCGATGAAAAAGATATTCCAGCCATGTTTCGGGCTCTTGATTTGCAAGACGCGGAGGCACGCCAGAAAGCCCTTAGAGCTTTGCTCGATCTGGCCGTCGCCAAGTAATTTCTGGTTTAGCCAAAGCCCCCGAGTTTTACGCGGGGGGATACTTACCATTCCTCTAGCATCCAAACAACAATTCCTCCCAGCAACTATCCACCATGAAACTACTGACTAGAACACTTCTGTCGACGATCGGCCTTGCACTCCTGCTCAACGGCAGTTTGTTGCAAACTCTATCGGCTGCGAGCCCCGAAAATGAGCAAGCGAGGCGCGATAATATTGTGGTCGAGGCTTTGATGCGTTTGGACGGGTTCGACATCAGTGCCGATCCCAAGTTGATGCAAGCGGTACAACGTCATCTGGGCCAACTCAAGAACGATCCGTCGCAGCTTAAGATCATTCAGAAGTTGAAACTGGGTGGCATGGCAGATCGCTTGGTCGATCTCGCAGCCACCTGGGGTGAGAATACGCAATCGATGCAAGCGTTGGAGTTGGCGATCGAGCAAGGGGCCTTGCCCAGTTTAACAAAATCGCTGATGGCAAAAGATCCTGACGATCGCACGTTGGCCTTGTCCAAGGTGTTGACCTTGAGCAATCGCAAACCGGTGCAGGATCTGCGCCGATCGTTGATTGACGACAACAGCGTGGCCAAGGTCATCAAAGTCGATGCGGTGGTCGGACTTTCCAAGAGCAAGGGGTTGCATGGTCAGTTGATCGAACTGGCCAAAGCCAACAAATTGCCTGGTGAAGCCAAAATTCTCATCGGTGCCACGCTTCGAAACTCGGAAGACGAGGCCATCAAAAAAGCCGCCACCGAATTGTTCCCAGCTCTCAAGACCACGCAAAATCCTCTGCCACCGATTGAGGTTTTGGTCAAGAAAAACGGCAATGCAAACGAGGGCAAGAAACTGTACAACTCGGTTGCGACGTGTTCTCAATGCCATCAAGTTGGCGTTGAAGGAAAGAACGTCGGGCCAGCATTGACCGAGATTGGGGGCAAATTGTCCAAGGATGCAATGTACGCAGCCATCTTGGCCCCGAGTGCAGGCATCAGTCACAACTACGAAGCCTTTGCGGCGAGGACCGATGAGGATGAAGTCATTATTGGCTTGATGGTTTCAGACACTCCCGAGAGCGTTACGATCCGAGATGCGAAAGGGATCGAACGGACTATCAAACGCGGCAACTTGGAGGAGATCAAGAAACAAGAGAAGTCGCTGATGCCTGAAAACTTGCAGGAGACGATGACGGAGCAAGGGCTCGTTGACTTGGTCGAGTATTTGATGTCGCTAAAGAAAACCTAGTGGTTTGTCCGCACGCGTTTCGCTACTGCTGGGTTCATCCCAGCGGGGCGAGCCCGAATGGAAGTCCTAACAAACCAGTACTCTAAGGCGAGCGGCAGCATTGATTATACCGGGAGGGAGAGGCTCCTGCCGAACCAACGCCAAGCTCGGCAGGAGCCTCGCTCTCCCACTGAGACCGTTGGCAGGTAGTTTTCACTCTGCCGCACGCCTAAAAGAAGAGGTAGAGACTATGGACGAGTCAGAGGAAAAACGACTGCTCAGCCAAATACCCAAGGCTCAGTTATCGCGGTTTCGAGTGAAATCGATCTCATCCATCGTAGATCGATTGATCGTCGAAAAGGGCTATGCTGCGCAACAATCAACGCAACTTCTTCAGGAGCAATGGCGGATGGCTGTCGGTGACGAGTTGTTTTCGCAATCTCGTATCGGAAAAATCAATCGCGGAATCCTGCAAGTGTTCGCGTCCAACACGATTGTTTTGTCCGAGTTGGAATACTCTAAGACCAAAGCCCTTCGCCATTTGAAGTCCGCTCTACCCGACTTCAAGCTGAAGGATATCCGCTTCAAGGTAATGAATTAGAGCATGGAAAGGCGACAGTTACCATCCCTCGGGGAGGGTGACGCCACCCCTCCAAACATCTTTGCAAAGCCTAATCGTTTGAAAAACAACGGGAGAGCGAGGCTCCTGCCGAGCTGACGCCGCCATGGTTCGGCAGGAGCCTCACCCTCCCGAGCAATAAATTGGTTAGACAAACTCGTTGAAGACATGTGACGTGACGCGCCACACGGCTGTGCCACATTAGCGACGTGCTTTGGCTTCTTCGCGAGCGGCTTTAAGTGCGGCCGTTTCGTTGGCTAGCTTGTTTTCCGGCCCCGCTGGGAAGTACTGGACGTCGTCGGTTAAATAATAGGGGCTCGGCAGGGTCTGGCCTGCTACGTGGACTTGGCATCCTGTGTTGGCTGCTACGCCCAGCGAACCCGCTGCAATGACCATCCAAATTCCAACGGTGGGTTTCTTGCAATTCAACATTTCTGAATTTCCGTTATCCTGGGGCAGGTACCGACCACATACGGTCAGCTCGATGCTGCGTCAGACTCAATGTAAGTCGACGATACTGTCGGTTGTATCGGAAGATTCGGATAGCTACTTGAGTCAAACTTTGCCGGTTTCGCCGGTCGAAGCGTTGGCTTTGCATAACAATACTGTCCATAATGGTATTGCTAGCACATAGCAGCACGTGAGCTATCGATCCGTCGCGAAAGAACCTGAAATGCATTTATTGATAACAAAAGCCCTCCGCCCTTTTATGGTTGCCGTGCCATGTTGGGTTTTGCTTTTCAGCGCAGGTTTGGCTCAGCAGAACCCATTGGGAGCCAAAAGCCAAACCGGCAATATCATACGCCCAGAGTACTACACAGCTAGCGATTTTTTCGCGGACGGTCAAACATCTCAAGCGGCGATTGTATTGGAGACCGCCCTCTCCCAATCTCGAATGGTTAGCAATCAACGTGGCATCGATAGTGTGCCACCCATGGTGAAGTTGGGGGAATGTTTTTTGGAGCAGTGCGACATTGGAATGGCTTTGGAGCGATACGATGCCGCCTTGCAAATTTCCCTAGAGTCCTACCGGTGGCTTTCGTTGCTAAAGCCCCAAACGGCAAGCATTCGACCAGAGGCGCGCGTGCGCGATGTCCCTTGGGCGGTGAATACGCGCGGGACTCAGATGGGAGCGTACAATGAAGTTTGGCCGATCGCACTTGGCTCGAGCGATTTGTTACTTGAGACAGACGCTGGGAAAGGCGTGACTGGCAAGATGGTATCCATCGATGCGTTGGAGATACTTCGTTCTCAGGCGATAGCCCTCCGACGTCGCTATCTACTGCTTGGTCCACTAGCAAAACATAACCCAAAGACAAATCCTTTGTTGAAAGCGTTTAGTGTCAATGTCAATGGTCAGTCCGAAGCCATTCAATGCGCCGTGAACATATGCCGTGCACTGGCGGCGATTGGAACGGGCGAGCGAGTTGCTTCTACGCAGTTGCTTACACAAAACTTGAGCGTGTCCAATGGCCTGGATCACCCTTTAACCGCGGTCGCACTTTTAGCCCTAGCGGATCTAGCCATCGAATCCAATGAAATCCTGGTGGCCGAGGAACGGGCGTTGGAAGCCTCGATTGTGGCCGGTCGCGCCGGGCAAATGGACCACTTGGCGGAATCCGTTGAGTACCTTTCGGAAACCGGCTTCGCCGATGGCCACGATTCCGTTGTCAGCAAAGCGTTACAGCAGATCGCACAATGGTCTGTGACCAAGAGCCGAATGGTCGCCATTCGCTGTCAAGTGGAGTACGCTCGTTTGTCTGCCCTGGTCGGAGATTTGGAAACCGCCAATAAGCAATGTAGCGCCTCGACGTCCATGTTGCTGCCAAAGCCAGTCGTCATGCCACGAGCCGAGTCGGTGGTTCGCTATGCTCAAGCCAAAATTGCCTTCCTTGAGGGAAACCTCGTCGAAGGAATCAATAAGCTCTTCGAAAGTGTCGCTTACCTTCGCGGCAATGAAAAGGGAATTGGCTCCCCCCCGCTGTTTCAATTGGATCTAGCCCTTCAATTGACTAAAACCAAAGTCCTGAATGACGCCATTGCTGAATCGGTTCTCGGGGAGTTATTACGGACTCCGTCAGCGGGCCATTGGCGGGTTCATCCGTTGGAACAGTTGGATTGGCTCATGGTTGACAAGTCGGAGGCCAATAACTTGTTGGTAGACATACAGCTTCGAACACGCAACGAATCGGAACTCGCTGCGGTTTTTGATGATTCTATTCGTAAGAGATATCGACGTCTGAATGAATTAGAATCGAGAGTCTCCGATTTGAAACTCATTTTCCATGGCGACAATCGATTTGTGGGTAACCCAGCGGATGCGAACCGACTTCGCAAGCAAATTCCGATTGCAGACCAAAACGTCGCCAAAATACAGCAAATGATTGCACCGCTTCAAGCTAATCCAAAATGGGACATTCGGAAATGGACGGAGGATGACTCCCGTCGGTGGGAATCTGCCATCCGACTGTCCGCTTCGCAGGAGTCTTTGTTTTGGGCCGCTGCCATTAGTCCACTTGCCATCGCCGAGACCTTTCCACCTCGCCATTCTCAAGAGTTTCTGGCCAAGTCGTTGAGACCTAAGGACGCGGTGGTGATGTTCGCGTCGCACGGCACAGCGATGCGAGGCTATCTGTACTTGTCAGGCAAATGGCGATCCTGGGAAGTAGGCGACTTCGCCGGTCTCGAACGCAATACCATGAGTTTGCTAAGCGACATGCAGATGCTGAAGAATCGAGATGGAAATCAAATGGAGACAAGGAAGAACTGGGGACTTGCCCGGAGAATCGAAATCCGCAATCAATTGTTCCCGAAGGATATTTGGACCAGCATGTTGGCGGCGGAGCGTTGGATCGTTGTACCCGACGGCAATTTATGGTGTCTGCCATTGGAAACGCTGCCGCTATCGGATTTGCCAAACTCGCTCCCTTGTATCTCAGAGCATACGATCACGTATTCGCCTACGCTTGGGCTAGTGCCATTTCTATTGGATGCCAGGTCGCAGTCCAAATCGGTTCACGGAATCGATGTTCACGTCGGCGATTTCCTTTCATCGGATGTCCATATGGCCAAAGAATTTCGCGAGGAGTTAGCCGCTAAGAAGCGATTTATCGTCGATTTGTCTGGGAAGCCATCAAACCACGTGCCAAGTCATTTTTTTAAGATCGCCTCCGATTGCATCCATAATTACACTCCGATGAATTGGGAGTCGATTGCACCGGTATTGACGGATACGAACCCGAATCAAGCCAGCATAAGGTCTTGGAGTCAATTGCCGTGGGGATCACCCGCATCGATGTTGCTAGCTGGGGTCAATGCCGAACCGCCAACACCGCAAGCAACTGGGGACGAATGGCTTCGACTGACGCTACCGTTGATTGCTCAAGGGACACGGCAATTCACCGTTTCGAGGTGGCCGGTGGGTGGCGAGAGCACCGTTTCGCTCATGCGTTCGTTTCACGAAAACCAAGAGGATCTTCCTGTATCGGATGCTTGGCAACGCAGTGTGCTAACGCTCTGGGAAGAACAATTTGAACAACGCAGAGAACCCCTTTTCAAAGGTGCTCCCTTTGCAAATGCAGATAACACGGTTTTGGGGAGCCATCCACTTCTGTGGTCCGGCTACCTTCGGATTGGCGACTCGAAATAGAAAGCTGGCACATGAAGACGATTCTAGTAGCGATCCTTTTGGTTCCGTTTGCAGGGCTGCAACCCCTTGCTCTCCAAGCTGTCGAAACGGCGGCCAGAAAACCCAACGTGATCTACATCATCGACGATGAACTTGGGTATTATGAGCCGGGGTTCATGGGTGGAGTGACGATTCAGACGCCGAACATTGACCGCATGGCGGCTGAAGGCATCCGCATGAACAATCTATTTGCGGGTGCGCCAGTCTGCGCACCGACCCGTTGTTCCCTCCTCACCGGTAAGCACAGTGGTCATACCTCGGTCCGGGCCAATGGCGGTGGGACGCCACTGCGGGCCAACGAGGTTACGATCGCCTCAATGCTCAAGCAGCAAGGGTATGCGACGGGCGGGTTCGGCAAGTGGGGCTGCGGTGGACGCGATTCCACCGGCGTGCCTGAAAAACATGGCTTTGATCTCTTCTTCGGTTACTACGATCAAGTTCATGCCCATACGTTTTACCCCCCGTATTTGATTCGCAACAGCGACGAGGTCAAGCTGGAGGGGAACCATGGCGGAAGCGATGGAAAGACTTATTCGCAGTATGTTATTCATGACGCGGCCAAAAGCTTTATTCGTGAGCACGCCAAAGAGCCGTTCTTCGCCTATTTGCCCTACACTCCGCCGCATGGGAATTTTGATATTCCAAATTCCGATCCCTCCTGGGCGATTTACAAGGACAAACCATGGCCAGAGCCAGCCCGTCGTTATGCGGCCATGGTGTCGATGGTGGATCGTCAAGTCGGAGAAATCCTTGCATTGCTCCAAGAGCTGGCAATCGACAACGACACGCTTGTTTTCTTCAGCGGTGACAATGGAGGAGCGGACTACTTCCCTTCGACAGAGTATCCGCGGGGAATCCATCAAGCGAACAAGAACCCTGCGACCGGTGTCGAGTATCGCGGCAAAAAAGGGACGCTCTATGAAGGTGGACTTCGCGTTCCTTTCATCGCCCGCTGGCCCGGAAAGATTGCACCCGGTCGAGTCAGCGATTATCTCGGTTACTTCCCAGATATCATGCCGACTGTGGCCGAGGTTACGGGGGCAACTTCCCCCTCGCAACTTGATGGGGTTTCTATCTTGCCAGAGTTGTTGGGGGAAAAAATGGCTGGACGCAAACAACCCCATCACGGCTATCTCTACTGGGAATTTCAGGGTTGGACGGCCATCCGACAAGGCAACTGGCGAGCCGTCAAGCCGCCCAAGACAACCAGTTGGGAACTCTACGATCTCGCCACGGATCCGAGCGAATCGAAGGACTTGGCTTCCACAATGCCCGAACTCCTGGCCAAGCTGACTGCTCAAGCAACGCAGGCCCATGAGCCAGTTGTGGAAGGCACGTTCGCTCGTATGGACCGCCACGAGCGTGATCGCCGCGCCAAGTTTGGCAAGCAAGACGACCCCGACGTTCCAACTGAAAGAAAAAAATAAGGTTTTGAGATGCAATTTGCAGGGTTACGGATGTGGGAGTAATATATCGTTAGGCGTCTTTTCTCCATTCGTTTCCGTTTTTTGGCATTATGACGAAATCAGAGCCAACCGATTTAAGCTCGCATCGTTTGCACTCTGAGACTCCGCGTTCACGATTGTTGATGCTTTCTTATTGTTTCGCTCCAAACGGAACAATGGAGGAACGAAATGGTTGGCAACGAGCGATATCAGCGTCAAAGGACTTTGATGTCACGGTTTTGTACCGACCATCGGTCGCGGCGTCTGAACTCGAAAAGCACGTACCAAAAAATATCTCTCCGGTTGGATTGACTTTCATTCCAGTTTCCGAGGGATGGTTGAGTCTAGTCCTCTCTAAAATCGAACCGTTATTCTACGTAAGGTACCGACACTGGCATCGAATCGCTTATCGCGTTGCAGCAAAGCTTCATTCAGACGATCCCTTTGCCATTTCACATCTTGTAACATTGTGTGGCTTTCGTGAACCTGGTTTCGTTTGGCAACTCGACATACCGCATGTCTGGGGACCCATCGGTGGTACGCATCACTTTCCTAAGTCGTTTCTCCGCTCGCTGGATCGGTGGAATCAATGTCGCGAAATAATTCGCAGTTGGATAAATCACTACCAGCTTCACAGGAGTCCACGGGTGCGCGCGGCGATGCAACGATCCGTCGCCGTCGTTGCGGCGACCTCTGACGCCCAACTTGCGTTGAAGCAAGGCTTTGGTATTTCAGCAGAAATTGAGATTGAAACGGGCATCGACCATTCCATTGCATCGCCTAGGCAGATTCGAGCCTCCGATGCTCCCTTCCGAATTCTTTGGGCTGGGCGGCTCCGAGCTTGGAAAGGTTTGCCAATACTTCTGCATGCCATTGCGAATCTTCCGAAGTCGTTACCGATCGAGGTGCGCGTGTTGGGAGATGGCAGTAGCCAAAAGGGTTGGCAACAACTGGCTCGGCGGCTAGGCATTGCAAAACGTATAGAATGGATTCCTTGGCCAAGCTATCGAGAAACGCTCCCTTATTACAAATGGGCTGATGCATTTGCATTTACGAGCCTGCGCGATACTTCGGGCACCGGTTTACTCGAAGCCCTGGCTGCTGGCTGTCCGATCATCGGCATGAATCATCAGGGCGCATCCGACATAATGACAGACCAGTGCGCCGTTCGCATTCAACCGGCGGAATGGCTGGCGACCGTGAATGGATTTCGAGATGGCATTGAAGCATTGGCACGGGACTCGGAAAAACACCTGCACTTGAGCCATGGCGCTACGGAGCGTGCCAGAGACTATGAATGGCGAACTCGGGCGTCTTGCTTTCCAAGCATCTATCGCAACGTTTTGGAGCAAGGGAACCATTTGGATTTACCCATACCACAGTGTTCAGTGACAAACGCTGATGCAGTCACTTCCGCCTTGCAATTGGACTTGGCAAACTCCTAATTCGTGGCAGATGCTGCCAGCATCCAAGTCGACGCTAGCCGCGTCGGCCACGAGACCTATTGCCACATCAAGGGGCTGAAAACCTAACGCGATGTCGCGGGCATGGCCTTGGCTGCGGATTTGCTGGCACCTACTTTGAGCTCTGCTTTGATGACTTGCTCTTCGAGTCTGGCAGAGTAATCCATCACGCTGCCTGCACCTGAGAAACCGACGACAACTTTGTCCCAACCGAGTTCCTTGGAAATCATTCGGCCTGCATCCACGTCGAATTTGATGGTCCCATTGCTTAACTGTTGAAGCACTTGAGCTTCCTCCTGTGGCTCGGTGATTGGGGTTAGCATTTCGCTGCGGACAGCGATGGTTGCCACGCCTGCACTGACTTTGTCGAGTCGAAACAACTCGCGAAATCGGACCGTTTTCACCGTTGTATCTTCTCGACGAATTCGAAGTTCGCGAGGGACCTCCCACGTTGCGCCAACCGCAATCGGCTTTTTGGGAACGGGCAACGTAATGTCGCCCATTCCAAGATTGGGCGGATTGCTTTCGTCGCTGCGAGCCACAATCATACCTTGTTCGTCTATCGTGACGGTCGAGATCACTTTACCAACCGAATCGGCAGCCGCTTGGAATTGACGCGCAGGTTCGTCCCCGCTTTTGGAGCTGTATCGAATTTCCATGTCTGCCCCAATGCGCTGGGACATGTCAATTTCTAAAATCTTGTATTCGAAAGTCATTTCACCGTTTTCAACACGCGTGACTTCCCATGTCTTTTGAGATACCGTTCTCGAATGGGAATTCTGTTCGCTTGAATCGACTTTGGTATCGGTCTTGGCTAAGTGTGTGACTTCGCTGGAAATGACCATGCCCGGTTCGAGGTTGTATCGAAGCAAGAATTCTTCGCCACCCAGAGTGGACGGAGACTCAGTCATTTCTTTGCGTTCGACTTTACGAAGCGTCGATGGAGCGTCCTGGACCTTCTCGGCAGGTCGCTTGGCTGGTGTTGGAGATTGCGCCATGGCCAAGCCACCGCCAACCAAGAGTACTCCAAACGCGACTAAGATTCGGCATTTCCTCGGAAACATCTAAAACCCCCACTCTAGAATCAGGACTGCTAGCGGCACCAAAACGGCATTTGATTCCGTGAATGCCAAATTCACACGGGTATTTAGCAAAGATGAGCCAGCTGCGTCAAGTGCGCTTCGTTCGTCCTGAGGTAAGCTAGAAGGCGAGCGGAAACGTTGTTTATACCGGGAGGGAGAGGCTCCTGCCGAACCAGAGCCAAGCTCGGCAGGAGCCTCGCTCTCCCATTGGAACCCTTGGCACGTTGTTTTCTACTCTGCAGCTCGTCTAAGCCCTGAAAACGCCTTGGTTTTGTTTTTAGCGTGGCTTAACTATACTCTTACGATTGGCACATAAGCTTTTGATAGGCGTCCGCACTCCGGAGTTTTGCAAGGTCATGGTACGAAATCCACTGCATTGGCACATGCTAGCAATCATCCTTCTGGTCGGCTTTTTTCACCTCCATGCTGTCTCTGCCCAGGAGAAACCAAAGGATTCCCGTAAGTTCAATCAGGACATTCGCCCAATCCTTTCCGCCACTTGCTATCGCTGTCATGGATTTGATGCCAAAACGCGAGAAGCGGAACTGCGATTGGATATAGCGGACGGAGCCTTTGCGAAACGCGCGTCCGGTGAGCAAGCCATTGTCCCTGGAAAACTTGACGAAAGTTTGATTTGGGCGCGTATCCAATCCACCGACCCGGATACGGTCATGCCTCCGCCGTCCTCCAATCGGCAACTTACCGAGACTGAAAAGCAAACGATTGCACAATGGATCGAGCAAGGAGCGAATTACGAGAAGCACTGGTCGTTCGAACCAGTTAGCCCGCCCAAAGACGAAACGTTGTCCATAGATCAATTCCTCGAGATCGAACGGAAACGCAAAGGGCTCGTCGCGCAGGGCCTAACGGATCCCATTACTCAAGTTCGAAGGCTTGCGTTTACGCTCACCGGACTGCCACCCAGTCTGTCCGACGTAGAGACGTACTTGGCAAACCCAACGGAAACCAACTATAGCAAATTGGTCGAACAGTATTTGGCCTCTCCACACTACGGCGAGGAGATGGCCAAGCACTGGCTTGACGTCGCTCGCTATGGCGATACGCACGGCATGCACTTGGACAATGAACGACAAGCCTGGGCCTATCGCGATTGGGTCGTCGACGCATTTAATAGCAACATGCCCTTCTCGCAGTTCACGCTTGAGCAGTTGGCGGGTGACTTGCTACCGAATCCATCGCTCTCGCAACAGGTCGCAACCGGCTACAACCGATGCAATGTGACAACGGGTGAGGGGGGAGCCATCGACGATGAGTTTCTATTTCGTTACGCCGTCGATCGGACGAGCACTACCATTCAGACTTGGCTCGGTTTGACAGGTGGATGTGCCGTTTGCCATGATCACAAGTACGATCCCATTAGCACTCGCGAGTTTTACTCGATGTATGCATTTTTCTATAGTGCAGCCGACCCGGCAATGGATGGCAATGTCGAGTTCACTCGGCCTTTTTTAGCAATGCCGACTGCTGAACAACACAAGCAACTCGAACTCGCTAAAGAACGCGAGGCTCAATCCTTGGCCAAGCTCCAGCAGGTCGCATCGGACAAAGAGCAGATCGCCTACGAAAGCCAGGCGAACCTCCAACTTACGGGACCGGTAACGACCATATGGATGGACGACGAGTTTCCGATTGGGGCTTCTCTAAGAAACACTTCTCGCAATGATGCTCGTTGGTCGAGTGAAGTCGGAGCCCCCATGGGGCGTCGAGCGTTGAGGCAAGAGTTCGGGCACCGATTCGAGCAGACCATTACGGGTGGCCTTACGGCCATGTGGATTCCGGAACAGGGAAAGCTCAGCGTTTGGGTACTTACGGACATTAAAGAGCCGCCCAAAGCAATCTTCGTCGATATCAAGGCCGATTCCGGATCGAAGCGTTGGGCATGGAGCAATGATCCCAACGATGCAAAGCTAGTCAGCGTAGAGCCAGATCGGGTTCAAGGAAAACTCCCGCAACCAGGTCGATGGACGGAGCTAACGGTTTCGCTCTCCGAATTGAAAGTCGGGGCAAGCGTCAAAGAAATCAAGCTGGGGCTGTTCGGCGGCATTTGCCATTGGGATGGGCTGGCTTGCACAGGCAATCAGCGTGCGGAAGACAAACTTACGTCGGATGTGAATACTTGGTGGACATCCGTCAAAGGGACTAGTGTCCCATTGGCAAGTGAAGTGGTGGCCAAGGCCATCAAGGACGGACCGGACAGCGATTCAGGCAAGGCGCAGGCAACGCAAGTGGCAGAGTTCTATCGCATGCACATTTCGGACGCTACGTCCCCAGCCGTCCTCGATGCAAGGCGAAGTTGGCACACTGCGAGAGTGGATCGGGCCATGATCGAAAGCCGAATTCCGGCAACGATTATCTTCAATGATCGTCCGAAACCGCGTGAAGCCTTTGTCATGACGCGCGGCCAATACGATCAAAAGGGAGAAGCGGTTTCACCGGGGTCGCTCGCAATATTGCCACCGATAAAGAAGTCATCAGAACAAGATCGCCTCAATCGCTTGGATCTGGCAAAATGGCTGGTCTCGGATGACAACCCGTTAACGGCGCGCGTGACTGCGAACCGATTCTGGCAGCAGGTTTTTGGTGTCGGTTTGGTCAAGACCAGCGACGACTTTGGTTCCCAAGGCTCGCCTCCGACCCATCCCGAGCTGCTCGAAGCGATCGCTTTTCGTTTTCGCAAAACGGGATGGGACGTGAAGCAACTGATGCGAGATTTGGTTATGTCGAGTGCCTTCCGACAGTCTGCCGTTGTCACACCAGAAGCCCAGAATATCGACCCAGAAAACCGGTATCTCGCCCGAGGCCCTCGGATTCGACTCGACGCCGAGCAGATTCGGGATACCGTGCTGGCTGTCAGCGGGTTGCTTAACCGGCGGCCTGGAGGTCAAGCCTTTAAAGGCTACCAACCGAAGAATATTTGGGAGCCAGTAGGCTATGGTGATTCCAATACGCGTTACTACATTCAAGATCACGGAGACTCCATCTATCGACGCAGTCTTTATAGTTTCATCAAACGCACTGCGCCGCCTCCGTTCATGAGCAACTTCGATGCCCCCAACCGCGAGTTGTTTTGCACACGCCGAGAACGCAGCAACACGCCGCTCCAAGCGCTTCAACTCATGAACGATGTGCAGTATGTCGAGGCCGCACGTGTACTGGCCGAAGGTACCCTTCGCGATGGCAACCTAAAACCGCAAGAACGTCTCGAGTCCATTTTTCGGCAATGCCTCTCACGCAAGCCGAATGCGTTCGAGCTAAAAGCCATCGAAGGCGCTTTTGAATCGTTTCGGTTGCGTTTTAAGGAAAATCCGAACGACGCCAAGCGGCTCATTGCAACTGGAGAGAAGCCTTATGATGCATCCTTGCCACCCGAGGAGTTGGCCGTTTATACTTTGGTCGCCAACTTAGTCCTGAATCTGGACGAACTCGTCAATCGAAATTAAATTGGCTTTTTGTCGCCTTTCGCGCCTAGGCTGTGAATTCATTTGCAAGGTGCCCACTATCGTGTGGCACGTCCCTGAGTTTACGAAGGGCGTGGTGAGCCACTAGCTAGCGCAGCTCAACGAACGCGTGGGCCATGGATCGACCTTTTCCCTGCCGACCGAGGGGCAAAGGGAAAATGCCTGCCGGGCTGGTACACGTGAGACCTCACCCCTCCACCCCTCCACCCCTCTAATTCTCCAATTCTCCAATTCTCCAATTCTCCCCCGCAATCTCGGGCAAAATGATGGGATTGCTGTTGCCCCGCAAATTCAGAATCGAAACAATCAAGAAGGTCCGTGATTTTGAATTGAATGGTCTGAGTTTGAGGCAGTGACAATGGCAATCAACAAATGGCATGTGCATTTAGCAGCATTCATCTTATTGATGGGTGCACCATCGCTGCTTGGTCAGGATTTTTTGAAACAGCTCGAGGCCAAGTTGTTTCAAAAACAACTGGACTCGAAAGCCAAAGAGCAGACACCGACTGCAAATCCTCCCATCACAGAATCGAAACCGGTCCCTTTCGAAATCCCGAGCGTTCTCGAAACGGAAGGGTTGCCAACGCCAGGACTACTGAAGCCTGAAAGCGAACCGCTCGAGCTACCGGCACCAAAAGTGGAACCGAAAGCGGAGCCGAAAGCACCGACCGTCAAGAGATCGACAAAAGCAATACCAACCCCTTCTGACAACTCGGCTTCCAAAACTAGTCGTCCCGTTCCCTCGCCATTCCCTCGAGCTTCCGCCAATAACACCACTCAAACAGTGCCGGGTGGCGGATTCCTCGGGCTAGAAGTGGAATCGATTCCCGGCGGCGGCTTCGGATTGACTGTGGTTCAAGTCACGCCGGATTCGCCAGCATGGAAAGCAGGATTTCGAAACGGAGACAAAGTTATCGGCGTTTCTGGACAAGCAGTCTCCACCACGGACGCGTTCGCAGAACAGTTGTCGCGATTCGCTCCAGGAGCTCCGGTCAAGTTTTTGGTGGACCGCCGAGGAAAAACCGCCAACCTCGTCGCAGTCCTTCAGGATCGGGCCATTGCCGGACAGATTCATGGGATGCGTCCTGGCACGGCACTCGAATTGGAACCGGGCCAACGACCCACCGAAGGCAGTCGATTGGGGCAAGCGTATTTCGGCGTCAACGTTAGCGACATGTCGGAAGCGTATCGACGTCAATTTGGCATTCCCGCGTATCGTGGTGCATCGGTGACCGAAGTGGTCCCGAACTCCCCAGCACATTCCGCCGGTCTCAAGCCGGGTGACTGCATTGTGGAAATCGAAGGTGCGACCGTACAAAACGCAGAAACGGTTTTCGAGTCGATCCTGCGTTCGAAACCAGGCCAAGTCATATCGTTCTCATTCTATAGAGGCCGAATGTTGAATAGCGCCAGCGTACCGCTAGCGTCGGATGTGGAAAATACAGGCCGATCCCCCTCGAACATCGCTCCCGAGATGCTGACACCCGAGTACGTCGCCAGTTTGCAAGGGGAATTGGAACGTGTTCATTCCGAGTTGTCCGAAACCAAAGCTCGCCTACAACAACTCGAAGCTCGACTGCAACGCATGGAAAACAATCGCTAGTGCGGCAAACTCGGACGTAT
>JANMLD010000375.1:0-8524 GCA_031372345.1 Pirellula sp.
TTTAAATTGGCACGGAATTGAACCAAAGGGTTACCTACTAACGCGGATTACCTACTAGCGAGTATTATTTAAAACCCGCCGCGTAAGCGCGGGATTGCGGCCAAATCCCTCGCTTACGCGTCGAAGGGGCAGCTTGGCTGGGAAAAAAAAGCATTTGGCTCAATAATTTGCATCATGACGATTGGAATTTGTCGATTTGGAGTGTACCGTAAGATAATATTCGGTAGACGAAAAACGTCGCGCAGTTCCATTTGGATCGCAGCCTGTCAGAAATGACAGGATGCGACGGTTCACAAACTTACAATTTCTGCAAACTGAATTTTTGATTTTCATTAGGATTTGAGGGTGTTGACATGAAACGGAAACTGACTGGTTTTTTGGCGCTGGCGATTGCTTTTTCCTATGCATCGACCAATCTTCGCGGTGACGACAACCCTGAAAATAAGGTGAAGTCGGTTTCTTCCGAATCAAAGAAGCCAGCCAAAAAGACCTCATCCAAAAAGGCCGAGGCCAAGACAGTCGAAATGTTCCAAGCAATGGAGCAGGGTCTTTTGACAGTCGACTACATCGGCAAAGACGCCAAAGAAGCCAATTTGATTTTCAAAAACAAGGGTAACGATCCTATCAACGTCGTGTTGCCTGCAACCTTCGGTGCAGTCCCCGTTCTTGCTCAAGGAATGATGGGTATGGGTGGCATGGGCGGCGGCGGCATGGGCGGCATGGGCGGCGGCGGCATGGGTGGTATGGGCGGCATGGGAGGTATGGGTGGCGGCGGCATGGGAGGCATGGGCGGCGGCCAAGGTATGGGCGGCGGAATGGGCGGTGGTGGTATGGGCGGTGGTGGTATGGGAGGCATGATGGGCGGCGGCGGCATGGGTGGCATGGGCGGCGGCGGTATGGGAGGAATGATGCGAGTCGAACCAGACAATCCCCGCAAGATGACCGTTGCTACACTTTGCCTCAACCATGGAAAAGCCGATCCAAATCCTCGGATGAAATACAAAGTGGTTCGTTTGGCCGAAGTCAACGACTCGCCTGTTATCGAAGAGTTCTGCAAAGCCCTGGCAGCCGGTAAAGTGAGTCAAAACACGGCCCAAGCGGCCGCTTGGCACGTTGCAAACGGCTTGTCTTGGCAAGAACTGGTTCGCAAACCTCGAGTTATTTCTGAATACACGGGCGTTGAGATGTACTTCTCTGGATTCGAGGTTCAAGCTGCGATGCGACTGACTGCCCTTGCAACTCAAGAAGCAGAAAAAATGGCCAGCTACAATGCTCAAAATCCAGTAAAAGTACAAAGCAAAGTCGAAGAAGAGTCCATTGGCGACAAGCTCGCCAAGTGACGCGCGCACGGCAGGCGGCGACGTGAAAACTACCAATCCTAACCCGATACGTAAGTGAGGGACCTGCGGAATTGTCCCTCGCTTACGCATCGGGTTGGGATATCCAATCTGCCGCTTGTTCAAAAAGAAAGCAAAGCCTCGGATTTTCCGAGGCTTTTTTCGTTTTGTTTGGCTGGGCTACGCGAAAGAGGTGTCTAAGTGTAAATTCATACTCCGGGGTGGCTGTGTAAGCGTAAGAAAACGTATACCGCTCGCAGCCAACCACCCTTACACGACGCCAATCAATTTCCTAAGCATCGAACAATGAAAACGGACGAGTTACGCGAAAAGTATCTGACTTTCTTCCAATCCAAGGGACACCATCGCCAAGCCAGCGACGTGCTCGTTCCAACTTGGGATCCGTCCGTCCTGTTCACGCCAGCCGGAATGAACCAGTTCAAGGATCATTTTCTCGGCAAGGTCAAACTGGATTTCACGCGTGCCACGACCTGTCAAAAGTGCTTGCGGACAGGCGACATCGACAATGTCGGTCGAACCGCCTTCCACCACACTTTTTTTGAGATGCTCGGAAACTTCAGCTTCGGCGACTATTTCAAAGACGAAGCAGTCGCTTGGGCTTGGGAATTCCTGACCGATAAGAAATGGTTGGCCATCGACCCCGCCCGATTGACCGTAACCGTCTACAAAGACGATGACGAAGCCTTCAAGATTTGGAACGAAAAGATTGGTTTGCCAACCAGTCGTATCAGCCGACTAGAAGAGGATGAAAACTTCTGGCCAGCTTCGGCTCCCAGTCAAGGTCCTGACGGAGTTTGTGGTCCGTGCAGCGAAATTTACGTAACTCTGGACTCCGGCAAAACCGTCGAGATTTGGAATCTCGTCTTCACTCAGTTCAATCGCGTTGGGGATCCGCCGGACAACCTGCGACCATTGCCCAGCAAGAACATCGATACCGGCATGGGGATGGAACGAACCGCCAGTGTTCTGCAAAATGTGCCGACCAATTTCCATATCGATATCTTGATGCCGATTGTTCAAGCTGCTTCGGAAGTTTGCGGCGTTCCTTACCAGTACGAAAGCGACAACGGACGTCGGCTTCGTCGGATCACCGACCACGTACGAGCATGCACGTTTGCCATCCATGAAAACGTCTATCCAGGGCCCAAGAAAGCCCGCTATGTCATCAAACGCCTGTTGCGTAGAGCCGTGCTCGACGGCCACCAAATGGGCTTGCGCGAGCCGTTCCTGCACCAATTGGTGCCTGTGGTGGCCCAAATGATGAAAGCGGTCTATCCCGAGCTTGCGCAAACCACCGAGCGGGTCGCCCAAGTCATGCGCCGCGAGGAATCGGATTTCTTTGCGACCATCGATTCAGGCTTGGACAGGATCGGACGCGTATTCAATGATATGCAGTCAGAGGGACGTGTGATGGTTGACGGTCAAGAAGCAGCCAGCCTCTATCAAACTTATGGTGTGCCACCTGAAATGTTTCAGCAAATCGCAGCCGAAAAGAACCTGACGTTCGACTGGGATGGCTATCGTGCCGCCATGGGCAAGCATGGTGAGATCAGCGGCGGCGGCGGTATGGACGAAGTCTTTGAAACGGGACCGATCGAAACCCTCAAAGAAGCCCTTCAGCATTGCGAGTTTTTGGGCTACGAAAAAACCCAGGCCGATGCCCTTGTTAAAGGAATCATTGTCGGCAAGCCCAAGGCCGATCATTTGGTTAGCTCCGTCAAGGTTTCCGAAGCACCCGAAATGACACGCATTATTTTGGACCGATCCCCCTTCTACGGAGAAAGCGGTGGTCAACTTGGAGACTCAGGCCAACTGGTCAGCCCTAAGGGAACTTTTGCGGTCGCCGACACACAGCGAAGCGGCGAATTGATCATTCACTACGGTTCGATGAAATCAGGTGAGCTTAAAGAAGGTGAAATGGTGACGGCACAAGTGAATGACTCGCATCGCGATGCTATTCGTCGTGCACACTCAGCAACCCATATTCTTCATTATGCCCTCCAAAAGACGGTGGGCGGACACGCTCAACAGCAAGGCAGCAAGGTCGATGCCGACTGGCTGCGATTTGACTTCAGCAATCAAGAACCACTAACGGAAGAGCAGCTCAAGACGGTGGAATCGATCTCCAATGATCGAATCAAAGACTCCGATCCTATCGATTGGGAATTGGTACCGCTCGCAACTGCGAGAGAGGCAGGGGCGATGATGCTCTTTGGCGAAAAGTATCCAGATCCAGTTCGCATGGTCAGCATTGGAGAGTTTTCGAAGGAGCTTTGCGGTGGTACACACGCAAATCGAACCGACGAAATCGAAATGATTGAAATCCTGGCTGAGGAGAGTGTGGCCTCCGGTATTCGTCGTATTACCGCGGTTACTGGCAAACGAGCGGTTGAACAACGTAAGAAAGTGGAGACGCTCGCATCCCAGTCTGCTTCAATGCTCGGTTGCTCGATCGCCAACTTAGGCGAAAAGACGATGGAATTGGCTTTGGCGGTTCGTAAATTAAAAAAGATGGCCAGCGGTACAGGCAATGAAGCGGTTCCCGAGCTTCTCCTACAGGGAAAGACCATTCCTGCGCATGAGAAGTACACAGTGACTCGAGCGGCCTTCAAGCAGGCAGCTCGGGCCTTGAACGTGTCGTTCGAAGAAGTGCCTCATCGAATTGAAGCGATGCTCAAAGAACAGACGCAATTGCATCAACAATTGCAACAGATTTCGTCCAAGGGGGGCATGTCGGTCGAAGATCTCTTGAGCCAAGCAGAGACGGTATCCGGAACTCAATTGATCGTGGCCGAGACGCCGCATGCCAACGCTGGCATGATGCGACAGTGGATCGATCAATTGCGAAAACGCTCCACCGAACCCATCGCTATTCTTTTGGCCAACTGCATGGATGATAAAGTCACCTTGATTGCGGGAATTAGTCAAACACTTGTAGAACGAGGCTTCAGCGCTGGTAAGTGGATAACGCCGGTCGCCGAAACCGTTGGTGGTGGCGGAGGGGGCAAACCTGACTTGGCACAGGCCGGTGGAAAGCTGCCTGGTAAACTCCCCGAAGCATTGCAAGTTGCCAAAGATACCTGGCACTCCATGTTGGCCTAACCTCACGCTTTTTCCTCTCTCAAGTTATTGCTACGAGCCTCTCCATGTCGAATCCCGCCAACGGTCAAATCGCAAACGTACTCAATGAGACGCGAGTCTTTCCACCTAGTGAAGTCTTTGCGAAACAAGCCATCGTAGGTTCTTTGGCTGCCTACGAGGATTTGTACAATGAGTCAATAAACGATATTGAAGGGTTTTGGGAGAAAGAAGCGAGGGAGCATCTGCATTGGTTTGAACCGTTCCACACCACGCTCGAATGGCAGAACCCACTTGCCAAGTGGTTTGTCGGCGGCAAGACCAATGTTTCCTACAATTGCCTCGATGCGCATGTCCTCAACGGAAACGGAGAACGCGTCGCGTTTCATTGGGAAGGCGAACCGGGCGATCGTCGCACGATTACGTATGCTGACATGCTGCGAGATGTTTGTCGCTTTGCCAACGGACTCAAGAAACTCGGTATCGAAAAAGGGGACCGCGTTAGTATTTACATGCCGATGGTGCCTGAGCTAGCAGTCGCCATGTTGGCTTGCGCTCGAATCGGTGCGATCCATTCCGTGATCTTCGGTGGTTTCAGCGCAGAAGCCATTTCCGATCGCAACAACGACGCTCAAGCCAAACTGCTGATCACCGCCGACGGTGGCTGGCGACGGGGCAAGGCCTTGTCGCTAAAAGAAACGGTTGACGAAGCCTTGGCCAAGAGCCCCACCGTCGAGAAGTGCATCGTCCTCAAACGGGTCGGCAGTGCTACGAACATGCAGTCAGGCCGCGATGTCTGGTGGCATGATCTCGCTGAGAACGAATCCGACGATTGCCCCGCCCTGCCAATGGATAGCGAAGACTCCTTGTTCATCTTGTACACCAGCGGTTCGACCGGCAAACCCAAAGGCATTCGCCATACCACCGCCGGTTACAATCTCTACGTGAAACGAACGTTTGAGTGGGTCTTTGATCACCGCCAGGAAGATATCTTCTGGTGCACCGCCGACTGCGGTTGGATCACCGGTCATAGCTACATCGTCTACGGACCCATGTCGGCCGGTGCGACTCAGGTCATGTACGAGGGGGCTCCCAATTGGCCACAGGAGGATCGGTTTTGGGACATCATCGAACGCCATAAAGTCTCGATCCTCTATACGGCACCGACCGCTATTCGAACGTTTATCAAGTGGGGCGATCACCATGTCGACAAACACGACCTCAGTTCATTGCGGCTACTTGGGAGCGTCGGGGAGGGGATCAACCCTGAAGCATGGATGTGGTATTACGAGAAGATAGGTGGCGGAAGATGCCCGATCGTGGATACATGGTGGCAAACAGAGACTGGGGGCATCATGATGTCTCCATTGCCAGGCGCAATCCCATGCAAGCCTGGTTCATGCACCCGACCTATGCCTGGAATCGTCCCGCGTGTCTTAGGAAACTCGCTGGCAGAGGTCGAAGCCAACCATGGTGGCATGCTCTGTATCGAGAAGCCATGGCCGGGCATGCTGCGAGGGATTTGGGGCGATGACAGTCGCTATCAGCAACAATACTGGTCGCTCGTCCCCGGTATGTACTTGACCGGCGACAATGCGCGTCGCGATGACGACGGTTACTACTGGATCATGGGGCGCATAGATGATGTGATCAATGTCTCAGGGCATCGGCTCAGCACGATCGAGGTCGAGAGCGCGCTTGTCAGCCATCCAGCGGTGGCGGAAGCGGCCGCGGTGGGACGGCCAGACGAGATCAAAGGCCAAGCGATCACGGTCTTTGTGACACTCAAAAACCATGAGCCAACCGATGCGATGCGCGAAGCGCTCAAGAAGCACGTGCGAAAGGAAATCGGTGCGCTAGCAGTTCCGGACGATGTTAGGTTCACTTCGTCGCTTCCGAAAACACGCAGCGGCAAGATCATGCGTCGTTTGCTGCGAGACATCGCAGCAGGCAAAGAAGGCACCGGCGACACGTCGACACTCGAGGACTATTCGGTCCTGGTTCGACTACGCAACGACGATGAGTCGTAAGTGTCGCCTTTCGCTCCGCGAAAGTGCGCCTCGTTAACACACTTTTGCGGAGCAAAAGGCGACAATTGTAGACGAGCGAGGCCCTTCGCTCGTTTGATTACCTGAGCGAGGGCCTCGCTCAGCTACAACGGGCTAGAGGGCTTTTCGAAAGCTCTCGATCTCACCGAATTCCGTTTCGTCCAATCGAAATTCCAACGCTCCGGCAATGCCTGCGACTTGTTCGGGCGTCCGAATACCAACAATGGCAGCGGTGATAGCCGGATGATGCAGAACCCAAGTCAACGCCACTTCACCCGCCGTTCGGCCGTGCCGACAGCCGATAGCGTTGAGTTTGTCGGCGATCTTCAGATTGCGTGTAAGCAACGGTTCTTGGAAATGGGGGTTGCGAACCCGCCAGTCGTCAGCGGGTAAGTTTTTTACACGTTCCAGCGTCATGGCTCCAGTGAGCAAACCAGAGCCCATGGGTGAATAGGCCAATACACCAATTTGGTTCTGAGCCACAAATGGTAGGACCTCTTGTTCAACTTCAGGCCGCACAAGCGAAAACGGGGGTTGGAGCGAAGTCACCGGTGCGATCGCTTGCACGCGCTGCAATTGTTGGACATTGAAATTGGAGACACCAATCCATCGCACTTTGCCTTCTTTTTGAAGTGCCGCCAACGTCTCCCAGCCTTCTTCTACGGACTCGTCGGGCTCTGGCCAATGGATTTGGTACAAGTCGATCGTGTCGACTTGCAAACGTTTTAGACTGTCCTCACATTCTTGACGAATGGAAGCAGCTCTCAAGTCCTTTTGAATCTGGCGTTCTTGATTCCAATTGCGACCGCATTTCGTGAAGACAAACGGCCGTCTGCCTGAATTGGTTTTTAGGGCTTGAGCAACCACTTCTTCGGAATGACCAAGTCCATAGACAGCAGCCGTATCGATCCAATTCATACCAGCATCCAAGGCGGCATGAATCGCTTTGACCGAATCGCCATCGTCCTGGGCGCTCCATGAAAAAGCCCATCCGGCACCGCCGATTGCCCAAGCGCCGATTCCCAAAGGGGAAAGAAACATGTCGGAATTACCGAGTCGTTTGTTTTGCATAAATCGAAAGTCAAATGTTTAGAGGGGCAGAGCTTGTTTCCGGGTAAATCGCTCTACCACATAACTTACAATCAAACGCTTGCAATTGCGATTACCCTAGCGGATTACGCGAAATTGCGGGCTGAGTTGCCTAGTGATCTGCCCAGATTAAAGAGTCTGGTAGGACGAGCGGCAACATTGTTTATACCGGGAGGGTGAGGCGGGTGAGGCTCCTGCCGAACCATGGCTGCGCCAAGCTCGGCAGGAGCCTCGCTCTCCCAATGGAACCCTTGGCAAGTTGTTTTCACTCCGCCGCTCGCCTAAGCATCTTATCTGCCATCGAATCGACCTTGGAAAATCGCAAGCTGAAAGCTCATGCTACTGCCCAAAGTCTTTGCCAGCATTTGCCATCAGGGGGGCGTCCGCCGTTGAATAGCAAGGTAAATTCCTTAAATCCGATACAACGCGATTCATCAACGGAATCCGAACCAATAATTGCGCTTTTGCAGACTGGTACATAGTCGCCAGCTGACGAAACTCAGACGGGTCAACAAGGATGTTGGCAAACGAAGCAACTCACGGATGAGACACATGAGCAGTTCAACACAAGCGGTTAAACTACGTATACTTTTGGCTAGCCTGTGCATTGGAACCGTGACTAGCGGCTTGCTATATGCTCAGCAAACCGACGGGACTAGGCTACCATATCAGCCCATCGAGGATTACGTACGGAACCATGACGACGGGGGCTATGACAACGGTCTTCCCGTTTCATATCGTTTCAATGAATCCGAAGACGCTTCCGCCGAAGATGTTGCGAAAGCCAAGGGGCTCACCGAATCGGATATTAAGAAGATCATCGATAAGCATTTGAAGGACAAGGAAGCAGACAAAGAAAGCAAGCTCACGGACAAGGAAAAGAAGGACCGTGACTTGACGATGACTGCGAAATGGAACGACGGTTTAGAACTGCAATCCAAGAATAAGCAC
>JANMLD010000492.1:0-24831 GCA_031372345.1 Pirellula sp.
ACTCCTTAGTCAACAGTCAACTGGACTGCTCGGTTCCAAGTAAAACAATACGCTGGGACGCTAAGGAGTTTTTTTATGTACATCAAGGTCAAGTGAGGCGAAATCAGCCAAAAAGCGCAACGGCATTGGGTCTGACCCCAAAGAATGACAGCAGACTGGTTTATGGGCATATCGTTCAGCGTGGTGACCACGAACCGAGCCAGAACGCGTCGATCTTCAAGTCTCTCAACAGAAAGCCTTCGTCTTGAGCGTTTTGACTTGCCGCTATTGCTACGACTGACTATTGATATTTTTGAGAGCATGGTTTTGCTTTGAGAAATAGGAAATACTACTCCGTTCAGCATGCTAGTCGATTCAACTGGAGTTCACAAGCAAACTCTCGCCCCAAAGCAACGGGAAACCGGCCTTCTGCTAGTTGCATGTTCGTTTCTTTTCTGTACGACATTGCAACGCGAGGAATAGCTCGCATCGAAAATCACGGGCTGATAATAACGCGGGCGCTTTTGCTGATCGACAAGAATCCAATAACCTGAGAAGTTGCTGCCGATACAACTGGGATTCCGTGGTAGTCGCGATCAATAGCAACCAAATCATCCACAATCCAACCTGATTCGCCGATGCTCAATCGGGCGGCATCGATCGCCAATACACTTGATGGATCGGGATGGGCTAGGAATGCATCGCACACTTGAACGGGGAGCTTGCTTGCGATCATGCTCTTTGGCCAGCGTATGACTTCGGACGGAAAGGGCTCAGAAATTGAGAAACGGCATACCGTTGCTGTTGGTCCTTTTCCTTGAACTGGTCCGAGTGGGATGCTTACCCTATTCGATGCAAGCGATAGTCCGGCAAGCTCATACAAAGTAGAGTCCGCCAATGCCGAATTGGGTGCAACAATCTGTTCCGTAAAACACATCACAGTGCCGTCGTCCACCGGCAAGCACCATCCAAGGCGTTGCTGGTTCTTGCGAAAACCAAACGAGCGTTCTTGCCAGCGCACCGCCAACCGGATTGGCTGAGGCATTTTGGCTGCGACACGATTCCAGGCTTCGCCGTGCGCTAGCGAGGGCTGCCAAGTGTTCCAGTCCGCTTCTGCCTTTTCATAGAGCTTAAAACGATGCCCGGTACTTACGTTTCGGTCAGGTTCGGTGGGTGTGGCCATCTCGATACCGCCGGATAACATCTGAGCGAGGGTGTCTGCGTCCAGTTTTACGCCCGTGATACCGATATCCAGACGCCAGCCGCTTCGGTTCCAGAACTTGCTGTTGCGGCGAACCAAGTCTCGATACTCAGGATCGATAGCGCATCTGGCTTGAACCGTCCGTGCATCGCTTGCAAACCCCACTTGAACCACCCTTCCGATTTTGAACCCTCGGTACAAAATGGGGGCATTGCTTTCGAGGCCACCGCGAGTGTTTGCATCCAAAGTGATTTCCAGAGACCCGTCGCGAGGCGAAACGATTGGCGGCGATTCTAACCCTTTGAAATGAGCCATCGATTTTGCACCGGAAGGCGCAGGCTCAATGGCCAAGTACTTGGCGCCCAGGATCGTATCCAGACCTTGGATGGAATCCAATGAGACCAACGGACGAACAATCCAAAACCGCGCGCCTTCACCGGCCATGGATCGAGATTGCGGGGTCATTCGCACGTGCACCAAAACCCCATCCCGATCACGATTCAGCTCGATTTTTTCGACGGAGCCAATTTCAACACCATGATACTTCAATCGATCCTCTGGTTTGAGACCATAGCTATCGCTGAAGTCGATCGCTATTAACTCGCCGCTGCCTTGATTGGAGTACCAAAAGAGTCCGACACTAATTAACAGGCACAGCAAGGTCAACCACCAAAGGCGTGATCGGAATCCGGCAGACACTTCCGTCAAACTCTTGACTTTGGCTATCGGAAATGACGGACCAGCGTCAATGGATGCTGGCAACTCAGAAGGGTCATCGGATGGAGTTGGATCGCTCATGGCGCTTCCCAAATAGCGTGCGGATCGAAACAAATCGCCGATATCATACTCATCGAGACGCACAGCACGAAGGCGATCAAGGCTGGGCCAAAATGGAATTGCACCACTCCGCTCAGTTTTATCATCATGACCAGCAAAGCCAACAGCATGACGTCCATCATACTCCACTTGCCGATCTGTTCCATCCAACGGTAGGTCCATGCCCGATGGCGTTGCTGCATGGAGCATAGCCAACTCAGCTCGATCAGAGCAAGGATTTTCAACAGTGGCAATAGAATGGAGAAGAGCAATACCACGGTCGCCACAAGTGTGCTTCCGGCTTGGTAAAGGTCGATTATGCCGCCTAAGATGCTACTGCGATGATGATGCCCAAGCTGCTCGATCTCAAGAATCGGGAGCAAGATCGCAGCCGGAAAAAGCACCATTGCAGCTACGGCTGCAGCCGCAGTGCGCCCTTGTGAACGCTGATGATTCTTGGACTGGTCGATGACACTATCGCATCGCGTGCATTGCGCTCGCTCATTGGCGCGCAGCGGCGCAACCTGATGAATTAGGCCACAGCAATGACAGGATTTGAGCACGATGGAAGGGTTGAGGGTTGAGGGAGGGAGCGGCAACAATAAAAATACCAAATACCAAATACCAAATACCAAATACCAAATGGCAAATGGCAAATGGCAAATGGCAAACACGCTAATACTGAATACTGAATACTGAACACTGAACCTTTAGCCTTTCGCCTCCCCCTGGCAACTTGGGCAGAAGAAGGTGCTGCGTTGGGCTTGAACGATGCGTTGAATGGTACCCTTTCGACAGGTCAGGCAAGTCTCATCGGCCCGGTCGTAAACGCGATGTTGGTTTTGGTAACTTCCTTCGCCGTTGATGGCGTTGCGGTAGGTACCGTCACTCAATGTGGAGCCTTCCTTTTCAATGGCTTCGCACAGGATGCGAATGGTTTCGCGGTGAATGCGTTTCCACGTCGATTTATTGAGTTCGTTGCAACGGACGGACGGATGGACTTTTGCCGCGTGGAGAATTTCGGCCGCGTATAGGTTGCCGATTCCGCAAACGACGCGTTGGTCTAGCAGTGCAACTTTGACTTCTCGATCAATCTTGCCAAAACGATCCAGAAATGTAGTCTGGTCGACGATTGAAGCGTCTGGACCGAGTTTATCTGGACCGAGATGTTCCGCAATTTGTTCTTGTGTCCATAGACAAACCGTACCCAGGCCACGTCGATCCCAATACAGAAAATGGTCCACGGCGGCCCCCGCCAAATCAAAAACCATTCGGGTATGTTGATCGGTAGGCGGAGCGGCGACCATGGCGATTCCAGCCATTTTCGGCTGCATGACGATCGAGTCACCTGTGCTAAGTCTTACTAAAACACGCTTTGCAATTCGGTCAACAGCAACGACGGTCGCGCCCAACGCTCGCTTACGGAACTGCTCAATCTCTGGTTCTATCTTGATCGGTCGGTAGGGTATGCTCGGCTCAGTGATTGCGGTGATGATACCTCCGATGGTCGGCAGCAGGCCACGGCGCATGGTCTCGACTTCTGGGAGCTCAGGCATTTTTTAATCGTGTGCTTTTTTGTAGACCTGCTCGGGTTCAACGATGCGTTTTTGATCCACGACAAAATCGGTATCGGTGAGTATTCGAAAGAAGCAGCTTGCATAGCCCTCGTGGCAAGCGGCACCGGTTTGCTCCACGACCAGCAGGATACAATCGGCATCGCAGTCGATTCGAATCTCCACGATCTTTTGACGGTGCCCGCTCTCCTCACCTTTGCGCCACATACGCTGGCGAGACCGGCTGTAGTACGTAGCGAACCCTGAACGGAGAGTTTCCTGGTAAGATTCTAAGTTCATCCAAGCGAACATGAGAACTAGTTTTGAGGAGGCGTCCTGAGCGATGGCGGGCAAAAGTCCGTCGACACCTCGTGCAAAATCGGGCCCAGTCATTGCCAAGGTCGCTTCATGATCTCGTGGGCAATGATGGCCATTCGGAGCGATTGAGGGTCTCGCAGTTGCGCAACCAAGGATGCGGACGATACTTTAGCCGTGGGTTGCACTTCAGCGGCTGTGGCAGGGGTCTCCTGAAGCCTCGGTTCTTTCTTTTGTTTCTTTTTGGGGGACGCCTTCGGTTCGGATTTTCGGAGGCTGCTTATCTCGTGCTGGAACGCTTCCTTGAGATGAGACTGCATACGCTCATCGGCTTGGTCCACCCCACCTGGAAGCGAGGCTGACGGAAGGCTTGACGCGAGATTGCCAACGGTTGGTTCGTAGGGTTTGGAGTCTACGACTTGGGCTGACGGAATGGGGTCTTGCTGCTGCAATCGTGGTGTTGGAGCCGGGCGCGTGGACTGTTGGGGCGTGGGCTGGGCAACTGGCGGTCGATTGGTGCGTTGTTGTTGACGCTGTTGTCGCCGTTGAGCAGCCTGTTTGAGGAAATCGTCTAGGTCATCTGCCATGGTAAAGTCCTTTGGCTATGTACGTTTCAATTCGAGCGTTGTCCGAATGAACGAATTCGGCTTCGAGGCCACTAGGTGGAACGGGTTGGGTTGGACGGCCCCGTGGTGCTTGTGCCGGCAATGCTCTGTCGCATTTCGGTATCCGCTGTAATATTTCTCAGTTTGTAGTAATCCATGATGCTCAGTCGGCCACTCAACAATGAATCAGCGATTGCCTTAGGGACTTCGGCTTCGGCTGAGACCACTTCGGCTCGGCTCTCTTCTATTTTTGCGATCATCTCTTGTTCGGTGGCAACGGCCTCAGCTCGTCGGCTTTCAGCTTTGGCACGGGCGACCCGTGTGTCGGCTTCGGCTCGGTCGGCCTGAAGTCTGGCGCCGATATTCTCTCCGACGTCGATATCGGCAATATCGATCGAAACGATTTCAAAAGCGGTCTGATCGTCAAGTCGGCTTGCGAGCACGGCTTTGGAAATGACGTCGGGATTTTCCAAAACGATCTTATGGCTTTCGGATGAGCCGATTGCACTAACGATTCCTTGTCCTACACGGGCAATGATGGTCTCTTCGGTTGCACCGCCGATGAGGCGTTGCAGATTCGCTCGAACGGTAACGCGTGCTTTGACCTTAAGCTGAATTCCGTCCTTTGCAATTGCATCGAGAAAGGCGACAGCGCTCCCTTTCGGCGGACAGTCAATCACCTTCGGATAAACGCTGGTTTGGACTGCGTCCAAAACATTTCGGCCTGCAAGGTCGATGGCGGCAGCCTCGCGAAACGACAATGTGATTTGCTTGCTCTTGCGTGCTGCTACGAGAGCTCGAATGACTTGAGGCACGTTACCTCGAGCGAGGTAATGTGCTTCCAGTGCCTTGGTGGTCAAGTCCTCGTCGCGAATCCCAGCTTGTACAGCCATGATTTTTCCTCGGACGATGGTCTTTGCGTCGACCCGTCGAAACATCATTCCGAGCAAATCGATGACCGAAACCTTGGCCCCGGTCATCACGGATTGGATCCAAAGCCAGAAGTAGCGAGAAAACACAGCCAGGATGATGATCGCGAAAACAAATACAAACAAGCCGAAAACGAGCAGGATTGTAAAGAGTACGGGATTCATTTTGGAGCGATTTCTGTGTGGGGAATACGGGTTATTTAGAGTCTCAAAAACTTAACTTTTTACTTCGCGCGAGTCCCTTTCGAGGTGTCGCCACCCATGTAGAACTGCAATTCCGTTGGTGTTCCAGCATCGTCGTACTTGAGGCTCAGCTTTCCAGCCGTGTATCTTAGCCCAAACTCTTCTGTGCTGTGCGCTATCAGCTCCAATGGTGTGCCAGAAACTGAAAAGAAGAGTTTGCCATCGCGTTGCGTAATTTCCCACAATCCTCCGTCTCCACGCTCGTACTTACCAACGATTTTAGCCTGTTGCTCCGCCGCAAGAGAGACAATGACTGGATCATAAGGTTTTTCGGGTTGGACGATGGTCTCTGGAGGCAGTTCTCGAAGCCAAACGTTTCGGTAGCGGACGGGATTGCCGTGATCCTGAAACGAAAGGGGCAGTTTTTCTGGACTTATTTCGTATGGCTTATGTTGCAGCCACGAAGTCGGTCCAAGTGGGCGAACATTGTCTTGAACCAGAACTCCATTGTGAAGTACGGTCAGACGAGCGGGTTGCACAAGTTTGCCCTCTTGGTAGTTAGGCCTTCGGAATAGGATGTCGTAGGATTGCCATTCGCCGGGCTTGCGGCTCGCGTTGACAAGCGGTGGATACTGGCCATACACCGCCCCCGCTTGCCCATCTGCGTAAGTTTTGTTGTCGAATGAATCCAGAACTTGAACTTCAAAGAGCCCTTGAAGAAAAACGCCGCTGTTGCCACGCCCCTGGCTCTTACCTTGCACCCTGGCGGGCGCAGACCATTCCACATGCAGCTGAACATCGCCAAAGGCTTTGGCGGAGAAGATGTAACCACTGCCGGGAACGGATTCCATGACTTCGTCTTTGACAATCCACTTCGCTGGGCTGCCATCCGCGGACCGCCATTCGTCGAGGTTTTTGCCATTGAATAAAATGACCGCGTCGGAGGGGGCCGCGTGCGGCAAGTTCGATGGACCAGGCGTAATGACTTGAGGGCGTTCCCGATCCCAATCGTGAGCTTTCCATCCGGTTGGCAGTTGTCCCAGGGCTTCCTGCAGCCCAACCGCATTACCAAGCAGAAGAACCATCCCTAAAGCATGGCTACATTGTCGCGAAAAAATCTTCATTCGTTTTCAAGCCTCAAAATGACGCACGCATTGACAACCCACCGGGCGATACTTCCCCAACCCACCCTGGGGGTGGATTAGCATCCTACCATCATCATAGTCGCTACGCTCGCCATTGGTAAAGCGATCCAGGTAGGTAGTTGATGGAATGCACAATCACTACAACCGTTTCATTTTGGTTTTTGAATCGCGATATCGTAAACCTTGACGCCAATGTTTGGGATTGATTTGCTTGGTTCGCATTACTGTCCTAAGTTTTCAAGTCGTTAACCGTTGCGAGCATTGTGTTTCAATGCAAGCCCCCCGCAAATTTGTGGACCACAGTCTGCAACCCAATATTAGTTTGAGCGATGACCGAATCCACGTCGATCCAGGCAAGTTCCGCAAGTATTGCTCATGCAAACTCCTGGTCATTTGTATGTGCACCCCATGGCAACGCGTCAGGTACTGAATCCGCTGGACGATTGCACTACGAGATGGCACACGCCAAATTAGGCGTCGTCTCCAGTCTCTACGTCGCTTTGCGAGCCAAGCACGGTCCGGCTGCATCGCACTCCTTGCGAGTTGCACGTTGGGCCTCGTTGTGGGGAGTGAGCTGCCAACTCGGGGAGGAGCATTTGCAGCTTTTTGAGACCGTTGGATTGCTTCATGAAATTGGGAAAATTGGAATTCCCGATCGAGTTCTGCAGAAGCCCGACAAGCTTACCGAAAACGAAAAGTCCATGATGGACTTGCATATACAGGTCGGAATTGAAATCCTACGAGCCGCCGGTGCGTCGAATGACCTTATGCTTTCCATCGCGGGAATCGGCACTAGTTTCCATACTTCGAACAATTGCACCTCCGATGAAATCGCCCCAGTCGCTAGTCGGCTGATCAATATTATAGATGCGTACGATTCCATGACGATGCAGAAGGTCTATCGCGAGCCTATGTCTCGCGAAGCGGCATTGGCAGAGATCTTTCGACAGAGCGGCAAACAGTTCGACCCACGGTTAGTGCGTTCCTTTGCCGACATCGTCCTCAGTCCGAGATCCGATACGCTGGAGCTTGCTTCGGAACGCTGGCTGAAAGAAATCGAAGTAAGCGAACATCGCACCTTTTTTGAATTGGACCATGCGGATCTTCGAAATGCCTCTGGGCAGGGCGAAAAAGCCGGAAGCGTTCTTATTCACAAGCTGAACGACACGTTTTATCGGCACATGATGGATCATGTTCAAGACGGTGTGATTTTCGTTGATTTGGAATTCCGAGTGCTGGACTGGAATGCAACCGCCGAGCGAATGACTGGCAAGTCCGCTTCGTCTGTCTACCACCAGACATGGGACCCAGGCTTCGCGTCCCTTTGCGATAGCGATGGTTTCGCCCTGGATTCATCCCAATGTCCGTTCGCTGCGCTCATGCGGGGCGGCGAAGTCATCAGTCAACGTCTGTCGATCCGTCGCCAGGGATCTCCGCTGCTCCATGTAAAGGTCGACGTTATTCCTGTTTATAACGATCTCGGTCACTTGTGCGGCGGTGCCATGATCTTGGAGGACATTAGCGAGACCGCAGTTCTTGAACAAAAGATCGTGCACCTTCGCGAAAGAGCTAGCCAAGATCAACTCACCAAAGTTGCAAACCGTGGCGAGTTGAATCGCCAATTGCCAGACTTTGTGGAGTACCATCAACGCAACAATCGCCCCGGCAGCGTGATTATATGCGACATCGACTTCTTCAAGCGAATCAACGATAACTTCTCACACCAAGTAGGCGACGAAGCACTGATCGTCTTTGCCCAGGTCCTTAAGGACTTTTGTCGAGAAACCGACTTCGTAGCACGCTTTGGTGGCGAAGAATTCGTAATGTTGTGCAGCGAATGTGATTTCACAGAGGCCAAAGCCTGGGCAGAGTCGATTCGCAAACGACTCCAAAGAACGCCGATAGCGGCCATTCGAAACGCATGCATAACGGCAAGCTTTGGCGTCAGTACCGTCCTGCCAGGTGACACCGACGAATCGGTTCTAGGCAGAGCGGATCAAGCATTGCTCATTGCCAAGGCTAGTGGACGAGACCGCGTTGTTGGGCTTGGCCTCGACACCAAAGCCACGAATCAAACCTCTGGGAATACGGAGTCGAATCAATCCACAATGCGCAGCTGGTTGGGATGGTTTTCGCCAGCCGTAGCATTCAAGCAAAAGTACGAACTCCTGACGAATGTCCCGAGAGATGTCACGCTTGAAAAATTAAAAGGCTTTGTCAGTGAGTTCCACGCGTCTGTCATCCAGGTTGATAGCGACAAAATTCTCCTTGAAGTGGACTGTCGTAAAGCGCCCATTCCGCAGACCAAGCACGAGAGGCTGGCCAAATTCTTGATCGAAATTGGTATTTCCGAATTGGAAATGAATGCAGGCGGCAAAAAAGGAAACGTCAAGATTTGTACGCTTCTCGAACTGAATGTTAGCCCGGTTCGAAGCCGTGATCGGCGTAGCGATGCGCTCGCTAGCCAAGCGCTTCGGTTGAAAACCGCGTTTCAAGGGGTGATGGTGGCCCACGATATGGACGAAGAGATGCAGGCCAACGTATTGCGCCGAATCATGCCCGAGAAAGACTCTCGGTATTGATATTAGTCTGCAAAGTTCGTCTCCATTAGGTGATTGGGCGAGCGTCAGACGATAAACTATCTGCCAAGGGTTTCAATGGGAGCTAGACGCTTGTTCGGCAGGAGCCTTTCCCCACCCCTCCAAACATCTTTACAATGCCTAATGAACTGAAAAACAACGGGAGAGCGAGGCTCCTGCCGAGCTGGCGCCGCAATGGTTCGGCAGGAGCCTCACCCTCCCGAGCAATGAATTGGTTGGGCAAAGTCGATGTGATCATGTTTACAGGGGTGGCCTTTCCCCCCCGGTATAATCCAGTCTGTCGCTCGCCATTACCGCTCCGAGAGTGCTTCTAACCTTCAGGAATTCATGAACTTCAGAATCCTTCTTACGAGTCTTTTGGGTCTTTTAAGTCTTTTGGTTTCGACAGACTTACCGGTGCAGGAGTCGGATTTAGATCGGACCAAGTACTGTGCAGACCACTTCACGTTCGTTCGAATCATGTACGAAAGCGTTGGCGGAGACGGCGAGGCCTATTACCGGGGCGATGCGGGGTGGATTCCTCGCTGGGCGACAGACCATCCAGTGGGTGCTAAGAATTTGACTTGGCGGCTCAATCAACTTACCACCATCAAGGCCAACCAGGGTACCCTTCTGCTGCGACTGACCGATGCACAATTATTGGATTATCCGTTCGCATTCATGAGTGATCCAGGCTGGCAAGAACTGAGTCGGGAGGAACAAAAAGGACTAAAAAAATACCTCGACAACGGAGGTTTTCTTTGGGTCGATGACTTCTGGGGGCAGGCCGAGTGGGACAACTTCGAAAGCAACATGCGAGGGGTAGCGCCGCATTGGAAATGGTTTGACATTCCAAGTGATCATCCTATCATGTCGGCTGTGTATCCACTGAAAAAGTGCCCGCAGATCACGGCAATTCAGTTCTACCGTCGAAACGGCGTCAGCTACGATCCGTCTTGGATTCACAAACGTCCCAATGGTGGCGATGCGGATTTATCGCAAGTCCATTTTCGCGGACTAAACGACGACCATGGAAGGTTGGTGGCCGTTGCAACGCACAATACCGACATCGCCGACGGCTGGGAACGCGAAGGGGATGACGAAGAATTCTTCCAGCGCTTCTCGATAGACGCGTACGCTTTGGCGATCAACGTACTCACCTACGCCATGTCGCATTGAGATTACTCTTGGTCTGCAAACCGAATCTGAATCTGAACCGCTTCGTCGAAGGATTGCAAGAATGCATCGAGGACTCTGGGGTCAAAGTGGGAACCTCGACCCTCAATGAGCAGGGTGCGGCATTTCTCGGGCGAAAACGCGGGTTTATAAGGGCGTTTGCTGCACAGTGCGTCGAAAACGTCTGCCACTGCCGTGATGCGACCCTCTAAAGGTATCTGTTCACCCACCAAGCCGAGCGGATATCCTGAGCCATCCCATTTTTCGTGGTGTGTCAACGCGATATGACCTGCCATCTTCAAGAGGGGCGTGTCCCCTGCTTCGAGGATGTTGGCTCCGATACGAACATGACGTTTCTTTTCATCGGAATTGTTTGTGTCATCGCCGAACGAGTCATCGAGTGTGCTGATCACGTGCATTCCCAGATCGCAATGCGTCTTCATCTCTGAGAACTCATCTGCATCGAGTTTTCCCGGTTTGAACAGAATATTATCAGGAATACCGATTTTCCCCACGTCATGTAGCTTGGCCGCTTGCTCAATGGTCTCCGTATACTCTGTTCCGAGTCCCAAGTTTCGAGCGATGAGAGCAGCAAACGCTCCCACACGCCTCACATGGCGTCCTGTCTCATTGTCGCGATACTCGGAGGCTCTCGCCAAACAATGAACAACATGGTGTTGTGCTCTTTCGAGGGCTTCTGTTCGCTGCTTGACTTCCCGCTCCAATGATTCAGAAATATCTTTCAGCCATTTTTGATGACCTCGCAAGGTGAGTAGGTTTTTCACGCGCGGAAGGAGTTCCAGAGGATCGATCGGTTTGCTTAGAAAGTCATTGGCACCCAGATTCAATGCTTCATACTTTACCGATTCCTCAATGTGGGCCGTTAAGATGACAATCGGTATATGTTGGAGCACTTCGATCTTGCGCATTTGAGCCAGCAGTTCCAAGCCGCTGATTTCAGGCATCATTACGTCGAGCAAGATGAGATCGGGCGATGATTGTAGGATTCGTTCAATCGCTTCGGTCGGCTGGTTCGTCGAGTCCACATGTTGGTAACCCCATGTCTTGAGGTACTTCCTGGCGACGCGAATGTTTAGCTCCTCGTCATCCACGATGAAGATTCGAAAATCGCCCGCATCGCATGCCGGGCGAGCCCATGCGCCGTCGTGAAGTTTGACCGGCTGCGCAACAGCTATAGACGCTGGCTTTGGCAATACCATCGGAGCACTGGTCAATACAGAAGCAGCGATATTGCCAGAATACGTGGAGGTCGGTTGATTCAACATAATTTGTTCTAGTTGCTTTCCAGGTTTGGTGAAACCAGTCGCGATAAATAGTCTTCGATGGTTAGTAGTAACTTTTCCGCGTTCTCCCAGTCGTTGGCTTGTACGGAATCATGGAGCTGCATTGCTGGAGCTGTCAAACAAGGGAAGCCAGCGGTTCCACCCGAACCCTTGACCCAATGGGCGATAGACTGCGTTTGCTTGGAATCACGCGTGTCCACCGCATCTCGCAGTTTGACAGTCTCTCGTTCTAACGCAGCCACGAAATCGACAACAATTTCGGCAAATTCTGAGTCGTCCGTGGGCAGCTTGGAGTTGATAGGCGATAAAGATTCGACCCGGCGAATCTCTCGCGAAGTCGGGCGCGTGTCCTCGTAGATCCGTCTCAGTCGTATGAGCAATTCATCCGTATTGATCGGTTTCGATAGGTAGTCACTGCAGCCAGCCTCTAGACAAAGCTGTTTGTCGCTGGCCATTGCGTGTGCGGTCAACGCGATAATCGGCACCGTGATGCCGGAATCCCGTAGCATCTTTGTTGCAGCGTAGCCGTCCAGGATCGGCATCTGCATGTCCATGAGAACGACGTCAAATGCGTTTTCACTTAAGATTAGGTCATAGGCTTGTTTGCCATTCTCTGCTTGCGAAATGCATGCACCCGAACGACCTAGAACTAACGATACCAGTTTTCGGTTGGTTGCACCGTCATCGACCACGAGCACTCTCAGTCCTCGCAACAGTTCACCGTCAATCGAAAAGGATTGCTTAACAGGCGTTGGGAGTGAATCACCTATCGCTCCGTTTTCGATTAAGTCCTCACTCTTCAGGTCGCCTGCATCCAGCGTTAATCGGAAACAGCTACCGCGTCCGTTATCGCTTTCGACCGTCAAGTCGCCACCCATCATTCTCGCCAATTGTCGACTGATGGAGAGTCCTAAGCCGGAGCCGCCGTACTTTCGCGTTACGGAAGTATCCTCCTGCATGAAGGGATGAAATATTTGCTCAAACTTGTCCTTTTGGATTCCAACTCCCGTGTCGATGACCTCGATTTCCAGCTTGGATTGTGTGCCTGGGTTCAGTAGTTTGGCGATGATGTGAACGCCACCATTCATCGTGAACTTTTTCGCATTTCCAACCAGATTGATTAGAATCTGCCGCAATCGCGAACCATCCGTCTGGATCGCATTGGGAACGGGACCTTGCCACGTGTACTCCAAACTTAAGTTCTTTTCACGGAACGGTACTCGCATCATCGAAACGACTTCGGAAAGAATCCGCTGCGGCGAATCGGGCTGAATATCCAGTTCAAGTCTACCGGCTTCGATCTTAGAAATGTCGAGGATATCATTGATGACGATCATCAAATGACGGCCACTGGAATGGATCGTCTTGAGCATATCGGCTCGCTCTTCTGGCGAATCGTCCAGCCCGCGACATAATAGATCGGCGTAGCCCATGATCGCATTGAGCGGTGTTCGAATCTCATGGCTCATGTTCGCCAAGAAATCACTTTTAGCGCGGCTAGCAGCTTTCGCAGCTTCGCAAGCCTTCTCCAGCTCTTCTGTCCGGGTAGCAACGCGATGCTCCAAATAATCATTGGCGTCCTGCAACGATTTCTTCGAGGACTCGACCACCGACAACATTTCGTTGAAAGCAACGACTAATTCACCGAGCTCCCCGTCGTGCTCTGAAGCCGATTTGGTTTCGACACGGTAAGTATAGTTTCCTTCTAGAGTTACTTTTCGGGAGACGGCGACCAACGCATGAATTGGACGGACAATGCTCCGATTCAAATACCCTGCAACGGCAACCGAGAACAGCAACGAAAACACTCCAACTATGATGGTAATTCGAGCGTAATTGATAACCTCTTCTCGAACGGTCGAGAAATCGACAGCCACCCTAAGGTCACCAATTCGCTCACCGTCAGCAGTAATTGCATGTGTCAGCAAATGACCAGCTTCGTTGGATTTTTCTAAAACAAACGAATGGGCGACGGCGTCGCGTGAGGGATAGCCGCCGATCAAGTCCCCGTCTTTGGAGAAGATCGCAGCGGCAGTTACGGATCGCTCTACCTTCAACGCGTCGAGCAGTCGATCCGCTTGTACGCTGTCCGCAAACTCCACGGCAGCAGCACTATTGAGCGATAATAGTTCCGCTTGCGTTTGGACCTGTCGCCACTTCGAGTTTCTAAGATTGATCACTCCATAAGTAACGAGCGCTGTGCAAGTGAGCACTACAGCCAATGCGACCGATACCGTCGCAAGAAACTGCAGCTTGCGCTGTATCGATTTTGGAGAACGGGTTATATTTGAAGTGACCATAGTTATTGCGCTGAAAATTATGAAAGGAGGAGCCAACACTTCCTATCGTTCTTGAACGGCCCTTATGACTCGCACAAGGTTTAGACTCATCAGTCGACCGTCAGGAGAAAGACCAACACGTTGGAGTTCTTTTGGATCGGCTTCGATTATTAAGTTTTCGCCCTGTCGCATAAAAGTACAGGATGCTTTCCGCGGGTCTAATGGATCGGGTTGGTCTCGCCAGACTAATACAGGTCGATTCGCTACCTTCTCTAGGACAACATCGACCAGCTTCGGATCTGCGCCAACAGGGATGAATAACAAATGGCACTCGGAATAGTCCTCTATGCTGCGGATCAACTTGGTCGCAATGGGACGGTCTTTGAGCTTTCGCTCCGATAACTTCTTAAGGCCATTGCCAAATGGATCCGGGGCGATCACCGCAATCACAAACGGCGTCTTTGCTCCTGGACCATCATCTGGCCATGAGATGAACTTGGCTGTGGCATACAACCTAGCTAATTTCAAGTTGTACTCAGCTGCCGCAACAAGGCTTTCGTCCGAAACTGCCGTCTGTATCGAATGGTACGGCCCAAGAACGAGTCCAACGAAGATTCCAAGCGGAACTAGGGTTCTAGTCCATTTGGAATAAAAGTTCGACGTTCTGGAAAAATCCATACATTCATCACAAATTCGCAAATAGGGTCCGTACCATCAACCCAATGGGATCAAAGGCCTTTCGAGTGTATGTCACGCGTTGATGGCAAGTCGGCATCCCTGGTGTTGAATGTGGGTTGCACCATATGGTTTTGGCTGGCCTTTCGGATTGTTTCGATTGAAACGAAGAAGCCTAGTCGTCAGGACACCGGACGATCTCCAAAGGAAGGGTGACTTTGAGTTGGTAATCAGCCAGAAGAGTTCTAAATACAAATACTAGCGACCCATGTTTTGAAAAAGGTACAACCCCGATTTGCCTGGGCACACGAGATCGATATCGCCATCTTGGTCGATATCAATGGCGGCCATCTGAAGGCCGGTGCCGGCAGTTCCGCGTGGGAAATCCTTCAAAGCCCATCGATCCTGTGCCTTAGGTGGTGCGTTCAAAGCGGCTTCACCACGGAAAATCGTTTCCTTAAGCCACTTGCCGGCCGATCGATCATATTGGTAGGCAAACACGACTGACGCTTGTGTATCACCCGGTTCCACTTCGTGAGCGTACACGCGTTTTCCGGTGATCAACTCCGGCTCTCCCTTTCCGTCCAGATTGGCATACAACAATGTGTGCACCTGCGAAAACGTGCCGTCGATATCCAGTTTCTTCCACTCGCGTTTTCCGTCCGTGGACATGCTCTGCTTGAGCCAATGCAGTCCAAAGGCGTGCCCCATTCCGTAAACAATATCGGCGAGTTTGTCACCATCCACATCCCGCCCATGGATCAAGATCCCAGCCGCACCAAGCTCGAACTCGGCGTGAAATGGCCAATCGGCAGAGGACGCGTCGACCGGCTGTTCGTGCCAACCCTTGGGTGTGATGATGTCGACTTTTCCGTCACCATTGATATCACCAATTCCGACCCCGTGCCCAGCACCCTTGTTGCCCAGATCGTGTTTCGTCCACACGACTTTGGGCTTCTGTTGAGTCAACTCATACGAAACTACCGATTGCCCTACGTTGGGAAGGAAATCCAGCTTTCCATCGCCATTGATATCAACCAATTCGCCGGTTTCCATATTTCCAGGCAGATCGATTTCGTGCTCGGTCCAACTTTGCGTTGCATCCCCACCTGGATTCTCAATCCAACCCACTCGTTTTCCAAAATAGCTGCAAGTAACAATATCCGGACGGCCATCACCGTTGACATCCAGCGGTGCGTCGCAGAAGTCTTCGTAATAGTGTGGATTCGTGCCAGCGGGGACATCGCGTACTTTATGTCGCGTCCATTTAGGGGCTTCGTACCATGAGTCGCCGCAAAAGATATCGATTTTACCATCCCCGTTAAAATCAGCTGCACCGCAAGCTTCGAACGGTGATTGGTCATTGATGGTCGTCATACTCCACTTGATGGGAGGCAAAGTCTCCTGTGCCATCACTTTCGCGTGGGTCATAGGCGCTATACAACTGAGAATCGCCAACACGGACTGCAACAAGCGTCTCGCGTATTCTTGAGTATTCATGATTCGTTTTTCTTTCACTTAAGATGCGTTTGAAACCAATCCTACACGGTGGGATACGGGTCCATAATCCCTGGCCAAAAACTATAACCGCCGCCGGGTTGTACAACAAGCTTTACCGTTAGTCCCAACTCTGGAAGTCCCAACTCTGGCCTTTTGCTCCGCAAAAGTGCGCTGGACTGAAGCATAGCGGTATCATGCCGCCGGCTTCACGCCGGGGGTGCTGACCATCTCTCTAGAGCAGAAGGTAACAATCCCCCGAGATAAACTCGAGATAAACTCGGGGGCAATCCACAGGCGAAGTCTCTTCTTGACAGGCAAGGCCGGCAGCGGGAAGACGACGTTTTTACACGCCATCAAATCCGAGGGAATAAAACAATTGGTGGTGGTCGCGCCGACGAACGAGCGAGTCGACAAAATCGAGTTCCCAAGGAAGATGATCGCTTGGCGATTTCGCTCCGACGCCACATAAGTCTCTTTACTCAATAAAATTAAGCATGACGTTCTAGCCCTTCCGACCCTACGCTTCCGTCCGATCTCTCTGTATATATCTGGCTAAATCATGCTTGCGAAATAAAATTTAGCCATATATGACCAGCATATTTGGCTTTTCCTGGTGTTTTGGAGTTGATGTAGCCATGTTTAATCGAGAGATTGTCGGTCGACAACGGGAGCTTGCGAGAATTGCAGAACTGATCGCATCGCCAGAGCCTGCGTTTGTTGCTGTTTACAGCCAATGACGACGGAACAAAAGACGATGGGAATAGCGGAGCACAGATTGACCTGCTCATCGATCGCGCGGACGCATGTATCAATTTGTGCGAAATGAAATTTTCCGAAACAGAGTTCGTCATCGACAAGGATTACGCCGCCCGTCTGCAAGCGAGGCGTGAAATATTCCGTAACGTTACAAAAACAAAAAAGAGCCTTTTCCTAACCTTCGTTACTACGCACGGCATCAAGAACAATCCCTACTCGCTCGAAGTCGTCGATTCATCGGTATCCATGGACTCGCTGTTCAAGCAGATGAAATGACACTTTTCGTTTGCTCATAGACTTTCACTTAAGATGCGTTTGAAACCAATCCCATACGATGGGATATTGGTCCATAATCCCTGGCCACTGACTATGACCGCCTCCCGGTTGCACAACCAGCTTTACCGTTAGTCCCAATTCTTCGTACTTGTCCTTCATGATTTTTGATTGTTGTAGAGGAACGGTTGTGTCCGCATCGCCGTGAATGAGCAGCAAGGGAGGCGAAGACTTGCTGACAAATTCGATCGGCGAAATCTCTTTGAGCTGCGCTTCGAGGTTTTTGACTTGGCCAAAAATACGATCAAACAATTCGGGGCGTAGGACTGTTAATAGAGCGTATCCTCTTGGAGCCCCCCAGTTGACCATATCGGTCGGAGCAAACCAAGCTACCACAGCTTGCGTCCGACTGCTAACACGTTCAATAGGGTCGCTGGATTGTGGATTACCATCGTCCCCTTGGGTCGCCGCCATCAGTGACAGATGCCCGCCCGACGAGCCGCTGGTTATCCCCAGGTGCAGAGGATCCACCTGAAAACGCTCTGCATTGGCACGCACGAACCGAATCGATCGCAGGATGTCAGGCGTCATCTCAGGAACCCGATATTTCGGACTGCTTCCATGTCGCACCACGAATAGCGTGAACCCTCCTTTGAGCAAGCCCTGAATCCAGTGATCCTTTTTACGACGCTTTTCCTCCTCATCCAGATCGTCCGATTTTTTTGAAATCCAACTGCCGCTCGATACGAGAACAAGACCGATGCCATTCCTGTCTGCCAAGGGTTCTATTACGTCCAATGTCAACGCCATACCATCTTTATGGCCATAAACCACATCTTCGGTTGCGCGATACTCAACAAAAGGTTCGTCGGCCTGCCCTGTCAACGAGAAACAGAGCAGCATGCAGGCGGCGATCATGCCAAGATTCAAAAAGCGATTCATTTGGTATCCTATGGACGATGTGCACCAACAATGGAGACAATAGTGTACTCCAAACTCGAATCTTCATGCTAGATTAAGGTCACTTGGGTATGCTTACTCGGACTCAAACGGTGACTGCGACATGACGCCTCAGTACCGGTAACCAACCAAGGCCTCGAATACATACTGGACGACACTTATGAGCGACGCATCCGTTGCATTTACGATCGATACGTTGCACCGTTGGAACTCTTACCATCGCCGGAAATGGATGGTCGTTGCAAGTGCGATCACTATTGTCTTTGGGACGGGAGCGGTTTTTATCGCCCAGCCATGGGGCCCGAGCTCCGCTTGGGAGGCAGCCGATCATGACCGCGATGGCAAGGTGACTCGCGATGAAATGGAGCGTTTCGTGAAACAAAAGCCGCATCGCACGGATCGACTATTGATGCACTTCGACAAGGCAGATACTGACAAAGACGGTATCGTAACCTTGGCAGAGTCCGGTGACTACGGAAACGAAATCGGTAGCAAAGACCCTAGTAATCGACAAAGCGAATCGCGCTAACCTCCTGTCCGCCATAAAAGGCATCACGTTGGCAGAAGGGACGTTGGATTTCCAACACGAACGCGGTCGGTAGCAGAGCGAGTCCCTCGCTCTGGCGTCCATTCGTAACAGAGCGACGCCCTCGCTCTGGCGTTCGTAACAGAGCGAGGCCCTCGCTCTGGCGTCTTTTTGGATCTGAGCGAGAGCCTCGCTCAGCTACACTTTGCGATCACAGTTACACTTTGAGATCACAGTTACACTTTGCGATCGCGATCGAACTCGGCAAGCAAGGCGGGCAACAGAAAAAGGTCGCATAGCAATGCCGTCACCAAAGTAATGATCCCAAGCGAAGCGAAAATGCGATGGTCGCGTGTTTCGCTGATCAACACCGAGCTGAAACCGGCAACCAGCACGACCGTCGTCATGATCATGCCGGTCCCAACGCCTTGAAACGCTTCTTCGATCGCTCTTTTCCGATCCGGATACACCAACTGCTCCTCACGGTATCGCGACAGAAAGTGAATCGTGTCATCCACCGCGATCCCAAGACAAATCGTGAAAGCGCAAACGCTCACTACTTCGAGCGGCTGACCCGTTATCGCCATCCACGAAGCGGCTGCTACCAACGGCAATAGGTTTGGAACGACCGAGATCAACCCGATGCGCACAGAGCGATAGGCTATCCCCAACACAACGAAGATGACAATCGATGCGGTCCCCAAACTAGTTGAGAGGTCCGTGACGATCTGAAACAGATTCTTCCAGCGAGAAATCGCATCCCCAGTGATGGTGTATCGAAATTCGGCATGTTCCTGGTGGATCTTTTCCAAGGAAGTCTCGATACGCTCGAAGACATTGCGATATGCCGCGCTCCCTAAATCTTGCACACGAAAAGTAATCGTAGCGTTGTGTTGATCCGGGTCGAACAGAGCTAGTTTCAACGGCGAAGGCAAAAGCTCAATCATGGAGACTTTTGAAATCGAAGATCCTTCTCCGGGTAACGCATCGAGGACTTTGCAAATGGACAAGGTGTGCCCGATGAGAGGCTCCTTGCTCAATTGGCCATCCACTTCGGAAACAATTTCTATGACTTGTTCGGCGGTCGGGTCACTGCCGGGCCAGCTTAAGTTGATTCGGCAAATGTCGAGCCCACCCATCGTTCGATCCAAATGGGCTAAAGCCATTTGGGCAGGCCCGCCGCTCGGCAGACTATTGCTCTTGCGATCATCCGGCTTCAGCGTCAACGCTACGAAAAAAAGCACGATAGATAATGCGATGCCGCCATAGCTGATCGTCTTGGCGTGTCGAACGACCCAGCCTATCCAAGGCCCAATGCGTTGCAAATGGCTGTCGACCATGTCGCGATCGGCCCCTTTCTTAAGTCGATCGCTCCAACGCGTGCTGCAGATCAGTGGGATCACCAGCATGACCGAGATCCAGGTTGCGGTAACCCCGAGTACACATGCCCACCCGAACTCGATCACGATTTTGTGGTGTGCCAATGTCAACGAACCCATTCCGATGGCCGTCGTCAGCGAAGTAAGGAAACAGGCCAGACCTACTGCTCCTAGCGTCTTCTTGCACGCGTTGCGAGGTGACATTCCCTCACTTAGGCAGCGGCGGATGTACACCATCATATGCACGCCGTCCGTGAAACCGACCAAGCTAAGCAGTATCGGCAGAATGACGTCGCTAAACGGATTGAACTGCAAGTCAAAATAGCGCAGGAATCCAAGGGTCCAAAAGACCCCTAAGGCAGGAGCTGCCGCAACAACCAAAACGACCGAAATCCCACGGAACAGGACCGATGCCATGATGAGGATCATGCCATAGCCAATCAACTGAAATTTCAATTGGTTGGCTTCTTGATTCTGAATCATCATCAGTCGCAATGGAACGGCACCCGTCACGGAGAATTGCATGGAAACCGATGGATGCTTTGCCGCAACTCGCTGAGCGACCTCGATCAACGCCTCAGAGCAGTCCGAGTCTTGGCGAATGGCCAGCCAGTCGAAATTGATCGACAGCAAGAGTGTCTTGGCGTCGCTCGAAAGCAACTGACCGACTACCAATGGATGCTTCAGCGCTCGCTCTTTCGCCGCTGTAAACCTCTGCGGGGAAGCTTGCCCGCGCGGCAGTATCGGCTCAGGCAATCCAAAAATGTTCAGCGGTGGCGCTTGATCCAACCAAGTCACACTGGCCACCGTGTCCAATTGCTCTAGAGCTTCGACGATCTCGCGAATCGCAATAGCCCCTTCGCTCGTAAAGATCTGATCGGACTCCACAATGACCAATGCATCGGCCCTGCCCAGCGATGCGCGCTGCACCGTCCCTGAGCGAGTAGCTTTGCGGGCAGCCTGCGGTACAGCTGCATCTTCTTTTGATGAAGTTTCAGCCGGGGCAGTCCATGCGGCATAAAGCTCATTCGGCCATGTGGGGCGATAGTAACCTCCCAACGCGATGGCCGTTAACAACACGAGCAAGGCGACGCCCGAACGCGGATAATCGATAATGGCTGAGAATAGCCTTGCCGAGACTGGCGTTGAAGCGTTATCGGCCACGTCGCGACCTTGAAGAGTCTATCAATTCGTCACGCGTCAGCTTGCCGTCATTGTCCATATCTATCAGTCGAAACGCGTAGTCTCGTACAATCCGAGAAACCTCCGACTTCGATACAACGCCATCGTGATTGGAATCAAAGCGAACAAGAAACTCGTCCGCAAACTTTGCGTCCTTTGCGTCTGTGGCGGCATCGCCTTCGGTCATCTTTTTGCTCGACACAGATCGGATCGACTTCGTGATGCGGCCAGTCGTGTCCGTGCCACCAGGGCTTCGTGGCCTGGCTACTTCAAAGAACGCAACCGCCATTTCCTCCCAAGTCTGATCGCCCCACATGACAAACTCGTTCGGATTGGGATTGAACGGGTTTTTGGGCGAGTTATCAAATGTTGCCGTAAAGGACAATCGATCGATATCCTTCAGCAATATAGGTTCAGACCATTCGTAAGTGTGTTGCCAATTGAAGTCGTAATGCGGAACATCCAGTACGGTCTTTTCCTCGTCTCCCTTTCGCGTTCGCACTTGGAATGCTTTTCCTCGGAGGTGCATATGCGGCATGGCGGCCAATAGGATCCCATCTTTCGGCAGCCAACTCACGCTGGCGTCCACGGCATGCGTCGCCGTGTTGGGTGGAATCTCAAATTCTTGATCGATACCAGCCAGGGTAAAAACTTCGTGCGTGACCGTTGACTCGTCCGTGAAGTTCAGTCCAATGATCGTTTGGTCGAATTGCTCCTTGCCGTTGGGAGTGTAATGCATTTGAAACACCAACTTCGAGCCAGCAGGCACTCGTCGAGCGTAGCCAAGCGGAAACTCGGTCGCACGTTGGCCAGGGACATAAGCCGTGAGCCAACCAATACCAGTAAAATTTTCACCATCCGGTGGTCGGATAAAAACGATCGCGTGGTGGACGACTTCAGGACAGCCAGGAATGACTTGCGCAGCCGTAATCCATTTGTCCTCGTGAATACCCGGATCCACAACGAAGTACTGATAGTCAACGGAGCCAGTCGCAGAAACCCGGTAGGGCTGTTCTCGCATCGATACAACTTGATCTGGTTTTTTCGGCAACCGCCAGCCATCTAAAAACGTAGGTTTGGTCGGCAAGTCCGCCGCGTTGCCATAAGGCATCCCAGCAGCGATCCACTCCTTGATCGTTTCGAGCGATTTCGCTGGCATCTGGCGGGAATTCTTAAAAGAACTGTGCTCGGGATTGGCGTGCCAAGGTGGCATGCGTTTTTGCTCGATGACTTCGACAAGCATGTCAGCCCAACCGAGCACCTCATCGTAGTTTGAGATATCGAATGGACCGATCTCTCCTGTGCGATGGCATTCCAAGCAATTCGCATAGAGGATGGGGGCGATGGTTTTGCAGTAGGTGAAATCTGTTTTTCGTGTCGGCGATTGCAGGAAGGTGATCAAACAACCGACTGGGGGTGTCGAAGGAATCGAAACCGGTTTGTTAGCAAGCGATTCCTCAAGTGCAATTTGAAGATCCAATCGGCTAGGTGCGGAGCGTTTGACTCCTGGCGAAAACTGATCATCCATCCTACCTCGATATGCAATTTTGCAATTCCTATCGAGTACGACGACTTCGGCGGTCCGAGTTGCTTGAAAGCGTTTTGCAATCGTCTGATCGGCATCCTTTGAGAAGGGAAAGCTAAGGGAAAGGTCCTTCACCAATTGACCCATTTCCAACTCGGAATCGTGCGGGTTGCTATTGATTCCAAGAAAGCGAACCCCGCTCGCTGAGAATTGCTTCGCCATTTCTTCCAAACGCTGGGCATAAGCTCGAGCCACAGGGCATTCGTTCCCCAGGAATGCAAGGACAGTGATCGAGTCGGTCTTCTCCAAATGGATTTTTTGGCCATCCAAGGTGGTTAGTGTGAGGTCTTCAAACGCATCGATGGACTGGGCTGACGTCCATGACGACAGACGAAGAACGCACACGATGAAACAAACGACAAGGTGTTTGGGTAAGAATCGTTGGACGTGCATTGGAAGGGGTGATGATTTGCTTCGAGATAAATGAAAAAAGCAGGAGTACAGGCTCGGACCTTTTCTCTTCAACGCGAAATTATAGCGGAAACGACAACCACGGAAAAATAGTTTGCAAAAATGGTAGGCGGAGGATCGTTTTGGTAGCGAAAAGCCGAAACTTCCGCAGGGTAAACCTGCGGGATTAATTGAGATCTGAGATCTGAGATCTGAGATCAGAGATCTGAGATCTGCCATTTGCCATCTGCCATCTGCTATTTGCCATTTGAGATCCGAGATCCGAGATCCGAACCCTGAAGCCTTACACGGACTGCGATTTCGCAGTCCTCTTCGCAATTGATGTCACTTAATGCAAAATCAAATTTCGCAAGATCAGCGACATCCGCGATGCTTGGCTAATTTGCCGGCCAAGCAAGAGTGTTTGGGCGCACACGGCGGGGGACAGCAAGTGCGAACCGGAGGTGCGCAACATCGAACCGGAGCAGGCCGGCAGGTGCGTACTGGCGGTGCACATGTTCTGACTGGTGCACATGATCTCACAGGTGCACATGTTCTAACAACTGGGGCACACAATCGAACCTTCGGAGCGCACATGGCAACAGGAGCGCAAACTGGAGCGCAATGGCTTATCACTGGTGCACTGGCACATACCGGTGCACATGCAGTCGAACAAACTGGTGCGCTGGAACACGCTGGTGCACAGAATGTGGCCTGCGAAGAGCAAGGGCTACAGCAACTGCTTGTAGCTGCATTGCAACCTTTCGAGCCACATTTACCTAAAAGCAAACCAGCCTGAGCTGACGAGCAAACGAAAGCCGCGGCCGCGACAGAAATGAACATCAAAACGTTTCGCATGGGATCTACCTCCAGGAGAGTTGAAATAGGTTAACTGCGTAAAATGTAACGCCAAAACACGTCTGCCAGCACCCCCCCTGTTCTGGTTCGCCGCTGGATCCGGACGATTTCGCTCCTTTTTGGTGCTTTTCGTCACATGGTGCACTGGCAAACGCGAGCGATTTCGCAGCCTGGATCAGTATGAATGCTACTTAGTGGCTTTCGCCAAAAGCAGCATTCGACACCCATCTGCTTTTCTTTTTCTTCGGTCTCCCGCTACTCAGTAGCCAAGTACTTCGCATCTTGCTTCTTATTCAACTCTGCAAAATGGCTTTGCGCTTCTCGAAGGCTTTCAATTTGTTGACTTTTCAATAGTGCGGCTGCCTGTGGCGAATTACGGGTATTGAATGAACCAGAGAAGGCAACAGCCAGGCCCATCGCTACAACCAGTGGCAGCAAGAGGCAGATGATCCCGAATCCAATTCCGATGCAACTCATCGGTTTTGGTTTCGCGTCTGTCTGCAACATCCTTAGTCATGTCCAACCGGAGCGATTTGGCTTTTTTGCGAACAGCTCAAGAACTTATCATGAATGACCGTGCACCTCGAGAGATTGGAAGACCGCGGAGAATTGCACTTCAAAAAGTTCTCTGCGGTCTTCCGATCTATGCGGTGCAAATCGTTCACCCTGCTCTCAAAACTTCC
>JANMLD010000050.1:0-11269 GCA_031372345.1 Pirellula sp.
GGCTTGATCTTTTTTGGAGTCGCTTGACTTTAACATCAGCCATACGACTGAATCGCCAGCCAGCAAACGACGGGACAATTCTCGCCGGACCGGCGAATGAAACAAGTTCGCTTTCGGTGCGTCCTCAAGCGGGCCACGCCAATGATTTACCATTTCACCGCTGCCAAGCGAAGTCCGAATCACCACGTAAGGCAACGCTGCCTGGGGTTGATCGCGAAGCGTTGACCAAAGATCGTTCCGTTTTTTATCGGCGTCCTTACCGATCTGGCTTCGAACGATTTCGGCATTGGCAGAACCACCCTTGTCGATGGTTTCTTTTTCCAAAGATTGTACGAGCTGTTCTTGAACGTCGGAAAGCATCCCGTCATGAAAGACGATCACTTGGCAATGATCTGGACGCCAACGTTCCAAGGCATAACGGAAGACAGGCACATTGCACGCGATCGCGATGGTTGCCGAAAGTGCAATCATCGTTGCAATACTTGTTCGGATGCATGTTCGATATTGGATCATTTATGTTTCCGCTAAGGTTTTGTATGTTTCAGGATTGGTGTTCAGGTTTGGTGTTCAGGGTGGGACAGGCTGGCAGCCTGTGCTACTTGCCGAAACACATCAGTCGGCCATCGGTGGTCGACAGGAACAACTTGCCGCTTGCACCCGACATTCCGTCCCAGGCTGGCAGCGTTCCCAATTCAATACTATGTTCCACTAAGCCACTGTCGCAGTTCACGGACAACAGGAGACCGCTAATCTTGCCTTCCAAGGCTTGGTCCTGATCGGCGAGCAGTTTTTGAACCCCTTCGTCTCTTTCGGACAATTGCTTGAAGGTTGCTTCTTCGTCGATCATGTCGAGCGGACCTGCGATGAATAGCTTATTACCTGCCAATACCATGGCGCGAACGTAGATCGGCACATCGTTGGCCCACTTGGGTTTGACGAGGCTGTTGCCTGCTTTTGGTGCTGCCGCTGCGTTGTCGACTACTGCATTTTTTGCAGCTCCATTTCTCTTAGCCGCCGCTCCATTCTTGGCCGTGAACTGAATCGCGTTGCCAAATTTCCCCTCGACAAGCGTCCCACCCTCCAACGTCCCATTGTTTCGGTGGGTCGAAAAATCGCGGACGGTACCATCGTCGAAGGTGATCACAAGTCGAGGATCTTTTCCCAACTCCGAACCATTCTTGAAACGCTCGGCGATGGCCACATCGTCTATTGCATTCATGTACAACCGGAATTCGTCAATGATTCCCGCAAACGGATTTGGAGAGTCATATTCGCCGACTGCAGAACCAGCATCCGCACCGATTTCCAGGCCTTGGGCGGGGTCTTTGGTGAGAAGCCCCGTTGCCACCTCTTCTGCGACTCGCTCGCCGTCTACAAACAACCGCATCTGCTTGTCCTGCGTGAGTACGCCCACGATATGATGCCAACCTCCCACCACGCGTCTAGGACCTTTGACACTGGAGAGTTTGTTCTCGGACCGGACCAGAAACGCTGGCCTGCCTTCTTCCAAGATCAATGCAAAGCCTTCCGCGGGACCACCCCTGGCTGCGATGACGCCGTTTGGCTTCGTGGCTGTCACCCAAGCTTCTACCGTAATGGGTTTCCCTGCCGGATTCAAACTCGGCGATTTTTGAAACTGAGCGTAGGAACCAGGGCTAACTGCATTAGCCGCTTTGTTAAAGTCCGCTGGGATTTCAGGTGGATTGGGATCTGCCTTGAACAACTGGTGTTCCATGGTGGTCGTCCAACGCAGATACTCCGGCTTGCGTCCGTATCCGTATACGTATCCATTGCCATTGACCATCAAGCGTCCAGACGGCGCAAATCGGCCAGCTTGGTAGTATCCCCCGTGGCCGCCCGCAAAGCTCTGCCCGAGCACCCAGTACGATCGATGGAACCACGAATCATCGAGGAAGCCCATCGGTGCAAATAAGTGAGCGGTGTCGCCACGTTGAACCGAAGCTTGCCCCACAAAATCTCCGGAGTTCGGACCAATCTCCAGTCGATTTCCTTCGAGGTCAAATTTCTGCGACTTCATGTACATGAACTTGCCATCGGACGACAAAATGTCCGGCAATCCTACCGGCATTTGCAGAACCTTGATCTTCTCTTGAATGTTATTGCCGGTTTCCGGATTGGTTTCATCGATGATGTTTTCCGTCAACTTCTTGCCCGTTGCTAATTCCAAGCGAATCATTCGAATTCCGCCGTCAAGGAAGTTCGATCGGCCGGAGACGCAATTGACTATATCATCTTGGATCAAGACGCTACCGTGCACTGGCCATAGCGATTCCAACTGTTCGTAGGCCATCGTTCTGCGGTCCATTGGTGCTGCGCGATAACGCCAAGCCAATTGCCCGTCGGAAGCTTGCAAACAGTAAACCCAGCCGTCCGTTCCTCCGAACACAACCTTGCCCCGGTGTACCGTTGGGGGTGAGTCGATTCGAGCCCCCGCCGTGAATGACCAGCGTTCCTTGCCGCTCGTTTCGTCGAACGCAAACAACGTGTGAGCATCCATTTTGGCCACGTATACCGTTCCGTTAGCGATCACTGGTGAAGTCAATCGTCCACCAAGATCCACTGTCCACTTTTTCTCGACAGTGGCAGGAATCAGTTCCGAAGCGGACCCGCTGCGCGACGCATCGTGGCGAAAGGTTGGCCAATCTCCCCGTTTTGCGTTGGCTACATCGTCCAGTGGCTTCGAAAAGGCTGGCCCCTTTTGCAGTCGGCCTTCTTCCGAAACCGTCGTAGGCAGCGGTCGAGTGGGCGCAAGTGGCGCGAGTGCGTTGAAGCCAAACAGTTTCGCTTCTGGGTAGCATGCGCAATTGTGTGGCGGGGCGTAAGTCAAGCCGTTGCACGGCATGATTCCGTACAAACATCCACCGCGCACCCAATGGTTGATATCCCAATGTTTGTTGTCGGGGCTAACAAACTCCGTCCCCGTCCGCGACGGAATCAAAAAATTGTCGGTCGCTTTGGCGATGTAACATCGATGATGAAACCAGTAGGTATCCACATCCGGAGCGAACTCTTTTTTGACCACGCCGGTCTTAGGGTCGCGACCCGTGTAAACGCCCGTGTCCTTGCCCGCCGTCGTCGGGGCCACCCAGACCAGTCCATCCATGACCAGCAAGTCCTGTGGGGACTGGTAACCCGAGTTGGGATGGACTGCATCCCATAATGCTTTGCCATCCACTTTGTCGACGCTGATCATTTTGCCGTCGCCACCTGCATAGAGTACGACTTCATCGTGTACGACCAGTCGCGGACCAAAATTGAAAGTGAATTGATTGCGACGACTCACCGGCTTGGTTTCCCAAGCGACTTTACCGGATCGATGTTCGACGCTGATTAACTTTTCACCATCGTGGAAGTAGACCCGCGAAGCATCGGCAGCCAACGTAAGCGGTGATATTTTGGTTTGTTTGGCCCAGAGCGTTTTTCCTGACTCTGCATCAACGGCCATCAGGATGCGTGGATCTTCATTCCAAAACATTTCGCGAGCGAGGGCTTGGTCACCCACCGTTGCGTTCAGCGGTGCGTAGCCGGCAAGTTCGGCTTTGCCCTTCCTCACCACGAGGAACAGAATCCCTTGGGTGTTGACGATCTCCTCCGTACCTTCGGTTCCCGCGTAAGTCTGTTTTGTCTTACCGGTTGCGGCGTCGATGGCCGACAGGGCAGCATCTGTTCCCAACGTGGCATAAACAGTGTCGTCATTCGAAACCAACCGTCGCGAAAGTTGGGTCGGCCCGCTTTTAAGTGGCCAAAGATGACTCTGCCAATCCTCGATGTCGCGTTTCCACAAAACGGTTCCGTTGAAGGCGTCACGAGCGATCAGTTTCCATTTCGATGGTAGCTGAATGGAAATGCGGCTCCCTTCGTCCATGATGTAGAACATGCGACCGCCGGTGGAAACCAAAGCGCTCATGCTGGCCATGCGATCGTGATGGCGTGAGTATCGCGGGCTGCCTACCCACTGCAAATGCCGAGGAGGAGCCACAACATCGTCGTGGGCGACTGAGTTTCCGCTTGCGTCGTGAAGGTAGTGGGACCACTCGTCGATGTTGCTAGGACGAGGCTTAACGGTCTTGGTCCATTTCCCAGCGGCTTCTTTGCGATAGGCGACTCCGTTGGGCACTAAGACTCGCAACACTTCTTCTTGAGAAATACTGCTTTGGTCTTCGATGACCATCAAGTTGACCAAATTATCGATATACGGGAGTTGCGAACCATCGAGTTGGTCGACTGCCACATCGCCATAAATCCCCATGGCACGAATGCGTTCACGGGCTTTTTGCACGATCGCAGCGTCGCGATCCAATCCTTGTACTTGGATTCCTTCTCCCTGCCGAAGGGCAACCGTCAGCTCGCCTGTTCCGACCCCCAGATGAACAAAGAATCCACCTGTCACGCCGGTCTGTTTAAGAATCTGAGCGGCATCTTGGTTGGTATCAGCCATGAGCCAGTGTGGACTCAGGAACAATACCACGGACCAAAGTATCGATTTCATTGCGCGAGACGGGCAACACAGCATGATTGGGTCTCAATTCGAAACCAGGAGGGAAATTGGGCAGGAACGACTAAGGGATCGATCATTATTGTCGCATAAAACTGGCTCGTCCGTATGGGCTTTGTAACGCGATTCAAAAAATTTCGTGGCGGATGCTGCTATGGCTACGGCACGGAGTGCCGTGCTAAACTATTTGCGAAGCCCAACGGCTTCGTAGAGGTCAAGCGTAGCAGGCGGGCGTGTGCAGGCGAAGACTTCGCCTGCCGAGCATCCGGCAGCCGCCCCGGCAGCTATTGCCAATCCTCGCACTCGATCGAACACATGCGCTTTGGCCGGCGGAAATTGAGTGGCGTAACAAGCGATGCTGGCGATTTTTTTCTCGATCGTCTTACTGATATCAACGGTGATCTGATTTTCAAAACCAACGATGGCCGCCGGTTCGAATTGCAACCGAAAGTACAACTGCCGTTCGATGGCATGAACTGGCAAGCCTTCAAACACATCATCCCATTTGGTTAGCCGGGAATAGAAAACCGCCGCGTCGGTTATTTGCATGGCTTGATAGTGGTCGGGTGAGGCCATGGGTGTCTTGTTGCCAAAGCCGATAACCATCCTAGGCCGATAGCGCCGAAACTCTTTGGCTAGCGCGACGCGTTCATCAAAACCATCCATCAATCGCCGATTGGTGAAGTCCAGAATCTTGCGCACATGCACGCCCAAAACATTGGCGGCGGCCATGGCTTCAGCCCGTCGCACGTCTGGATGTGGACTTAATGGCGTTGGCTCACCGTCCGTCAGATCGATGATTCCAACCCGGTAGCCTTGTTCGACTAGGGCAGCGATCGTTCCGCCACATGCGATCTCGACATCGTCTGGATGAGCGCCTACGACAATCACATCCAAACGATCGCTATGTTCCATCATCTACAATCTCCATTTGGTAAAAACATTGTCGCCTTTCGAAATTAATTTCGTCTTTCGCCTTTATAGTCGCCTTTCGCTTTTATAGTCGCTTTTCGCTCCGCGAAAGGGTGTTCGCGAGGCACACTTTCGCGGAGCGAAAGGCGACAATGCCTCTCATCGAGGCTTAACGGCCTTAAGCAAAAACGTTGGATTGCATGACTCCAATCGCAACTTATCCAATTGATAGTTCCCCCTTGAGATTTGAACCATCCAAAGCATCGGCTCAATTCCCATTTTGGAGACGAACAACTGCTGCAAGGCTACGACGTAATCCATGCTCATCATGTTGGCTATTAAGCAGCCGCCCGGCTGCAGTCGCGGCCAAGCGTGTGAAACCAGTTCGGTAACAGCCCTGCCTGTTCCACCGACGAAAATGGCCTCGGGGTCCGGTAATGATTCCCAAGCCTTGGGGGCTTCGCCTAGGACGGGGACGAGATTGGTGACTCCAAACTGGTTCGCATTTTCCACCAACAGGTTATAGTCTTCGGCATCCATCTCGATGGCATACGCTTTGCCGTTCCGGGCGATTTGGGCAGCTTCGATGGCCACCGAACCACTCCCTGCACCGATGTCCCACACGATCGAGGTGGATCGTAGATTCATTTCGCCCAAGGCGATGGAACGGACTTCGTTTGGAGTCAACAGGCCTCGTTTCGGCTTGCTTTGTCGAAACAACTCGTCTGGATTTCCAAACAACCGTCGGTTGTCGGATTCCGACTGCTTGTCCGGCACGCCAGATTGCCTGACCATAACCATCACGTTCAATGGTGCGAAGCGCTGATTGACAATATCCGCCAATGCGCTTCGCGTCACCCGTTCGTCAGGTGACCCCAAGTTCTCGCAAACATAAACGGTAAAATACGAAATGCCCTTGGAGAGCAGTTCTTCGGCAAGTCGCGCTGGTGGCACTTCCTCGGACGTAAAGACCCCTACCTTTTCAGCTGATCGAATACGCTCGACTACCCGTTCGAGCGGTTGCGAAGCAAGATTGGTCAAGTACGCTTCGTCCCAACTTTCCTTGACGCGAGCAAAAGCCAATTGCATGCTGCTAACATGTGGCAGCACATCAAAGCGGTCCTTACCGAGCCGGTCGCATAGAAACCTGGCGGTGCCGTAGAACAACGGATCGCCACTGGCCAATACAACCGTAGGGCAGTCGGATAGATCCAGTGAATTGGCGAGTCGGTCCAGGTCCGACCCAATGATTTCCTTGCGACCAGTGAAATTTGGGAATTTGGCCAAGAGCCCAGGCGAGCCGACGAGTACGCTCGCCGATTGGATGCAATCCGCCGCATGCTTGGTCAATCCCTCAGCTCCGTCGTCGCTGACGCCTATGATCATGATTTTGGTTGTATTTGCCATGCGGAAGTTATACTCCATCCATTTCGAGACACAAACACTAAGTGATTGCTCGTAGGCGAGTGGCCTTACGAAAACCACCAATCCTAAGCCGATACCACCAATCCTAACCCGATACGTAAGTGAGGGACCTGCGGAATTGTCCCTCGCTTACGCTTCGGGTTGGGATGCTCCACTTGCCGCACGCTTGGCAGGGTGCGCTCGCCCCAATTGCCTTACAATGCGTTATGATATCCAACTCGGATCACCCCCCTTGTTCGATTGCCCCTTTTGAAGCTGCGGAACTGACAACGCATGAAACTGCACTGCTTAGGAACGGCTGGTTACCATCCCAGTGCAACACGTCACACCAGTTGTTATTTTATTCCTGAAGCCAGCCTTCTACTCGATGCGGGCAGCGGGCTTTTTCGATTGGAGAAGCTGATCGACCAAGAGGAGATTTCTATACTCCTGAGCCACTCCCACCTGGACCATGTGTTCGGTTTGACCTTTTTTCTGGACTTTGTGGCCGTGACACCGCTCCGAAAAATCCATGTTTATGGCGAGCGGGCGAAGATCGAAGCCGTTCAAAAGCACCTCTTTCATGAACTGCTTTTTCCGGTCCTGCCACCGATTCAGTGGCACGCGATCGAGGACTTGGGCTCGGAATTTACTTTGAACGGCGCCAAGTGTCGCTGGTTTCCGCTAGAGCATCCTGGAGGCAGTGTCGGTTATCGAATGGATTGGCCGGGCATGTCGCTTGCCTATATTACCGATACTACCGCGTCACCGCAGTCGGCATACTGGAATGAGATCCAAGGTGTCGACTGGCTGATCCACGAATGTAATTTTTCCGACGACTGGATCGATTTGGCCATCAAAACCGGACATAGCTGGACGAGTGCCGTTTTGGAGAGTGCCGCCAAAGCCCGCATTTCACGCTTGATATTGACGCATATCAACCCTTTGGCGGGCGAGTCGGACCCATTGGGGTTGGCGGCAGCGACCGCAAAATTGCCTCGACATACGCCAAGTCAAATCTTGGTCGCAAGCGATTCTTTGATCATTGATCTGTCAAGCCTTTGAAACATTTGGGCGTCCCCATATACTTGAGCCCGAACAGCGTGGCTGAAAATGGATGGACAACACCCTAGGTTGCGAGGAAACAACAACGTGATGAATCCCTACAGTTCACTGAGCGATGATTTCTACATCAATATGCACCTGCATACGGAAATGGATCTGCCGAACCAACGCGAGACGGTGCTACATTTCTTCGAGCAAATGCAACGAAGATACCCCAAGTTGCGACACTTTTACCAACGCGAACGGGGCGAGTTTATTTTGGAAGAGGACAAGGAGCACGGAGCCTACCGCTGGATCGCGGCGGAACCTCGCCGAATGTGCAGCGGAATCGTCAATCCAAACTCGCTTGAGGAAGCCATGGCTCAGCATTGCGAGGTGCTGGATGTCGTCCCCCACACCATGGCCATCAGCAAGCTGGACTGCGAGTCGATTGGTTTGATGTACGGATTCGACTACGCTTGCCGCGGCAACCACAATCAAATCTTGGCCGATGCAATTGGTCTGCCGATGGGTTTTGACGCGATGGCTCAGCGAACCGGTTCGCAGCTCATGAGCTACGAGCCTGTGATTCAAATGTCCCTCGACGACGTTTTTCGAACGCATGCTCGCATTCATTTCGAAACTCGATCCACGGTGTTTCAAGCCAAATCGGGTGAATACAGCGAAGATTTGCTGAGCGCGTACATCACCGTACGCCGCTTTGATTCGCTAGGGCCTGATGAAGACTTCAAAACCGAAGTCATGCGTTTGGAGCAATTGCTGCGAGAGTTGATGGACAACTACATCGTCGAGAGCATTCTCAAACCGTTGCAAAACTGCATTGCGGCGCGGTGATTTTATTATTGTCGCCTTTCGCTCCGCGAAAGTGCGCAGCGCTAACGCACTTTTGCGGAGCAAAAGGCGACAATGTTGCCACTTAATACGACTTGGCGAAGATGGCTTGGGTCTTCGTCAGTTGTCCGGATACGAAACAAGTCCCTTCGCCTGGGACTGCATCCAGCGGAATACAGCGGATGGTCACTTTGAGTTCGTCGAGTAACGGCTGAACCGCTTCTTCGCTGGCGAACCAGCACTTGGCAAATCCACCACCCGTTGATCGCCCTTGCTCGTCGTCGAGCTGGAAGAAGTCTCGAAACTCAGCCTCGGATTTCAGTTCAACGGTGTTTGCCTTTTGCATGGCAAGTGCTCGCTGAAAGAGATTGTCTTGAATCTCTTGCAGCAATGTCGCAATGCCGCTAACCAGTTCAGCGCGCGGCACGGACTGGCTTTGGTTGGTATCGCGGCGTCCAACAAACGCGGCTCCGTTGGCAATGTCCTTGGGCCCCACTTCGACCCGGACCGGCACACCGCGTTTGATGTGGTACCATTTCTTGTCGCCGCCACGCATATCGCGGTCGTCGATATCGACTCGGATCTTTTGATCGGAGTACATTTGCGAGGCCAGCTCTTTTTTCAGTGACTTGCAGTATTCCAGCACTTCGGACTTCTGGGTCTCATCGCGATAGATGGGAACAATGACGATTTGAGATGGTGCCAATCGTGGAGGGAGCACTAGTCCGTCATCATCCGAATGGGTCATGATCAACGCACCGACCAAGCGTGTGGAGACTCCCCAGGAAGTCGTCCATGCGTAAGCGATCTCGCCGTTCTTGTCTTGAAACTTGATCTCTTGAGCCTTGGAAAAATTCTGGCCGAGGAAGTGCGATGTGCCAGCTTGCAACGCCTTGCGGTCTTGCATCATGGCTTCAATAGATAAAGTGGTAACAGCACCAGGAAAACGTTCGCCAGCGGTCTTTTCCCCTTTGATGACCGGGACTGCCATGTAGTTTTCGACAAAGTCGGCGTAGACCTCAAGCATTTTGCTGGTCTCTTCCATGGCTTCTTCGGCGGTCGCGTGAACGGTATGCCCTTCTTGCCAAAGGAACTCGGTCGTCCGCAAGAACAAGCGTGTTCGCATCTCCCATCGAACGACGTTGGCCCATTGGTTGATCAGAATCGGCAAATCGCGATACGACTGCACCCATTTCGCGTACGTGGCGCCGATAATGGTTTCGCTGGTCGGCCGAACGATGAGAGGTTCCTCGAGCAAACCGGCTGGTCGCAGCCCACCCTTGCCGTCTGGCTCAAGACGATGGTGCGTAACAACGGCGCATTCCTTGGCGAATCCCTCGACGTGTTTGGCTTCCTTTTCAAGAAAGCTCATTGGGATAAAGAGCGGGAAATACGCGTTTTGGTGACCAGTATCCTTGAACATTTGGTCTAGAACGCGTTGCATATTTTCCCAAATAGCGTATCCCCAGGGCTTGATGACCATACAACCACGTACGGCTGAGTTTTCAGCGAGGTCGGCCCCCTTGATTACCTGTTGGTACCACTCTGGGTAGTCTTCGGCGCGGGTTGGGGAAATGGCGGTTTTTGCAGGGCCCATGGATCAGCTTCGAAAGGCAAAAAGGGGGAAACGTGTACATTGTGCCTGAATCGGCGGTTTCGTCAAAAAGAGTCGATTCAGGGTTTGCACAGTTTATCCCATTCACCCGTTCCGGCCAGCCCGAAGTGTCTGGACCGTAGCAGGCTGACTACCGTGACGTGCCAGGCACCACATATAGCGGTGCAACGGGTGCCGCGGGTACTGAAGGTGTTGAAGGACGATTTAAGGTTGTGCCTAACGGTCTAGCGGCACTTGGATATCGTCCCCATTCGCCCAAAGGGCTGGTACTGAAGATGTTCGTCGAGTCCTGGGGATCGGTTCCCCACCCCAAACCTTCCGAGTCGCGTAGGATCTGCTGCACACGTTCGGCAATGATGACATCGCGTTGCTGAGTTCGTTTTGCGTGAATTTCTTTGAGCTTGGCAAGCTGTTCTTCCAAAGCCTTGAGTTCCTTGGCTTTTCCCTCTTGTCGCTGGTCGAACTGATCGCCTACGGCGTTTTTGAGCTTAGCAACGACGCTCTCTTTCTCTGCACCTTCCGCCGTTTTTAGTAACTTCACCCACGATGCAACGTTTGGCTGTTGGGCATTTTCACCTTGAACTTTAGCTAGGTTGGTTGTTGTCACATCGGCACCGGCGACGGTCGCATACGAGTCATCGCCACTCGTGTAGGTAGTCTGCTTGACCGTTTCACGCGGAGCTGTGGCCGCGCCAAAAGGGTCCTGCCCTATCGAGAAGCAACTGAATGTTCCACCGACGGCAGCACATACGAGAGCAAATGCAAGTTTGCGTTTCATGGTAATTCCTTGTTTGTAAATCGAAATGAAAGGGGATTAGTGTCGCCTTTCGCTCCGCGCAAGTGCGGGTAAGGAGCGCACTATCGCGGCGCCAAAGGCGACCTTTTCTTTTCGGTATGTGGTTCACAAAAGCATACCGCTCCTTTTT
>JANMLD010000068.1:0-33135 GCA_031372345.1 Pirellula sp.
AGTGATTAAAATCGCATCAGGGCTCGTCATCCAGGACAGCCTTCGGCGGAGCGACGGATACACGTGGGCGCCGTCGCTCCGCGACTCGCGTCCTTTCTCTCCCCAACCCAGCGCCCGATTCCTTCTCTAAAAACGTCTAAACTCGGTCTGGCTTGGGTAGAGCCCTTTGTGGCCAAGAATAGTGATGAACATCGAATCAGGGCTCGGCATCCAGGATATCCGTCGCGGAGCGACGGATCTACGGCATATCCCTCACAATCACCAGAATCGCTTCCGCTGTAGTCGTTTGATGATGAATTGGGTCTATGAAAAAACCGATTGCCGTCACGGTCGAGATTCTCACGATATGAGACTTAGTTCGCAGTCTGACAATTCCCTTTTCTACCTCGGGACAAGTATTTCGCATGCGTCGCATTTCCCTAGCCGTTCTTATTGCCATTTGCAGTTCTTGCTACGGCGCCAGCGCCGACGACCCATCCGCAACCTTTTTGAGCTACACCGGCAACGACCTGTTTCCGAGTTATATCATCTCTACCGCGACCGTAGACTGGAACGGCGACGAACAACGGGCCGAAGATAAAAAGACCGACGAAGACCCAGAACTCGAGGACGATGAAATCCCTCTTTTTGGTGACGAGAATGGCAGTGTTGGGGTCGAAATTGAAAACGTCCCGGAAGGTGCCAAGATCACCGTTGAAATCATCGGCGATGGCTTCCTCAAGAAGTCCAAATGGGAAGGTGAAAGCGACGACGATTATGACGTCATCCACGTCTACCCAAAAGCCAGATGGGATTACGACGCGCTCCGACGATGCGTACAACAAAAGCCAGCCAACTTGAAAATCAAGGTTTCCATCGATGACATTGTGATCGCCGAGATCGACGAAACGGTGCTGCTGCGATCGATCAATGATTGTCCTTTCTATGTTAAACTTGACGATGATGGCGATGACCTCGAGGACATCTCCGTCACTTTCGCCGCGTACGTTAACGAAAACCATCCTTGGATCGACGGGCTTCTCAAGGAAGCGTTGAGCGCTGCCAAGGAACATGAGTTGATCAATGGCTTCACCGGTTATCAATCGGGAAGTCAGGACGAAGTGCTTTCGCAGGTGTTTGCCATTTGGAATGCGCTGCAACGCAGGGGCATCAAGTACAGCGACGTTTCGACGGCCCCACCGAGCAAGTTCGTATACAGCCAAACCGTTCGCTTCCTGGACGATACCGTGCAATCGTCGCAGGCCAATTGCGTGGATGGTTCCGTACTTATGGCGAGCATTTTGCGAAGGATTGGACTCGATGCCTACTTGGTCATGGTCCCTGGTCATTGTTTCTTAGCATTCTCCGACGGCAACAAAGAAAACCCCACTCTGTTTGGTTTGGAGACAACCATGCTGGGCAGTGACAATCTGAAACCTGTTGTCGAGCTACCCAAACTTCCGTCCAAACTGAAACAGAAAGAATTCGCTGCATCGCATACGACCTTTGTCTCGGCTTTGGAGGCTGGCAAGAACCAAATCACCGAGCATGCCGAGGCTTTCAAGTCGGATGACGACCCAGATCGGCAACTCATTTCAATCTCGGACGCGCGGGCGATGGGCGTCATGCCATTGGGTGCCGAATCGGCCAAACCGGCGCGATAAGGCGAGCGTCAGACTGAAAACTACCAATCATAACCCGATACGTAAGTGAGGGACCTGCGTAATTGTCCCTCGCTTACGCTTCGGGTTGGGATACTGGGTTGGGATACTGCAATCTGCCGCTCGCCTAAAGGGCAACCGCGACAGTGCGTACGACGGGCGGAGCGACGGATCCACGTGGGCGACGTCGCTCCGCGACTCGCGTCCTCGCTCTCCTCGACCCAGCGCCCGGTTCCTTCTCTAAAAGCGCATGAACTCGATCCGGCTGGGGGTAGAGCCCTTTGTGGCCAAGAATGGTGATAATCATCGAATCGTGGCACATCACCGCTGACATCCGTCGCGGAGCGACGGATCCACGCTCGATTTGATTTTGCTAAGATACGGTTCTCCCGTTCACCGCGATCCCAAAGAGGTTGTGTCATGTGCTTTCCCGAAGAATTGTTCACTCGTTTGGCAGTTCGTTCCTTGGCCGCTTGCTGCCTGTTTCTCAATACGCTCAATGGCCTTGTTGACGCTCAATGGGTGCCCCAAGTCTTGCCAGTCGAACTGCAGGTCGGCTATGCCGTTCGAACGCTAGACCTAAGTGGCGATGGCAAGCTCGACATCTTAATTACGGACAGCAAACGCTTCCTTTGGCTTGAAAACCCAAGTTGGCAAGTCCATGTTATCTATTCGACTCCGGATGCGAAGAATGACAATGTCTGCATGGCTCCCCATGACATCGATGGTGACGGCAAGATTGACTTAGCCATTGGTCACGATTGGCAGCCTAATAATACCAAGTCCGGTGGCGAGATCGGTTGGTTGAAATCGCCGAGCGATCCCCGTCAACCCTGGACGTATATCAAGATCGCTGAGGAGCCGACGACACATCGCATGAATTGGGCCGATATCAACCAAGACGGCCGAATGGAACTAATCGTACTGCCGCTCAAGGGACGCAATACAACAGCACCTGGTTTCGACCAGACTCCAGTTCGGCTCTTGCACTTCGAGATTCCGAGCAAGCCCGAATCCGAAGCGTGGCCCATGAAGGTAATCGACGAGTCTCGCCACGTAGCCCACAACTTCGAAGTGGTTGACATGTACGACGAAGGCAACACCGATCTACTTGTAGCCAGCTACGAAGGCGCCACCCGAATCATGTTCACCAAAGACTCGCGGAAGTTCGTATACCCGCAGGGCATGGGATTCCAAGGGGTCGCTCCTGCACGCGGTTCGAGTGAAATTCGACTCGGCCATTTTACGGGTGGAGGCAATTTTCTAGCGACCATCGAGCCATGGCATGGCGACCAGGTCGTCGTGTATTCCCATGACCCCAAACGCGCGCTCCGTTTTATGCTTCGAAACGTGATCGACAAAGAGCTCAAGTGGGGGCATGCCGTGGCCTGCGCTGACCTCGATTTCGATTCCGACGATGAGATCGTGATCGGAGTGCGGGACAATGCCGAGGCCCCGCATCGTTGTGGAATTCGGGTCTATGACTTCGCAGGGGATAAATGGGAACGGACGCTCATCGAACCCGGCCAAGTCGCCGTTGAGGATATGGTCGTTGCCGATTTAGATGGCGATGGTCGCAAGGACATCATCGCCGTTGGGCGAGCAACTCATAATGCGGTTATTTACTGGAACCGTCGTTAGCTTCCAATTCGATCTCGAGGGCTTTTCCCCCAACGATTTCGACCTCGATGGTTTTCGTTTTTTCACGCGTACTACCTGGGTTGGGCTGCCCGTAAACAAGGTACTTACCCGGTGTTACGTTCTTGAACTCAATCCAGTTTTCTTGATTGATATTGCCGCTGCCTCCCCATTTGCCAACCCCACTACCGGTGGCATCCTCCATGTGAATTACGTAATCGGATTTGCGTGGAATGGAAAAGAGGACCTCGATTCGTATCTCGCCGGCGGGTGTCATTTCGACTGCGGCGTTCTCGGATGGGATCGTCACGTTGGGGCCTTTGCCGGCTAAGAAGAATCCTTTTCGGAATACGCGAAGAGAGGCTTGCCCGACAGGTACATTCGTGAATTCGAATTCACCCTTTTCGTTCGTCGTAGCCTTGAAGTCGTCAGCGGAAGCGTAATCCATATCGACGAGTCGAACATCCGCTTCTGCGAGCGGTTTCTTTTCGAGATCCACGACTTGGCCTTTCAAAATTGCGGACTTCTTCATTTTTGTTTCGTGGCGTTCCCAGCCCGGCTCTTCATCGACAGTCAAGTAAGCAATCCGATAAGGAACAAACTCATTTAAGCGAGCGACGATACGGTAATTGCCTGGGCGGACCCCCTTTAGCAGCCAATTCCCAGTTGCATCACAAGCGGTTTGCTCTTTGACTTCATAAGTCTGCTTGCCTGATGCCACGTCCATGGACTCCAGAAAGACCGATGCCATCAAAGGTTGGTTGTTGTCGAAGTTGATGATTTGGCCTTCGACAATGCGTCGGTCTGCAATCGAAAATCCATGCGACTCTAGTCGATTGTCGACAACGTCAATTCCGTTAGGTACTCGGATTTGCTTCCAATCTACCAGTCCACCGGTGTACACGTGCAGTTCCGCCACAGGCTCCATCGATTTGTCGTTTTGGAGTGCGCTAATATGAAGTGGCAAACCTTTTTGGAAATCCCATTTTTCCTTTTGCCAAACGACAAACACCCAGTCCAGCTCTAAAGATCGGTTGCCGATCTGTTGTCGATTGGGATCCAGCCAAAAGCTTCGAGTCACGCCGCTGTGGACCGTGATTCTCTTTTTGACCGATTCGGTTTTGGCCAGATCGAGGATGACTTGGGAAAGTTTTTCGGTGTCCCCTTGGCATTCGGAGTGCCAACGACCTCCTCCGAACGGTGGATCCTCATACCACGCGATTCGGTTCGGGGAATTAACGATTTTTGCGGCCCCTTTTGGCCAGCCAGGATCCGTGATCGGGGTGTTGCCTTTGTCCCCTCGGATCATTCCCAAGGAAATGGAATTGGCAGTTGCAACGAGAATCATTGCCAGAACGAACACGTTACCATTGCGAATCGACATAGCAAATCTCCTCATGGGATAGTTCCGTTTGTTTTGCAAAGTTTTTTATCGATAGTCAACCTTCCACTTCACCCTTCCGGACGATTTCGATTGGGAATGGAATGGATTACATCATTGGACGAAATCCCGTTTGGTTGAGTTCCCAATTGCTCTAATCGCGGGCGATCTTGCTTTTGCGGAATTTGCTGAACCAAAATCCGAGAATTTGAAAAAGTTTCTCACATTTTGGAATTGCACATGGCTAAAATCTGTTTTGTATCCAGACGCGAACGACTTATTCTGACCGAGCCGAACTTATGAATAACGACACATTACCCGGGAAACGATCCCTTCGTTTTGAGTCCTTGGAAAGCAGAGCCTTGCTTGCCGCGGATATACTTATGCACAACTTTTCCATGCCCGAGGATTGTGACCACAGCGGTTCGGTTTCACCGCTGGATGCGTTGGTGGTGATCAACGAGCTCAATGGTCCAGATGCAAATCTTGGGATTGATGCGGCTAGGATGCTCGATGTTGATGCCGATGGCCTACTCTCGCCACTCGATGCACTTGTCGTGATCAACTATTTGAATCAAAAACAGGTAGACGGTGTCATCAATCCAAGTTCAGTACCCTTGTCAGCTCGAATCGCCCGCCTTGAATTAGCGATCGACAGCCGTCAACTCCCAACTGACCTAGACGTGAGTGGCGCTGTCGACTTGCTTCATACGATGAAGAATGGCGGTCGACCTGAAATCGGCGAGAGATTCATCGATGGGCGAGTTCATTCGCGGATGGAAGTGGAACAAATCGAGACCGAACACATCGAGACCGAACACATCGCGAATGAGTTGTGCCCGATCGTAGCCGATGGGGAACATGCCCATCGAGCCAATGAATTATTGATGCGGTTTTCGGCACGACTGCAATCCGCGGGAATCAATGCTGAGGTCATTGAGACAATAACCGCGGAGATCAAAGCTGGGATCGAGGCCAAAACACCGCTTTCCCTGGAGCAGATTAAGACTAGGTTGACCGAACTTGGCGTCGACCTTTCCAAACTATTTCCTCCCAGACACGAAACCCCACCGAAACCAGAAACCCCACCACACGTTGAACCGCGAATCGAAGCCCTGATTCAGCATTTGAAGTCGGCTGGTGTTACTGCAGATGTGGTCACGACCATTGCAACCGAATACAAAGCGAGCATAAAAGTGGGCGTCCCTTTGACGCTGGAGCAAATCCGCACTCGGCTTTCGGAGTTGGGAGTGGACGTTGCGAAGCTTTTCCCTGTTGCTCCGCCTGTTCCACAACCCAATACGGAACCTCGCTGGACTCCTTCGGTTGAGCTGGTGACAGGCATCTTGCGCAGAGCCAACGCAAGACCGGAGACCATTGAGAAGGTTCGATCGGCTATGATAACTGCCAAAGAATCAGGCAGCCCGCTCAATCCGTCGCAAATCTTAGCTCTCTTGAGAGAATCTGGCGTCCAGATTCCTGACGCAATCGCCAGGTTGCTTCGCCCAGTACGATAGGCCTATTTCGTTTAGCCGCGTGGGCATCGCCCCGCGTTTCGCTGTACATCTATCATCTATCGAAGCACAACCTAGTCGCGGCCCGATGGGCACGCGATTAAACGAAGATACAAAAAAAGGCAAGGCGGTAACCGCCGTGCCTTATTTTTTTCAACTCAGCCAGGTCACAAATTACTTCTTTTCCGCTTTGGCAAATTTTGCCTTGTCGTAGGCTTCTTCGCCAAATAGTTTCACCAATTTGTCGTCATCGGACATCTTTTCTGCTTTGCCTTTGCAGTTGTTACAGCAGAAGCCGATTGTTGCACCTTTGAACTCGACGGATGCATCTTTGTTCAATTCACCACCCGAGAATGGGCAAGCCTTTTGCTCAACTTGCTTGGTCGCGATCAGTTGATGATTGGCTTTGGCTGCAAAGCCTTTCTTGTCTCCGTCAAATTTCTTCTGGCAATTGCCGCAGCAAAAGTAAACTTTGCCATCTTTCCAATCGCTGGATTTGTCTTCGACAGGGGCTTTGTCCGCAATCACACACTTAATTTTCGCGAAATCAATTTTGGTATCTGCGGCAATAGAAACAGCCGCAAAAGCTACCACGAATGCAAATAAACCTGCGAGCCACGAATTCTTCATATATTCATCTCCTAAAAAGCAACGAAAGTCGTTTTCCCGATGCCTCAAGTGTAAAGGGAAGGTCAAGGCGTTGTCAATCTGGTAGAGAATGCAAAGTCCGGATTAAATAATTCGGAAAAACAGCTACAATTCGGCCAGCAAGACCGTGGGGAGGGCGAGGCGCTCCTTTGGGAGGCCGAGGCTCCTGCCGAGCTGTCGTGACATTGGTTCGGCAGGAGCCTCACCCTCCCGGTAAAGCAACAACCGCCACTCGTCTCAGGATGATGGCGACCATTTAGGAAACGTGGATAAAGATGAGCATCAACGGACATTTGGCCAATGACTGAAGAAACGCCAACGAAACCCGGGGTTCTCGTGGGGGTCATCATGGGCTCCCAGTCCGATTGGGAGACCATGCATGAAGCCTGCAAAATCCTCTCTGACTTCGAAATCCCCTATGAGGCCCAGGTTGTATCGGCCCATCGAACTCCACATTTTATGTTGGAATATGCTTCGAGAGCCCAATCGCGAGGACTCCAGGTGATCATTGCCGGGGCTGGTGGGGCTGCTCATTTGCCTGGCATGGTGGCCGCATGCACGCTCCTTCCCGTTCTAGGGGTTCCCGTCCAAAGTCGTTCCCTGCAAGGGCTAGATTCGTTGCTCAGCATAGTTCAAATGCCTGGCGGAATTCCCGTGGCGACACTCGCTATTGGAGCAGCAGGGGCTAAAAATGCCGGCCTGTTGGCTGCGAGAATTCTGGCTTTGGGGGATTCAGCCGTTCGCAAGAAAATGGAGGACTTCATGGCGCAACAGACCCAAACCGTCTTGGACAATCAAAATCTGACTTGATCGCATTCCTAGCGATTTCCCTATTATCTTCCGTCTTATTTCCCCGCCAACGCCACCCTCGAAACGTTTTTATGGATTCTAGATTTCGAATGATTGCCCCAGGTTCTACGCTTGGGGTCTTTGGTGGCGGACAGCTAGGTCGGATGTTCACCCATGCCGCTCAAAAGCTTGGATATCGGGTGGTTGTCTTTACCGACGAACTGGAAAGCCCAGCCGGGCAAGTGGCACAGGAGACTATCCATGGCGACTACCTTGATCCCAACGCCGTACGGCAGTTCGCTGAAAGCGTCGATGTGATCACGCTCGAGTTTGAAAACATAGCACTCGAAGCGGTAGCGAGAGCGGCCGAGATTACGTTAGTTCGTCCAGGCGTTCATGTCCTGGCGGTCGCTCAGCACCGACTCAATGAAAAACGGACTCTACGCAGCTCGGGCTTTCCAGTTACGCCTTTTCATGAAATCCGCACCTTCGACGACATCGCTCCAGCCTCGCTGGAACTCGGATGGCCACTCGTTCTCAAAACGGTGAGTTGGGGATATGACGGAAAAGGGCAACGCAAAGTTGCCAATGCAGCCGAAGCTAGAAACGCGATCGAATTGCTTGGCCCGGAACCGTTGATTGCCGAGAAATGGATCCCTTACATCGCAGAGGTTTCGGTGATTGTTGCTCGGACAGCCACCGGTGCAACGGCGGTCTATCCTATGTTCACGAACTCGCACTCGAATCACATTCTCGACGTAACCACTTGTCCCGCCGATCCTTCGTTGCTCGCAGTGGCCGAAAACGCAGAAGCTATTGCATTGTCGGTGGCCAATTCCCTGCAGTTGGAGGGGGTTTTGTGCGTTGAGTTCTTTGTGTGCAATGGTGGCGAGATCATGATCAATGAAATCGCACCACGCACCCACAACTCGGGGCACTTGACCATGGAAGCGTGTCGCACCAGTCAATTCGAACAGCAAGTGCGTGCGATTTGCAATCTACCGTTAGGTGATACTTCGCTCATCCAACCGGCCGCGATGGCCAACTTGCTGGGAGACGTTTGGGGGGACGGTTCACCTCACTTCGAACGGGCTCTTCAAAATGCTGCGACTTATCTCCATCTGTATGGAAAAAGCAGTGCTCGACCAGGACGCAAGATGGGGCATTTGACCAAGCTTTCGTCCTCCGCTCCAGCGGCCGCAGCAGAAGTGATGGCCATGCGAGAAGCAATTCGTTGCACCGAAGGCAGACTGTTTTGAATGAGTGTCGCCTTTCGCTCCGCGAAAGTGCGTTAACGAGGCGCACTTTCGCGGAGCGAAAGGCAACAATTGTGGCACAGCTTATTCCTTGCGGTTCGCTTCCTGCGCAATCAAGCGATCTAGACGCGACAAGACACGGTGTTCGAGTTCGTTCGAAGTCGGAGGGACTTCCGCGGTGGATGCGTCGGTGGATTCAACCACGATTGTCTTGGGGCCGGGCTTGCCAAAAGTTTCGCAAAGAATTCCGTTGTGGACTACGACACGATTTCGTCCTCCCATCTTTGCACTATAGAGGGCTTCGTCGGAACGGCGAACCAATTTCCCGATGCGTTCGTCGTTGATGACCCGAGCGATTCCTGCACTGATGGTCACGGAGATCGTGTGTCCATCGGTTTCAATCGATTTCCCAGCGATGGTTAGCCGCAACCCTTCGATAACGCTGGCCGCATGTTGCACTTCACCATCAAAAATGATACCGAACTCCTCTCCCCCGTAACGGGCAACCATCATCGACTCGTTGCTAATCTCTCGAAGTCGGGCCGAAATCTCTCGAAGAACAGCATCGCCTGCCGGATGACCGTAGGTATCGTTGATTTTCTTGAAAAAATCAATGTCGATAAGTGCAAGAGAAAACGGGTGCTTGGTGGTCTGCCATTTCGCATAGCACTCGTCCATTTTTTGATCGAAGGCCTTTCGATTTGCAAGTCCCGTAAGCCCATCGGTTCGGGCTTCCGTTAAGTAGCCAGCCAATTGCTTGGTCTGCAAATCGAGCTTCACTTCGGCAGACTCTAGACGCGTCTGCAGTTGGCTGTTCGCGTCCACGATTCGGTCCAGCAGTCGCTGCACCTCTTCCTTGGTCCGCACTTTTTTGCTGTCTGCCGCATCGCGAGTGAGGGACTCCATGGTGGACTGATAGCGATTGAAGTCGCCGGCAAAATCGGTGGTCCAGCTAGCCATGTTTTTGAGAGCAGCCAGCATTTGCTTCTGATCCAACAGCGACTGACCAACGCTGGCCGCTTCGCCGCGTTTTCCCATCCAAAAGCCTAACGCAATTCCGACCGCCAAAAGTGTCGTTCCGAAAAGCAATCCCATCAATAAGTACAAAACGGGCATGGAACTCATTCTTCGGTCTCCTCTTGCACCGCGTCGGCGACCCGGCTGAAATTGTGATTCGCGCTCGCGTTGCCGTTTAATCCCTTAGGCGGAAGAATCCCTACGTTGCCTGTATCCGCTCGATATGGGCTTGAATTGGACGGGAACGCCAACGAAGACAAGTCTTCGGTTTTGGCTACGGTCACAATGCCATTGTTAGAAATCGTAAAGCCTCGTCGTCGATCCAACTCGAGGTCGAAACCGATTTCGATGCCAGCGGGAATACAAACTCCCTTGTCGATAATCGCATTTCGGATTTTTGCATGCCTCGCCACTTCCACCCCTTCGAACAAAATACTGTCGGACACTTGGGCGTAGGAGTTGACGCGAACGCAAGGCCCCAAAATACTCCGTTCGACTCTTCCTCCGCTGACTATTGTTCCAGCGCAAACGATTGAATCCAAAGCCAGTCCGCAACGGTCACCGTCGCCTCGCGATCCGAAAACGAATTTGGGAGGGGGTAAGTTTTTCTGCTGGGTGCGGATCGGCCAGCTTTCGTCGTAGAGATTCAAAAGCGGATCGATACCTACCAAGTCCATGTTGGCTTCGTAAAAAGCATCCAGTGTGCCAACGTCTCGCCAATACGCATCTCGCTTGCGGTTTTCATCCTTAAACGGGAACGCAAAAACACGATGCCGATCGATGATGGACGGAATGATATTCTTTCCGAAATCATGATGGCTTTTGGGATCGTTGGCATCTCGACAAAGTTGCTCGAACAAAAACCGAGTGTTAAAGACATAGATCCCCATCGAAGCCAACGCGTGACCAGGATCGTTCGGAATGGAGCGAGGCTTAGCCGGCTTTTCCTGGAATCCAATGATGCGTTGGTCCGAATCGACTTGCATTACGCCGAATTCCGTTGCCTCATGGCACGGAACTCGAAGAGCACCGATGGTAAGGTCGGCTTGCATGTCCTTGTGGTATTGAATCATCGAGTGATAGTTCATCTTATAGATGTGATCACCCGCCAAAATAACAAGGTACTTTGGTCGTTCTTTTTCGATGGCGTAAATGTTTTGATAAACGGCATCGGCGGTTCCCTGGTACCAATTTTCGTCAATCCGTTGCTGTGGCGGGACGATATCGATGAACTCATCCAGTTCTCGGCAAAAGAAATCTCGCCATCCAAGATTGATGTGGCGGTCAAGACTCATCGCCTTGTACTGCGTCAAAACCAGCATCTTTCTCAGTCCGCTGTTGAGGCAGTTGGACAACACAAAATCGATAATTCTGTAGTTGCCTCCAAACGGCACCGCTGGCTTCGCCCGATCCCTCGTTAGGGGCTCAAGCCTTGTTCCTTTTCCTCCGGCCAAGATCACTGCAAGTGTGTCTTTCATGTCATCCCTGTACAAACGGAATAATAAGCAGTGGAATAAACAGTAATGACGAACGTTCCATGCACTATAACAAAGCTAGGCGAAAACCGCATGGCTGGGAACGAAACAGTTCTCCCCATCGCTTGGATTACACCTGGATATCGCTTAAGGTACGGTCATAGAGACGATAGGTTTTGGTACGGGTCGTTCCGGCTCGCTCGAGCGAACCTCGCGAAAGGTGGTTGCTTTCGAGTACCCAGGAAAACTCAGCATCGGTTATTCCCATGGACAAGCAATCCGGTAACATTCGGTCTAGAACTACCAATCCAAGCCCCCATCGCTGGTATTCCGGGACGACATTGGTGCTCATGACACGGACCTTTTTTATTTTTTTGCGTCCGAAAAGCAGAGTCAAAAACCCAAACGGAAACAATCGACCATTGATTTTCTTGATCAAGGGATTGAAGTCCGGCAAGCATATGCCTACCGCAACCGCCTTTCCATCGACCTCCACAAACGAGGTCAAAGTCGGATCGATTAGCAGCTTCAGCGATGCTCCAATACTGACGCATTCGGCATCGCTCAACGGGACGAATCCCCAAGTTCCCTGCAATGCTTCGTTGTAGATTTTCAGGAACAATTTGACTTCGTCGCCAAACTTCTTCCGGTTGGCGGCCCGGAGCGTTACGTTAAATCGGCGTTTGACTTCGTCGATGACAAATTTAAGCTTTGGATCGATGGTCTTTAGCATCGATATGTTGGCTTCGTAGGCGTAAAGATCCTGTGTCTTTTCGAAACCGAAGCCGGTAATCAACTTGTCGTAGTACGGCCAGTTGTAGGTCATCATGAACGTCGGTGGCGTATCAAACCCTGCTACCAGTGTTCCTAACTCGTAATTCAACGACGGGTTGCAGGGGCCACGAACGTCGTCCATTCCCTCGCTCTTCAAATATTTGCTCGCTTCCATGAACAGCATATTGGCTGCTTGCTGATCATCAATGCAATCGAAGAAGCCAAAAAAGCCTCGCTTTTCGCCGAACCGCTTGTTGTGACCGTTATTGATAATCGCTGCGATTCGACCTGCAACCTGGCCGTCCTTCCGGAGAATGAATGTTCGGCACTTCGCATTCTCGTAAAACGGATGCCGTCTAAAATTGACGAGCTCCTCCTGATTCATGCGAATAGGCGGAATCCAATTTGGGTCGTCTTTATGGAGCTTCCAAATGAAATCCATAAACTCCCGCCGTTGGCGGCGATCTTCGACTCGAATGACTTCGTATTTGGAACTCATGGATGCAGTTTAATAAGGTGGAAACGGGCTATCGAGTCATGACGGGTCAAGTCTGATAGGGTCTATTGTCTCTGAATTGAAACTCCTTGGAAAGGCAGTACCCGATAGAGTCCGTCCGTAAACCAGAGCTGGATGAAGTTATCCAATCGGGTAATTGGCTTTTTAGGCACAACCAGGGTATCGCCGTCTCGAAGCCAAATTTCATCGGACGGATTAGGCGATTTTCCAAAATGTGCGCCTTGGAGATCGAGCATGGTCGATATCAACCGCCAATCCTCGGCGCGGCGAAAGACTACGATCTGCCTGGAATTGGCGCCCACTCTTGGGCCCTCCGCCTGAGCCAGCATCTGCGTTACGGTCGTTGGCCGGTCCATTTCAAACCGACCTGGCTTTACGACTTCACCAAAAACGTAACATACATGGGTCGCCGTTCTGGTCAACCGAGGTTCGATATCGATCCCAACGTAGTTCTCTCGGTATCGTAGACTGACTTCGCGTTTGATCTCATCGAGGGTCATGCCCAACACGTAGACACTTCCAAGGCCTATCAACTGAATCTTGCCATCAGGGTTAACCGTCGTTGTGATCGCACGCCCACCCGCTGCGAACGGTCCATTGACCGCATCCTTCAGGTCCTCGACGCTGGTATTTACTTTGACAGGCAGAATGTCGATCGCGGGAGCCACAATATACTGTTTGTACGCAACCTCTAGGTCCTTGCGAAGCGATTGAATGGTTTTGCCCGAGGCCGCCATTGGGGTTTTTAGCAACGGCACAATCACGGTTCCGTCCGGTTGAATTGGCACCCTGGCTTGTTTGATACTGTTGTCCGAAATGGAATCGAGACTAATCTCATCGCCGACCATCAACTTGTATTCTTCGATGGTCTTCTGACGATTCGGAATGTACGTAAACGTGATCTCGTCATTGATCCGAATGCGATACTCCAACAGAGATGGCAATCGAACGGGACCGATGTACTCACCATGCCACAGCGGGTCGAAACTGATTCCCTGTGCGTCCCCCCATCGCTTTTCTCCCGATGGATCTTGCGCGCAATCAATGCCGGTAATGCAGGGCTTACAAGCGCCGGAGGTTACCCCCGTGGGCTGCTGAGGAGGGCACATCTGCACTGCAGTCGGAATTCGACCACACCCACCGCAGCGACCGCATCCTGCGGTACCGCCACATCCGCAAGACTGCATCCCCATGCTGGCGTATTGAGTTGAGGCATTCGTGTATTGTGCGTTCAATCGGTCAACGCAAAAGGTGCTAGAAAGGACACACCACGCGGCTACAACGAAGGACAGCTTCTTATTATTAATGTATTGATTTTTCATTTTTTGAAAATCTTCGAAAACAGACTGTTGCTAGACTTGGCGCTGCGGGCCTCGGGACCATAACCGGAGGGGACAGTTGATGGTGAAGTATTCGTTGATGGTGAATTAGTAGGGGCGAAGTTTTGTGTTGGAGAGGCCATGGTTGGCCTCGGGCTAAACTTAGCGAAAACGGCGGGATCCACTTCTGTGATTTCTGGATTGTCCGGGGTGTATTTTGGGACAACAGTTGACAATGCGGTGGCTTGCTGTACCGCGTATTCTGCGTCCGCAAGCGAGCCTCGCCTTCGAAAAACTTCCGCAAGGTTGTTCCAAGCGTTTGCATTTGGATTGTGTTGGATCGAGGCAGCAAGTGCCGAGTAAGCGTCTTCCATTCTGTCCAAGTGAATGAGCGCGAACCCCAACTGGTTGGCGACTTCGCTCTGTGTTGGCGCAATCTGCATGGCTGCTTGATAGCACACGACCGCTTGACTTCGAAACATGTTGGAACGAGCTGGATTCAGTTCAGCGTCTTTTTCAAGGGTTTTTCCATAGGCATAGAGCAGGTCTGCGGCCCACGGATGGCCATCTGACGCGGATACCAATTGATAGCGTGCAAACCACCGATAATGCATCGCAGCCAATTCGGGCGATGTGGTCTCCAACGGCCTACCTTTAAGCGCTTCCGTGCTATGGGTATCGACGATGGACTGGACTCCCGAGCCTTGACGACCGCCAATGTTCTTTTGAAAATCCGCTTCCTCCCGGAAGGCGGTGATGGCTTTGTCAAAGGCGGTCTCGCTGAATAAGCTGCCTCGATGCAAATCCATGGTTCGATAAAGGCGAAGTAAACCGTGACTGGCTTCTTCCCTCGCGCTTAGAACAGCCCCTCGCCTTAACAGGGCGTCGCATCGCTCCAGCCGTTGTTTGAGCTCATGCTCGACGGCTTGCCAACCAGGAAGTGACTCAAGGGCCTCTGGCGCGTTGGCAGTGGCGGCAGCTGGGTTCGATACCAGTTCGTGATGAACGCGCTGGGCTAGAGCGATCCGTTTCATCTGGATCTCATCGTTGGCTGGTCTGCTTACCGGTGTTTCAACTTTGCCAACATTACCCCGTTCCTCGAGGTCGCCTTTGGTAGAAACTGGAATCGCTTCTTGGACCGAATGAACCAGTAATGGTTGTCTGTCTGCGGCCGGTGCGAAATCACTTCGATTGGTCGACTTCGGCTGAGTGTTGGGATTCGCTCTGGACGATGTCGATACGTTGATTGATTCGACCTCCATTTCTTGAGTGCCTTGGCCATTTTGGACCGTGGGACGATTGGCCGATCGCGCTACAACCGGTTCATCGCGACCTGCCGATGACTTCGCGGACGCCGTTTGCGAAGGAAGCAACCGTGTCGCTTCTTCTTCCTCACGGTCCGGCAATCCGGCACCACCACGACGGTTGCTGCGAACCGCCAACCGTTCGCGAGTCCCGTTCGACTCGAGATCTGAACTCTCTGCCAGGCGCATGTCGTCGGCATCGAGAATCTGACCGCCTGCCTGCACGCGATGCCAATCGGATTGTGCTTCGATTGGCTTCTTCTGGGTCGACGCGTGGTTAGGCGAGGCGGTCGTTTGTCTGGAGTAGTTTACTTCGGTGCTTGGCGAAGTTACGTTCCTTGACTCAGGAGTCGCGGGGGGGCCGTCCATGGATCCAGCGGGGTTGATGGTTTTTGATGGCGGTACCTTCGGCAGTATAGGACCCATCAGCGTGACGGATGCCGGTCGCTGCGGTTGGACAGCTTGCCGTTCGACTCCTCGACTTTCGCTCCTAGCTTCGGTTGGTGCGGAAGCGCCAGGTGGCCGCAGCCGACCGCTTGAAACACGGCTTCCATTCTCGGCGCTGACGCTAGGTTGGGTTTCCAATCGTCTGGACCAAGGCGAAGCGGGTAAATCTCCGTCGTTGTATTGGCCACAGGACATCGATTCGAGCGAGGCGAAAGAGAGTCCGAATGCCAGGGCAATTGCCAACGTTTTGCGGAGCGTTTTTTGATTGAATGCGTGGGCTGTGCACTTTTTTGACGTTCGCAGATTCAATTTCGCTGACATTTCCAACTCCAAAACTCACTTGGGACGTTGCTTTCGGAATCAACGCAACAGGCGTTACATTCGGTATTTTTGGTGCCAGCGAATCAATCATCATGACCAGTAGGGGGAGCATCGAGGTTTTGGTCAGCGCATAAACCGAAAATCGAGAATAGATTCTCCAAATTACCAGACCTGCCTGACCGTTGGACATTCCGAACGTGGTAGCTACAATCTTGCCGGATTCCTACTGACACACCGACAAAAGTAGCAGGCACGCTCCGCCGTGCTGTCCGCTCGTCCGCATTTACTGCGATTCTAGGTGGACGGCACATGGAATGTGCCTACTACTTTGACTTTTGTCGGCTGCGTCCTACACCTGACTATGTGTTTCATTATTTAAGAGTGACCATCAATGACTGCTATCAAGCGAGTGGCGATATTATTTGCAGGTGGGCCTGCACCAGCAGCGAATTCAGTGATTACTTCCGCTGCTTTCACGCTTTTGAATGCTGGCGTTGAAGTTATTGGGATCAAACATGGTTACTCGCATTTGATTGACTTTGAACCAAGAAGCCCCTTGGTCGAAGGGAAGCATTTCATCAAGTTCAATTACGAGCGGCTCGAGTTTTCGCGCACAGAACCGGGCATCATGATCGGAACTGCCAGGTCCAATCCTGGTAAGGGGGTCTCAAGTCCCGAACATCTCCGGGATGCAGAAAAATCGGCTCCCTTGCACCGCGCCTACTTGGCTTTGCGATCGTTGGGGGTGGACGCCCTGGTGAGCATCGGCGGGGATGACACGCTGAAAACAGCCAACAAAATGAAGCTGTATCAGGACACTTTGCCAGCCGACCAAGTGCGAATGCCGGTGATCCACTTGCCCAAGACGATCGACAATGACTACCCCGGAATCGACTTCACTTTTGGTTACTTTAGCGCTGCCGAGACGCTAGCCAACGAGATTCGAAATCTGAATCGGGATGCAGCAGCCGGCCAAGCTTATTTCCTGTGTGAAGCCATGGGGCGATCGGCAGGCTGGTTGGCGTACGGAGCAGCCATTGCCGGTGATGCGAGCATGGTCCTCAGCGTGGAAGATATCGTAGGTCCGCTAAAAAATACAGAAACCACAACGCAAGCAGACGGCACCGTGAAAACCCGGACGGTGATGAATCTCGAGGCGGTTGTTGACAAGATGGTTGCCACCATGGTCGCTCGCGAAAAAGCCGGTCGCAATTACGGAGTGATTGTGATCGCGGAGGGCCTCGCCACACATTTACCCAGTTCTTACTTGGATGGAATCAGCCGGGACGATCACGGTCACATTGCGATATCCAGCATTGCGATCGGCAAGGCATTTGCGACGATGCTAAGCGATGCTTACAAAGCGAAAACGGGAAAGCAACGCAAAATCAATGGCTTGCAATTGGGCTATGAATCCAGGTGTTGTGTTCCAACCGCCTTCGACGTCATGTTGGGTTCGCAAATTGGGGTGGGAGCTTACCGAGCGCTTATTGAAGAAAAATTGAATGGAGTGATGGTTTCGGTCGGCGGTCAGTTCAATCTTTCGTACGTTCCGTTTGAGAAGCTCGTCGACCCAGAAACCCTGGTAACGACGGTAAGGTTTATCGAAACAAGCAGCGATTTCCACCGAATGGCGAGACTTTTGGAAATGCCATCGTAAGCTCACCTAGGTTCCGATCCAACAAGCCTTGCCGAAAACAGGTACGATGGTGTAGATTACCAGTGTTCTTTGGAGGATAGCCGAATGGTTAGGAACCTGATTCGAAATCAGGCGCCGGGAAACCGGTTGAGGGTTCGAATCCCTTGTCCTCCGCTCCCGCACTGAGCCGCAAGGCCCCGCACAAAGCCACAGTTCTCTCAAGAATCCCGCGGCTTTTTTTTTGCCGGCTCAATTTCGGATTCAACGTAGTCCGCACCCTCCACGCATCCATTTCTGTGGCAAATATACATCAGTTTGCGAATTAGGTTTTGCCCAAGAATCGGTCCGACGCTTCTCGCGAATCATCACCAAAGTTTCGCATCGCTGGCATGTCGGCTAAACAAGTATGCCCTTGCTTCCCGCAAAGCTTCAAACTCGTTTGAAGTTTGGCCGATAATCGTTTGAGACAACACGGAGCGGAGATAAGTTTATCGCCGAACAACATGATTTATCGAAGCTGAAATGGCTTAGACCGACCGTTTTGTTGTACCTCGGCGCATGTTCCTGGCGCTACTCCATGTACGTAGCCATCTATTAGCTCCCAACGATTGACGAGCCACTTGGCTTGCTCCCAAAAGTCATATTTTGACCAAAAAGGAGCAAACCAAAGTGAAGTGAGACCAGACTCACGTATCGCAAAAGCCTCTCTTTCTCTTGTTCTCTGCTTCCTGTCGCAAGAAACAAAAACTCTATGGCTTTCTTTTAGTTTTGAGATTAACTCGACATCTCCTATGTCTTGCGGGAAAGCATCACGCAGCGCAATCACATCGATATCAAGTGCCATAAGCATTTTTGCGAATCGATGCGAGATGCAGTTATCGAAGAAGTACTTCATGCAGAAAGGGATTTGCTAAAAGACTCGGCCGCCTTTACTGCTGAGAGTGGCACTCCGAGCCAATCGGCGACTACCTTTGGCTTCTGACCTTTCCCTGCTGTTAATGCGTCCATGATTGTGCTGATCCGTACTCCCGATTCAGCATCAATTGGTTTCCCGAACTTTCGACAAGGATCAAGAACAACTCTCCCTTTTGAGCTTTTCGATGCCAATGGCCAGAACCGCAACAGTTTGTCGTTATTGTCGTACTCTAACTTCCTAAAAAAAGGTTTGACGATAGTATCAAAGACAAGCTGCCCATGATGGACCTCCTCCATGACAAGGTCTCCCGATGTGTTTTTGAGCGTCAGGAATATGCTGCGTCCATCCGTATCAAACTGTTTGAACGTTAGTGGGTATTCTGCTCCAAATCGGGCGGCCATCTCGCGTGAAGCGGCTTGGATGACTCGAAGCGAAACGCCCTCATTTCGAAACATCTTAATGAAGTTTAGCTCCATCAATTCCGCAAAAGTTAACGTCTGCTCCTGACTGGCGAATCTTGGCTTGAAAAACTTCGATCGAATCCACCGCCCGATTGTTCCAGGAGTTGTACCGATAATCCGCGCGGCTTCGTCAACGGAATACAGCCCGACTCCGAGTCGTGAGTTTATTGACGTGGAGGTAACCATGATTTTCCAGCTTTTCAAAATTGGGCAAAAATGACCAATGTCATTCTAGTCTAGCTTGTCAGGTGATACACGCCAGATCGTAGTCAAGGCGACTTAACTTGAGAAGATCCGCTTGAAAGTCGCCGCACTCCGTTTGTTGAATGCGTTCCATGGGGCAATGCTGTGAAACATTTCCGCCAAAGAATATTCCAGGTTTTGCGGGAGCTTGCCTCCCCATAACCTTGTTTTGGCGTCCTATCTAGCTTTAGGTTACATGACGCACTCTGCTCCCACCTCGACCGCCTTAGGCGGTCGAGGTGAGAGCAGAGTGCTCGAATTTATGGGCTGAACACCTGCATGAACCCTCGTGAAAGCCGCGGGGAATTGTTCGAAACCATGGCGATCAAGCCGTGTTAATCGATTCTTAATGCAAATCGTGGTACGCTAAGCTAATTCTTCATGATCTTAGTGTTCCAACTCGTCCAGCAAATTTCATCCGAGGATTTCATCTTGAATCAGCCGTTGGCTTCCCCATCTCTTTGGAATCCCGCTGTTTCCATGGGCCAACCGCAAACGCCAGCATCGAAACCAGGGGCCTTTGAAATCAAATTCTTGATTGAGGAGTCACTGCTAGAGCCGCTGATTTCAACCTTGGCAACGAAAATGCAAGCAGACCCACACGCGGATCCAAAAACCGGTGGCTATTCGGTCGAAGGGATTTATTTTGAGACGCACGATCGCGACGTCTTTCGACGGATACCCGGCTATTCGCGACGAAAATTTCGAATTCGCCGGTACGCGGGGGGCCCCAATATATTCCTCGAACGGAAGTCCAAGCGGAAAGGGATCGTCACCAAACGTCGGGTCCAAATCGAATCCTCCGAGTTGGATAAGCTTCTCACAGGGGCTTACGAAAGGCCCTTGGATGGGATGCAAGAAGCAGGACCCTCCTATGAGACGCACAAGCCACCCACCATCGATTGGTTTACCAAACGCATCGACAAACTCAAGCTTCATCCAACCCTGTGCATCGCATACGATCGGGTCGCATTCCTTCAGATGGACCAACAGAGTCCGATTCGATTGACGATCGACCGTGGCTTGCGATGCTGTTCACTGACGGACACGCAGTTTCCGTCAAAATTGGCTTACCGACCATTCCTAGGCGAAAAATGCGTGGTCGAAATGAAGTATCGCGACGCAATGCCGAACGCATTCCGCGAGATCCTCGAGGAGTTTAAGCTTGTTTCCCAACCTGTTTCCAAGTTCCGGAATGCGATTGTCGTCGCCGGATTGGCTGCTCCCATCGAGTCTCCATCCGCGGAAGGAACCTGATCATGTTGGATTGGTTTACGGATAGTTCGCCTTCAACCGTTCCTATTTCGGCGAGCGTGATGGCGATCCGATTAATCGCAGCCTGCCTATTCGGATTTCTAGTGGCTGCTTCGTATCGGCTTCATAGGCATCCAACGCCGGTGCCCGCCACCTTCCCGCTAACTCTTGTCTTGCTTTCGATTTTGATCGCCATGGTAATGCAAGTTATCGACGACCGAGTCGCTCGGGCATTCAGTCTGGTCGGAGCGCTCTCTATCGTACGTTTCCGGACCGTTCTGGATGAGACGCAGGACATCGCGTTCGTCATTTTTGCGGTGGTGGTTGGAATGGCCTCGGGAACAGGAGCCATCGGCGTTGCAGCCATCGGGTCGGTTGTCATGATTGGCACCCTGGCGTTGGCCCGGCTCCCATTCTTCGGTAAATTCCCGCACCGCGTTGCTCAAGAGGTGCATGAGGCAAATTTGACTCTTCGAATGTCGATTGGGACCGATTATCAACGGACCGTTGTTCCGATGCTCGATGCCAATCTGAGTTCGTACCGGTTGATTTCGGCCGAAACGGCGAGGGGCGGTTCGGTCTTGGAGTGGACTTACTCGGTTCGATTCCGACCGGATACACCCGTTAGCGCAACGATCGAACGTTGTAGCAAAGTAGAAGGGATCCAAAGCGTCGAAATCAAGATGCAGGAGAAATAAATGGATAAGCAACAAATGTTTTTACGTGCCGATGAAACAGCTACGCGAAAGTCGAAAATGCGGAAGAAATTGTTATTGATCGGAGTCGTTGCAATCCTTGCCACGCCCGCTTTGGTTCTGATCGCGCAGCCACCAGAAGGTCCAGGCGGCCCAGGTGGCCCAGGCGGCCTTCCTGGCATATTCGGCGGTTTTGGATTTGGGGGTCCGGGTGGACCTGGTGGTCCCGGAGGCCAGGAACGAAAACTGGTTGCGAAATACGACAAAGACAAAAACGGCTGGCTAGATAAACAAGAACGGGCCGAAGCTCGTGTCGAAGCTAAATCCGGCGGTGGCGGCGGACCTGGTGGACCTGGTGGACCTGGTGGAGGCGGACCTGGTGGACCAGGAGGTGGTGGCGGTCCAGGCGGCGGTCGAGGCTTTGGTGGCCCTGGTGGTGGACGCGGTCCGGGGGGACCGGGCGGTGGCTCTCGGCCAACTCCGAAACCTGGCGTCAAAGTTGCCGTGGACGACGTTAGGAAGTACGGCGACGAGCCACTATACGACCCCAATGTCCTTCGAACCGTGTTTCTACAGTTCGAAGATGAGGACTGGGAAGCTGAGATGGCGGACTTCAAGCCAACCGATGTCGAAGTCCCGGCTCAGATGATTGTGGATGGCAAGACCTACAAGAACGTTGGAGTCGGATTCCGCGGAGCTTCCTCTTTTTTCATGGTTGGAGCAGGCTCCAAGCGATCGCTTAATATCTCGATGGATCTTGTCGAAGCCAACCAAAGGCTTCTCGGCTACAAGTCACTGAACTTTCTCAATTCCAACGGCGACGCAAGTTTGATGCGGTCCGTCCTCTATTCGCACGTCGCTAATCAGTTTCTTCCAACGCCGCGGGTCAACCTAGTTCGAGTCGTTATCAATGGCGAGGACTGGGGAATCTATCAAAACGCTCAGCAGTTTGACAAAACGTTTGTCAAAGAAGCCCTCAAGAGCACGGCGGGGAGTCGATGGAAAGTTCCTGGCAGTCCGCGGGGGGGCGGCGGCTTGACATTTGTAGGAAACCGAACCGATGACTATCGAAGGCTCTACACCATCAAATCCGAGGACAAAGAGGCCGCGTGGCAACGATTGATACTGCTTTGCAAAACTTTAAACGAAACACCCACCGATCAGCTCGAAGCGGCACTATCGCCAATGCTTGATATCGACAATGCACTGCGATTCCTTGCCGTCGATGTGGCGCTGATCAATAACGATGGCTATTGGGTGCGAGCGAGCGACTACAATATCTTTCTCGATGACAAAGGGATCTTCAAACTCGTTCCCCATGACATGAACGAATCCTTCTCGGGTGCTATGGGCGGACCAGGCGGGGGCGGTGGTCGTGGCGGATTTGGCGGATTAGGCGGGTTTGGTGGGTTTGGTGGCGGCCGTGGACCTAGACCAGGAGAGGAAGGACGCGGGCAAGGCGGCCCAGATCAAGGTGGACCGGGACCGGGTGGACTGGGTGGGCCATTTCCAGGTGGGCCGGGACAAGGTCCTGGTGGTCCTGGTGGGCCTGGTGGTCCTTTTGGTCCGGGTGGACCGGGTGGGCCAGGTTCGTCTGCCGTTGATCTTGACCCACTGGTTGCATTGGACGATCCGAGTAAGCCACTGCGTAGCCAGCTCCTCAAGGTACCTGCGTTACGTACTAAATATCTACAGTACGTTTACGAAGTCGCGGAAAAGGGCTTGGACTGGAACTCGCTGGGACCGGTCGTGCAAGGCTACCGAGATCGAGGAGAAGAATGGGTCAAACTCGATTCGCGAAAGCTCTCGTCGAACGATGCGTATGACACAAATACCACGACGGAAGCAACCAATCCGGGCCGTGAGCTAAGCATCCAACAATTTGCGGAGCAACGTCGCAAGTTCTTGATGACGCATCCCAAGGTGGTTAAAGCGGTCAAGGGACACTAGTGTAGCACGGCACTCCGTGCCGTGAGCCTCGCCCCATCCCTGTAAACATCTTTGCAACGCCAAATCGTTTGAAAAACAACGGGAGAGCGAGGCTCCTGCCGAGCTGGCGTCGCAATGGTTCGGCAGGAGCCTCACCCTCCCGGTCAATGAATTGGTTGGAAAAAGTCGATATGAACCTGTTTACAGGGGTGCCCTCGCCCCCAACTGTCCCGTTTGCTCATGAAAGTCGGCTTTGCACGCATGGCGGTATCTGCAGTGCATTTCTTAGATCTTAGCGCCAGCACCTTTGGTGAACGCCATGAAGGCGGATTCGAGATTAATCTCTTCTTCTGCGAATCGCTTGATGGCGATGCCATTGCTAACGAGCAAGGTTGCTAAGGACGAATAGTCGCCAGCATCCACCTTGAGGGTCGCCTTGATCGATGGGACCGCGATATCCACCGACTGAACCAATTCGTGATTGCTGAGAAGTTTGGCGGCGGATTCCAATTGGTTTTGCATGGCGGGTTCAATGAGAATTGCCATGTTGGGCCTCACGTGGCGGATCATCGAAGCGACATCGTCGCTTGCGATCATTTTTCCGGAATCGATGATCCCGACCTTGTTGCAAACATCGGCAAGTTCGGGCAGGATGTGGCTGCTGACGATAACCGTCTTTCCCATCGAGCCCAGTCGTCGCATCAAGGCTCGCATCTCAATTCGAGCGCGAGGGTCCAGTCCGCTCAAGGGTTCGTCCAAGAGCAAAACCGCCGGATCGTGCAACAGAACGCGAGCCAACCCAAGCCGTTGTGTTTGTCCTCGTGAAAGGGTGTTTGCGTAAGCGTCCCGTTTGAATTCGAGGTCAACCACTTCCAGCATTTCATCGCAACGCTTGCGACGGGCTTGTGGCGAGATTCGATAGGCTGCGGCGAAAAAATCAAGGTATTCTATGACCGTCATGTCATCATAGACGCCGAAGAAGTCGGGCATGTAACCAACCAATCGCCTTATCTCCTTGGGATGTGTGTAGATAGAGTAACCACACACATAGGCTTCGCCATAAGTCGGTGTTAAGAGGGTTGCGATGATCCGCATGGTGGTTGTCTTGCCAGCCCCGTTCGGACCGATGAACCCAAACAGGTCGCCTTGACCTAGATCGAGATCAATGTCTCGAATGGCGTACATGTCGTCGTATTTTTTTGTAAGCTGTGATGTTTTGATCACGTTTTTGGACCGATTGCTGGTTGGACCGAACCCGATGTGGGTGATTCGATTTTGGATGGGCCGATAGGAATGATCAAACGCAAGAACGTTTTTCGCGTTCCCTCGGTGGCTTGTATCGGCACGGAATTCCTTCGCATGGACCAAGTCAACGAGGGATCTTTGAATTCGCAAATCAAGATGGCCCGATCCAATCGAATGACATCCGAACAATCCAACTCGCTCAGATAGCGATTGTAAAGTCCTGTGTATTTGCTGCCGCCTGCCGATTTGTGAAAACTGATCAACTCCATCAGTCGATCGAGTCGTCCTGAATCCCCAGGATTCCAGGGTGTGCTACGTTCTTCTCCGCCCACGTTTTGACGACGTTGCAGTCGGCGAGTAATGTCCTTTGGCACAGTCATGGCCGAGAACGAGATCTGTTGTCCAACTCGAATTCGAGTGTCGAGTGCATAAGCTCGACCACGGTAGACCAACAGTGCATCCAACAGATCGACATCCAAAGGGTTTTCAAAAGTTCCCTCGAGCAGGTCAATCGAACCAACCACTCTGGACAATTTGTTTGTATCATCTTGAAGGGAAATATGCTCTTGCCAAGAAGCGCACAAGGACTTTGTCCCTGCAGCCGGAATGCCTACACCCCGAATTCCAAAAGCGGAAAGATTGGCGGACGTCGAAACCGACTCCGGGCGGCCCGTGCCTTCGTAACTACTGACGGGACTAACGGCGATCCGGTAAAGGGGCATGCCTCGATCGGTCGCAACGCTGGACTCAAACCCTCCTAGTCCTTTGCCTGGTTGACCAAACCAATCGATTTGAACTTTGCTATTGGAACTGTCTGTCCCCGCGTTTAGCCCCTGGCCGCGACGGTGGGCCGAAAAATCAAAAACGCCTCGCGATCCACCATAACAATGGGCGAAGCCCCACCCTCGCAGCGTCTGCGTTTGATAGTCGATCTCCAGTAACTCCAGGCTGTTGATGCTCGGCATTTCCGGCTTCCATCGACGTGCAAGTCCGGATACGAAAAGGCAACTACCCAACGAACAAATCAGAAGCGTAAACCAAGTCCCACCTGGCCTTTTCATTCTTCGGGCCACCAAGAAATAGTCCAACGGGCCGATCACGAGGCAAAACAAACCCGCCAAAACGGAAAGCGATGCCAGGTTTCCGAGAGTCAGCAGAGGGAAGTTATCAAGCGTTGCATTGAGTTGGCCCGAGATATCGTCATAGCCCATGACCACGCGTTTGTCCGTGCGTGCATCCTTCTTTTCCCATTGATCATCCAGAAATTGCTTCAATAGGCTCGGACGGCTCTCCCATGCGAGGACCTGCTCTCCATCCAACTCGACAGCAAGGAATGTGACTTTCCCAGCACCAAATGCCCATCGAGCAATCATCGGAAAACTCTGTCGATTCTTGGTCTTGAACACAAGATCGATCGCGCTGGATTCAATCGTGAAAAGACTGCAAACCAAATTTGCCAAACGGCTTTGGGACTTCAAGTAGGATTCGAGCGGACCAGGGTCGCAATCGGGTAAAACGCCTTTGAATTCCCCTGGTATCAGCAGCGCAAACTCGGGCGTTTTTAGCCACGATTCGGCGTGCTTACCCAGTGACAAAACACATCTTCCTCCCTGAGCAATCCAGTCCTTGATCGCCGAGGCTTTCATTGATGTCATGTTTTGATTGAGCTCGGCATTGGCAGACGACAGGATCAAAACATCGACCCCGCCGTAACAATTCGCCGACAACGGCAATTGCTCGAGGCTGGTCAATTGAACCGTTGTGTTTTCTGGTAATGCGCCTAGGACCGATTTCATGGCACCTTGGCTGAGGTTCAGCTTGTCGCTCCCTATTCCTATCACCCAGGGCTGTGTCGCTGGCAGTGCGGTGCCGCGTTCCTCGGCAAGCAATGGCCGTTCATGCAGTACCGTTCCATCCAATCGAACAATCCGGACAATGACCGTCGCGTTGCTACGGCCGTGTTTGGCTTGGACTTCCAGCCGTAGGCTCGACTTTGGCTTTATCCGTACCCTCCAGGATTCGCTTTGGTAGACAACAGGCACTCCATCCCCGTCCAAGGTCTGTATTTCCAGGAGCCCATCAACTTCTTTGGAACCAGAAGTAATGTCGATCGCAGTGCGTGTTGGATAGCCAACTTTCCAGAAGCCGCCCAGGCCCATTTCGGCTCGAAACTGAATCGTATCCGAACCCACGGAATCCTGAGCCACGACTGACGGACTGACAAGGAAATCGACAACGCTCAGAAAGGCAACGAATAATCGTAACGCGTCCCAAATCCGCGGAGTACGAAAAAAGAGTGCTCTCCAGGGAGAGCACGGTTTCGATTCGAGAGCCAGATCTCGATAGCTGAGAACTGGCTGGATTGGATTGGATGCGAGCAAATTGACTCTAATGTTCTTAATCGAGACGCTTAACCATCAGGTTCTTGAAGTAAACCTTGCTTCCTGGATCATGGGCTTGCAATGCAAACGTACCTTCACCGAGCTTTCGCTCGAAATCTTTACCTGCTTCCTGATCCTTTGGTTCAGTGTATTCGACCAAAGTTTTGCCGTTTACCTTGAGCGTAACCTGCTTGCCTTGGACAATGATCTCTTGGGTGTACCATTCGTTATCCTTGGCGGCTGGCTCCAATACGTCCTTGACCGAGTACAAACTGCTGGTTCTGCGAGGGTCCCCTTTGTAGGAGTTATTGACTTGGCATTCGAAACCCTTCTTAGGCCAGCCTTCTTCTTGAAACGCAGTATGAAAATAGATGCCTGCGTTGCTATTGGGCATGGTTTTTACGTCGGCCTTGAAATGGAAATTCTTGAACGGCTTCTTGTCGTTCTTGTCCCCGACGTAGAAGAGGTGACTGCGCTCACCTTGGCAGACGATGCAACCATCCTCAATGGCCCAACTCTTTGGATTTTCGTTGACCTTCCATCCATCCAAGCTCTTGCCATTGAATAGTTCGACGAACTCTTCGACTGGGGCCATGAACGAAGTTAGCTTTTCGGTCGTTTGCTTTCCCTTGACGTCGCCGCCCGGAAGCAAGCCAGCTTTGATCCGCTCACCAAAAGTCTTGTCCTTGGCTTTCTTTTCTTCGGACTTCTTGAGAATCTCTTCGATCTCCTTGCGAGCCTTATCTGGCTCCTTCTTGATCATTTCCGCGTAGGTTTTCTTCAACAAGCCAGCGGCTTTCAGCGTTTCACCGTATGGGTTGTGCTTCTTTTTGTTTTCGCCTTCGATGTGGCAAACATTGCACTTGGCTTCCGCAACAAGTTTCTTGAAATCTTCGTTCTTACTGTCTGCGACATAGAATTTACCAAAGTGTTCGCCGAACTCCTTGGTAGCAAAAGCGGTGCGGGAGGAGACGGTTGCCATCAAAGCGATGGCACAAACAAAAAATAATCTTTTCATGCGAAATGATTCTCCAAAGGTGGGATGAACGGAAATCACGGTTTGCACGGCAATAGCAGCTGGCAAACTGGGATTCTCCTCAAAACTCGCTAGCGAGATGCCTTGATTAAAATACCAGAGTTCACTGCTGTCAAACCATCGTGCCTATTAGGGGCAATTTAGATGCCAAAAAGTGAATTCGAAAGCGAATCCTGACCCGCCAACCCTACAGCCTTGAATCGTTAACCCCAAGCCGTAGGTGACGGCAGCTGGCAAGAAATCTAGGTAATCTCATCGGACGAAGTCTCTTTTTTTACTGGGTGGCCAAAACCCTCGTCGACAGCAGTTTCATCCATCGACCTTTCGTTTGCCATGCTAGCGTCAGGGCGAAGCCAACTTCGCAAGCGATCTGAAATCAAAAATACGCCTGCAATGCAGGTGCCAGACAAGTAACCAAAGGCCAAGCCAAAAACAAGGAAGGGAATGATTACCGATACGTCTACCACTTGAGTCAGTGATGTGCCAAACAGGAATGGGCTCACGACGAACAACGCACCGTAATAAATTGCTCCCGTAATGCTCGATGCTAACCTCGGTGCCCTTCCGCCAAATAAAACGGCTTGTGAAATACCAACGCAGGTAAGGAATCCAGCCACCAACGCGAAGTTTCGTGCTTTGAACTGGAACGCACTCATTATTGCGAAGAGAATTCCGTAGCACATCGTAAAGACGAACAAGCTAGCAAGATCTAGCTTGCGAGGAACAGAGTAAACAAGTGTGGCGGGGGTGCTTTTTGACCCGGCCTGGCTGATTCGGTGTCGCATAAAAGTTTACCAATCAAGTAGGTCCGTTTCGCCGAGCCTGTGATTTCATTATTGTCGCCATTCGCTCCTGGCCGTGAATTTATCCGAAGTCGCTCACCATAGCGTGGAAGGTCACCATCGTGTGGCACGTCGCCATCGTGTGGCACGTCGCCATCGTGTGGCACGTCCCTGAGTTTACGAAGGGCGTGGTGAGTCGCTAGGAGCATTTGCCACAATTCCCACGCCCACGCTTCGCTCTGGGCGTGCCACACGTACTTGTCGCCTTTCGCTCCGCGAAAGTGTGCCGCGTCAACGCACTTTTGCGGAGCAAAAGGCGACACTTGCACCTCCACCCAGATTTACCCTTTGAGGCGGGGCAGCAATTCGCGTTCGACCCATTTCGTATCGACTGTTCCTTCCGAGAATTCCTTTTGCTTAAGGACGGTCGCATGAAAGTTAGCCGTCGTCTTAATCCCAGTAATTCTCAGTTCGCTCAGGCTTCGCAGCATGCACTCGATGGCTTGCTCCCGAGTTGGTCGATGCACAATGATTTTGGCGATCATCGAATCATAGTAGGGCGGAACTGTATATCCGGCGTACGCGTGCGAATCAACTCGAACACCTAGTCCTCCCGGAATAAACATTCTTTCAATGCGGCCAGGACAAGGTTGGAAGTTCTTGTCTGGGTCCTCTGCATTGATGCGGCATTCGATGGCTGCGCCAAACGGCTTGATGTCTGCTTGGGTAAACGGAAGTGGCTGTCCGGACGCGACGAGGATCTGCGATTTGATCAAATCGATGCCGGATATCATCTCGCTGACCGGATGCTCCACTTGAATGCGAGCGTTGACCTCGATGAAGTAGAACTTGTCGTTTTGATCGACAATGAATTCAACCGTTGCCGCGTTGTAATAGTTTGCGCGTTGGATCATTCGAACGGCAGCGTCGCACATGGCTTTGCGTGTGGCATCCGTCAATCGTGGTGACGGGCTTTCTTCGATCAGTTTTTGATGCCGTCGTTGGACTGAGCAATCGCGTTCGTGTAAGTGAACAATGTTTCCGTGCTGGTCCGCAATGATCTGTACTTCAACGTGCCTAGGTCGATCGATGTACTTTTCCAGGTAGACACCACCGTTTCCAAAAGCGGCTTTGGCTTCGGTTTGCGCTTGCGAGATCGACGTTTGCAATGACCCTTCGTCCATTGCAACTCGCATGCCTTTTCCGCCTCCGCCTGCAGTGGCTTTGATCAACACCGGGAAACCAATCTTTCGGGCCGCGACGACCGCGTCTTCTTCGGACTCGAGCAGGCCGTCGCTGCCGGGAACCACAGGAACGCCAGCCGCAATCGCCATCTCGCGAGCGGTATTCTTATCGCCGAGTTTCTCCATCGCTTCGGGTGATGGTCCAATGAATGTAAAATTGCAACTGCGACAAACCTCGTTGAAATCCGAGTTTTCAGCTAGGAAACCATAGCCCGGGTGAATGGCATCGACGTTGCCTAGCTCGGCTGCAGCAATAACCCGATCGACTCTCAAGTAGCTGTCCATCGATTTGGCTGGTCCAACGCAAATCGCTTGATCCGCCAACTCCAGATACTGCGCACCTCGGTCGGCTTCACTGAAAATAGCCACCGTTTCAATACCAAGCTCTTTGCAAGCTCGGATGATACGTAGAGCGATCTCGCCTCGATTGGCGACAAGAACACGACTAAACATTTTTAGCCTCTGGTATCGATCTTGAAGAGCGGCTTGCCGAAATCGACTGCCTCTTCGTTCTTGACGAGCACTTGAACGACCTTGCCACGCAGCTCTGCTGGGATTTCATTGAAAACCTTCATCGCTTCGATGATGCAGACCACCGTATCGCTTTGAACTAGGGAGCCAGTTTCGACAAAGTTTTTTGAATTGGGGTTGGATCGGGTGTAAAACGTCCCAACCATCGGCGACTTGATGTACGCGATATGCGGACCGTCAACATCTGCAACTGGGGCGGCGACGGCGGCTGGCGCTGCTTGCATTGGGGCAGCAACAGGCGAAGCCATCATTCCGGCCGAAAGGATCGGTTGGCCATGACCAGCCCCACACAATCGAATACGTTGATTGTCCTGGCGAAGATCGATTTCACCCAGTTCATGCTCTTTCATTAACTCGATCAACTTTCGAATACGATCGATGTCGAATACGTCGTCGGTTCGTTTGGTCGATTCCGGCATCTCTCAACGGGCCTTTCGGAATGAAAATCGTCATAGGAAACTGTTATGCTGCAAAGATTTATACATTCCAGCCATTAGCCCTGGAAGCCCTGAACTGGATCCCAAACGATGGATGAATCGACTATGGACTCCCTTTACTGGCCCGATTGTGTTGATTTTTGCACTTGCGACGGTAGACTCGGAATTGGCGTTTGGCTGATGGCGGGGACTCGAGTTGCCGAAACACCAGCAGAGTCAGCCTCGCTTTGGGCTATTCGAATAGCCCTGGGATTGATGGTCCTTGTTTTCGCTATCGAGATTCGAGGCGGAAAAAGCACCGATAGATCGACCGCGAGCCTGTGGCTTGTTGGCGCTCTGCTTTCGCTTTGCCACAGCCTCGGATCCCTTGCCACGTTTCACCACGGGAGCCAATTCATGGCAATTGAGGCAACGGCGCAGCAAACACAGGAATTGCTTGGGATACGCGTTGGTGCAGGCCTCTTTGTCAATTATGCCTTTGACTTGGTCTGGCTTGCTGACGCTTTGGTTCGAATGATTTCGCCCGCGATTTATAGCAAGCTGCCCAAAGGGTACCGCTATGGCACCAACGGATTCCTCATCTTTATGGCGATCAATGGCGCCATCGTTTTCCAATCGGGTTGGATTCGAGCGATCGGGTTGGCTTGCGTAACCATGCTATTGTTGTTGAGCTTGCAACGCAGAAATGCACTTAGCAGGCGGCTCGTTCCAAGGCCGTGATTTGTTATTGTCGCCATTCGCACTGCGAACGTGCGCTGATGCGACGCTTGTGGACGAGCGAGGCCCTTCGCTCGTTGGATTCAAAACCTGAGCGAGGGCCTCGCTCAGCCACACTCCGAAGACTACCGATCGCGTCTTGGTCCGCGACCTCGAGGGCCACCTCGATTTTGCGACGGATTCCTCTGGTGATTTTCCATATTCAAAGTCACCAAGGTTCCAATCGTATCTTGCCAAGACGGAATCCTGCTGTTTCGACCAATCAATTCGCTTGCGTCATCGTCATCGCTGTCGCGCTCATCGTCTAAATCGCGAGACTCCGTTTCAGGTTCCGCACTGTCGCTGCCGCGAGTATCCGATCGTTTCCCACGACCACGCCGTCGTCTTGGTCGCGGTTCGCGTTCAAGCGAGTCTTGCGACCCACCTTCGTCCGCATCGATTTCGACTCGATCGTCCACGACCTCAAAATCGTCCTGAAATTCAACCGAATCGTCTACGAAACCGAAGGTGTCATCGTCATGAATGCCCGCGCCAAAGCCGGACGGTTTCGCAAGCGAAGGATTGGATGGGCTTGGCCGTCGCTCCGAGCTCGCGTCACGGGTTCCGCGTTCAGTTCGTGACGCGGTTGTGCGCTCGGATCGAGGGGGACGGTCATGAGCCGGGGATCTCTCTGCGCCTTCCGAACGCGTTGGTCGATCTGTACGTGCCGGTCTATCCGTTCGTGCTGGCCTTTCGGTTCGTGCTGGCCTATCCGTTCGTGCTGGCCTTTCGGCACTGGCGGGTCTCTCGGCACTGGCGGGTCTCTCGGCACGGGCAGGTCTCTCGGCACGGGCAGGTCTGTCCGACCGATCGGTCGCTTCCGATCGCTCGGGCCTATCGGTGCGTTCGGGACGGGCAGGTCTTTCGCTTCGATCGGCACCCTCTGGCCGAGGCGGTTTGTCGGCTCTGTCGGCTCTTGGTGGTCTGTCACCACGATCCGACCTTGGTCGGTCTGAACTGTCTAAACGAGCAGGGCGAGGAGCACCTTCCGTGCGAGGTTGTCTTTCAGGCCGGTCAGAAGATTCATGTCGGTCGGAATCTTCTTGACGTGGTGGCCGAGACGGTCGTTCGGAACGACCCGCACCTTCGGCGTGAACTGTTCTTTCCGGTCGTTCGTCGCGTCCAGCCCTTTCTGGCCGCTTTTCCCGTTCCGATCGATCTTGACTGATGGGTCTTTCTGAACCAACGTCGCTAACGTCAGATTGGCTGCGATGCCCACGACCACGTGAACCACGATCGCTTTCACCGCGAGGGGACTCGTGTCTAACTCTACTGTCCAGATCCGACTCTGGGATTGCCTCGCTCGAATCCAGTTCCACAGGGGATTCACCGAATGGGACTTCGGCCCGAACGTCGGCTTGTCGGCCTCGACGAGGCTGCTGCCTACGCGCCCGTCGCTCGGGATCGATGGCTCCGACGTCTTCATCCCGGTTCGTTTGCGGCACGCGTCTGGAATGCGTCTCTGTACCCGTTTGGGTCGTCACCTCGCGAATGGCTGGTTCGGGCCCCATTCGATCGGAACTCTCGTCGACGCGAGGCCGTTCTC
>JANMLD010000091.1:0-3516 GCA_031372345.1 Pirellula sp.
TTTCAGGGAGCACCCAATGATCGAAAACTAGGCTTGGCCCAACCAATCCAGACCAGAAGCTAGCCCGAAAAACAAAAAAATCACTCGCGGGCTTCGCTGAAAATCCAAATATCGAATACCTTCACAGCCTATCCGCGAAAGCGTGCCGCGTTAACGCACTTTTGCGGAGCAAAAGGCGACAATGTTTTGCACGCCGTGTCGATGATCACGGCACGGAGTGCCGTGCTACACTCATGTTACCTTGGGGCTGCAGGCGGCATTCCGCCTGTCTTCTTGCCGCTAGGAACCGCGCCTTTGGCCGCATCGGCACCCTCTTGAGCTTTGACGGCCGACCTGCCAGGAGGAATGTCCGGAATACTCTCTTTCGGTGGTTCGTATTCCTTGGTGCATCCGCACAAACAAAACGAGGTGAGAACCAAAAGACAAATCAATTTGCGCATCACAATCCAATCAATTTAGAGTTTTAGTAGCCAAAAGATACTTTTACACGGAGACCCATCGTCGTCGCAATCATGCTGAAAAAACTGCCCCCAAAAGCAATTTGTAGGGGCAGTTTATTTTCCGAGGAAGGGCGTGGCAGTCGCTGGAAACACTTCCCACACGTTCTACGCTCGCAAATGCTCGCCGCAAATCAATCGGGAGTTGTCTGGACGTAAGCCTCAGATCGCCCCGCCATCGCTTCAATCACGTTCTTGAATGAAGTCGCGGTGATTGGTAACACCTGTGCTGCCGAGGTCGAGTAGCTTATGAAACGAACGCTTCCATCAGCCAACGCCCAATTGCCTCCACCTGGATGCAAACTCCAGAAGTGATAACGGTGGATGTCATTAGGATCCTTAATCGTGCCTGGTCGGAAAAAATCAGGTGTTGCGTTAATTGCACTTCGTTCGTGAACACCTAAGACGACGTCGGTCGCACCGAAGTAGGGGAAATCGCCCGATCCAGCCCATTGCCAACCATAGTCAAGGGTAGACGAAGGTGGCCTCTCGCCGATAATCAAGGTGTTGCTCGTTCCGTCGGTAATGTCGCCCATCCTAACTTTTGCGTTGACGAACAGGATCCCATCCTGGCCTGCGTTCTCTTGGAATTGATTTGTTCCCGTAACTCCCATATACGACGTCAGAGCAGCCTTATCTGCTCCGCCGTCCCAAACAACCCCGCCCCTGACATCCGACGGGCAAACAAAAGTCTGGTTAATTACGGCATTAAAGCGCTTGCCTGAGGGGCCTTGAAACCATGGCCACTGATTGCGGTCGAAAGATTCATAAAGGTTCTTTCCTTCCAAATATGGCAGGGTGTAGTACATCCAGCTGAAAAACGCCCCGTCGTTGGGTAATCCTGTGCTTGCGTTCATCCCGCTCGGGGGTGGATTGCGTCTGGTCGTTGAGTACCAAGTTTGGCCGATCTGAAGTGCTGCTGGAAAACGCCTGATCGCGTCGTGATGATTGTGCATCGCGAGCACTTGCTGCTTTAAATTGTTCCCGCATTGCATGCGTCTGGCCGCTTCACGAGCGGCTTGCACAGCGGGTAAAAGCAGTCCGACCAAAATACCGATGATCGCTATCACGACCAGCAGTTCAACCAGAGTGAAGCCTCTCCGGCGTCTTTGAAAACCATTCACCATAATAAAGCCTTTCCAAATCAAAACTAGAAAACGAAAAACGTCTGTTCGATAAAGATAAAGGAGATTGCCCGTAGGGCACCGCTCCCCGCGGTTCGGGCGAAGAAAAACTGCGGTTACTAATAGCTACGCCCAGGAAGAAAGATTTGGGCGTGAAGCCACATCAAAGCTCCCACAATAAGTGTGAGCAAAAAAAAACGCCCGGCCAACGGACCGGGCGTTTAATTGACTTGAACGCAGAGGGCTCTAGTGTCCGCGATCAACTGACAATGCACCGGAAGCTTCGCTTGGTTTAGTTTTCGGAGCTGCCATTTCCACTTTAGCTGGAGGCGACTCGCCGCAGCCAACTACAATCGCCAGTAAAACAACCCAACTCAACAATTTCATCATCAAAAGTCCTTTAACTATTGTAGTACGTCGCCGCTGACAACCGTGCCATCAGCCTTGCCACCCAAACTCAAGAAGACATTGTTGTCTGTGCTAGTGGAGAACGTCTTCACTGAGCCATCTGCCAGAGCGTAATTTGCCAAACCGGTGTGCATGCTACTATATCGAAGCCAATTCTTTTCCGCGTTGTTGTAAGGGGTTCCCGCTGAAATGCTAAATGTCATGCGATTGATTGGCATCGCGCACGACGACCAACTAAATGAAGTCAATCGTCCAGTCGGTTTGAATCCGTCCGTCCAGCTTCCAGTGACTTCTCCGAACGCAATGGTGTTCGACGTGCCGTCTGTAATATCTGCAATCTTCGAGGCCTCGTTGACTCTGAAGACTCCACGATAGCTATCGACCGCAGCAACCTGAGCAGCGGCTGTTAGACCAGCATTGGCAGCAGTATTTGAAAACCGACCGGCACAACCCAAGTAATTGGTGAAATGTGTTTCTCGCGTGACACAACGAGGATACTGATCGTTCATGCTCACCCGATAAAGTCCGGCAGGCCATTCCATTATTTCAAAAATGGTATTGAAGGTCGCAGTGCCAGGGACATGGACTATCTCAGCGTTATCCGAAGGGCACAAAAACGAACTGATTTTGGAAGCTGAAACGGCAATAATGCCTGGGAATGCAGGAGTAGCTGAACCGCCGTCGTACCACCAAGCACGCCTGTTTGCTACCGGCGTTGCGGGGATGGTTTGATAGGTCCTGGCGTTCAAATTGAGAACGGTGTACGGCTGGTAGACGGCCGTTTGTTCAATGTAGGGCAGAAGGGAGATCAGGTGCCCTACGTAAGCGAAGTTGTCCTCATCGATGGCAGGCGTGTTTCCCGTCATCATGAACGACGAAGCTGGAAACGCTTTCACTGCAGACTCATGATTCAAATTCGCCAAGCCAAGCTGCTTTAGATTGTTTTGGCACTGCATCCGCCGAGCCGCTTCCCGAGCCGCTTGCACAGCTGGCAACAATAAACCAACCAAGATACCGATGATCGCGATCACGACCAAAAGTTCAACGAGAGTAAAGCCTCTTCGGCGTCCCCAAGAAATCTTCATAATAAGACCTTTCAACACAATTTCAGAAACGAAAAATAACACTGCTACGAAAAGAGGCCTTTTTCAAAACCTCATTGACATTCTCAATAGGTCAACTTTGTTTCCCGGGACTGGCAACAATACCGAGGGTCTCACGGATCAAGGGAGGTAGATTCGTGGGAAAGCGTGTGAGCGCGTTCTGCTAATTGAAGACAACGCCAGATCAATTGTCAATCGACCGATTGGAGGCGATTTGGGTTTGTCATGCGTCCGTCAAGGCCCAATGAGCGAATATTGGGTTAAAAAACTGCCATAAAGTCCTTGAAAAGGCAGCAAAAGGACTGAACTCCACATCTTGCACTTTCCCTTAAAAAATTCTAGAAAATCCGGCAATAATTAGTTCTGTTGAGCATAAGCCGAGCT
>JANMLD010000109.1:0-26753 GCA_031372345.1 Pirellula sp.
AGCTAGCCATGCAAAAGAACCGAAAGCTTGCAATGCCACCCATCCAAGAATCGGAATTCGAAAATTCTGACGCCAAACTCGAACCCTTGGAAATCCAATGATTTCCTTGATATCCATCTGCCGAAAATCGAGATGCTCCCGTCACGAGTCGTTTGGGATTCTGAGAATTTATGCTAGAGAGATGGTAAATATCCCCCGAGATAAACTCGAGATAAACTCGGGGGCATTGTCATGCTGTCGGCTTAAGCCCAGAGGGTGGTGTTAAGAAAATTGGGATCGGAGGTTCTAAGTTTGCGGAAAACATTCTTACCATTAATTTTCTTACCGGCACCCTTCCGTGATCTGACACAGGAGTCCCGATTTTGGAAGCTTATGCTTGGATCCAGACAATTCGAAGTTTTGCCAATGAATTTTAGCGATTCTGGACGCCGGATGTTCTAAAAGCTTCGATGAATCGAAGCACTCCAAAGAAAGAAAATGGATTCATGAATGGTAGTTTTCATTCTGCCACTCGCAGTGTAAGCTTTTGTCACAATCGAAACGAAGTGATATGACTTTCCCGTGCGAGAAGTAGTTCGGCTGCGATGAGTTGCATGTGCGTGAATCAGTTATCTGCCATCGCAGCTAGTTTGCGAAAACTTCCGATGGCGATGCTTGCATCGTTGATCAATGACCAGCTTGGCCCGCTTAATACTGTTGCGACTCTCGCGCCACAATTGTGCGCGTCGTTGAACGCCATGGCGACAGCCAACGCGACTGCGACGGCTGCGGCTGCGGCGAGCGTCAATGCAGCCATATCGGCCAATGCGGTTGCTCGCCTCGAAGCTCTCGCATCGGTCAATCAGAGTTTAGGATTAGGCACGATGACTCCTTCGGCTGTAGCGCGGATGAATGTCATGATTTCCTCGGCCAACCAGCAACTGCCGGATGTTCTCGGAGCCTTGAACGAGTTTTTGGAACCGATCTCAGCCGTTCTCGACAAACTGCAGGCTGCCATGGCTTCGCTTCAAGGGATCCAAGCTCTGACCGGGCTCAATCTTGCGTTGCCTGGTGTTGCTTTTCGAATGCCGAGCGCCATGGCGAGCGCAAATGCCATGGCCTCGGCGACCGCCAGCGCAACCGCCAGTGCGAGCGTATCGGCCAGCGCTCAGGCAACAGCGTCGGCGAATGCGATGTTGGCCATGCGTCTCAACGCTGTCGCGGTTGGATTAGGCTTTCCGCTTCCGGCCAAAGTCGCCGCGTTGGATGCGGCACTTCGGCTGACAGCCGGGCTTCCACCTCTCAGTCTGCCTGCTAGTCTGTTGCACTCCATTAGCGCCAAGTTGAGTGCATTGGCGGCCACTGCCAGTGCGCTGGGAGTCAACCTTGCAAGTCCCAATGCAGGCATGCTTTTGAAATCCGCTCTCGCTACTGCCCAGGCCAACTTAACGGCAACGGCTTCGGGCACAGCCACCGCGACCGCTTCCGTTCAAGCCTCCGCGGCGGCGGCCGTAGCGGCTAAAGCCGCAGCCAGCCTTAATGCAAACGCAATTCTCTCGGCAGCAGCCAATCTCAACGTCTCTGCGGTTCCAAACTTGCAACCCCTCGCCTTGACCTTGGCCATGTCGGCTAACCTGCAAGGTTTAACCGGAACTCCGATGTTTGCGTCGTCCCCCTGCGCATCGTGCGTCCGAAAGTTTTAACTGCAATCAGTAGGACGCTTGCCGTATTGCAAGATATTATCAAATCGGGCAGAATCGCCACCGTTGCTTTCACCCATATTTCTATTTGACTCGATACGCAAAGGTCAACTTAATGGCACGCGATGAAGACGATGACGATTCCTTGCCACCCTTAGGTGAGAACATCGAGAAATTTTTGGACCAGGCTAAAAAAGGCCAGCCCAGGAGTTTCTTGCTTGTTTGCAAGGGAAACAAGGTTACGTATCTTGCTGTCAAGAAGAAACCTGTCAAGAAGAATGAGCTGAACGAAGCCAAGAAATCCGGTTACAAAGGGGAAGGTTACTTCGGGGTCATCACCGGCAAAGGCATGGAGCTCGTCTTCAATTTATCTACCGCCGATGGGTACACCGCCGAACCAGTCAAGGATAAAGTTCTCAAGGATTTCCTAGAGGAGAAGGCCAATTTCAAGTGCAAGCCAACGATCGTGATCGTTGCGTCGTTGCCTGAAATTCCGTTCGATGACGAGGATCTTTCCAATCCATTGATCGCTCGCTTCCTTGCGTTGGGTGAGCGGATCTCGCAAGTCTTGGATGCGAGACCGGACGCGGAATCCGAACTGACAAAAACGGTAAGCGGAATTCGGTTCATGCTTCAAGATGGGGACTTTCAAACCGCGGAGCCGCTAGTAACGGCTTTGGAAACTCGGCTCCAAGAGCTGCTGAGCGGCGCACAATCGAATGCGCCAGCACCGCCTGCCATACCGCTTGCCACACCACCGGCAACAGCCACAGCTTCGCCGATCGCCCCGCCAGCACCGGCAGCCCCTCCGCCAGCAGTGGACAACGACGCGTTCAAGCTGAAGTTGCAGGAGGCCTTGAACAAATTGGTGCCACAGTTGAAACAAGCGGTGGTGACTTATCCTGACAAGAAGGTGGAATTGCTCACGCCGGTGGCGCTGATCAAAAAGCAGATGGATGCAGGCGAGCTTCAAGAGGCAAAGCAAGGCATCTTGGCCGTCGGCTTGCTTCTCAAGTCGGTGATGGCTCAGGCGTCTGCTCCAGGTGGCGGCGAATCGCAGACGCCTGCTGTGCATGCTCGTAGGGCTGAATACGAACACAAGCTCGAAGCCCTACAACCGAGTTACTTGCAAGCCTTAAAGGACATGCTGGGGGACACCAGCAAGTTCCGGGCGATTATGGCCTATGCGACGGAACAAGCGGAAGCTGGCGCATACGAAAACGCGATCAAAGCCATCGATAGATTGGCACAAGTTGTATCGCAGGCTTTGTTGACAAGGACTACGCCGACTACGGTTGGGGAAAATCTGCCCGGCGATGCAGGAAAAGAGCCAGATGCCAAGAAGGGCAAGTGGGAGGCATTAGCGGAGGTGGTTGTGGGTAAGGCCATTTCCGAACAATTCCAACCGAATTGGGAGCAAGCGAAAGCCTTATGGCTCACCGCCATCGACAACGTAAATGATCAGCTCAGCAGATTGAGAGTCGAGCTTCTCAATCAGGAGGATTCCGAGCTGAGGCAGATTGCGGAATTCGGATTGAATGCTGTCACGGACAACCACCGCGTTCCACTCCAGGCTTCCATCTTGAACGTGGACAAAGCATCTGGTCCATCCAAAGCCAAGTTCATCGACCAGACGCGTGAGTTCGTAGAGGAGTTCAAGGACCATATTGAAACCGATGAGCAAGTCGAGGCCTGCGATGACAATCCGTTTGATGTCGCTGTGTCTATTCGCAGTTCGCTTGGAGGCGCATTAGCAGCGATGGATTCCGCCCTGGAACGAGCTTTCGTTTAGCACGGGTTCCGTGCAGCGATCTGTCCGCGAAATTTACGAGTATTTTCAATTGCATGGAGTTCATCGATGACCCGAGAAGCAAAAGTCAAGAAGTTCAAGCTGGCATTCTTAAAACCAAAGCATCCAGACAAGAAGGCGTTGGACGAAAAAGTCTCCATGGATAAACTGGTGACGTCCTTGAAGAAGCCGTCGGACGAAGATGACAAAAAGAAAAGGCTCCTTTCCGCAGCGGCCACTCGTTTTTTTGCGATGGACAATGATGGCCAGCCTTTGAATCCTGAGCATGCCGTTTATTTCGAAAAGCTACTGCCGTACAAACTGATCAAGCATTGGAACGAGGATCAAGAGTTCGCAATGTGGCGGGATCATGTTGGGAATCCACAAACGATCGGAAAGGCAGCCAAGATAATCATTGACGACGCCAAAAAGAATGGCGACCAGCTCAGCTTGGACTTCGTAAAGGAGTTTACGCAGCGATTCGAAAACTACAAATTCGCGATGGACGCACTTTACGATGCAGCTCCGGATTTGATGTTGCAGGAAGCGCTCAAGAAGCTAAAGGAAACGCCCGAGTCACCGCCCAAAATAAATAGCGATCGGCTTCAGGGGAAATTGGTGTACACGTATTTCTCCGAAGGCAAGCTGGATAAGATTAACCCACTCTATCTTCGCTCGGTTAGTCCCGAGGACGCTGCTGAGTTGGCGAATAAGGATCCCAAAGCGTACAGCCGCGTGTTTTTGGAAAACGTCGACACCTACAATCGAGTTCAGGCCCTCAAGAATCCGCAAGTCCGCGAAGCGCTTGCGAAGGACACCGTGTTGTGGGCGAAATTGCTGAAGGACGTTTCGATGTTGCCGTTCCTGGACAAAGCCCAGGAAAAGGTCGACACATCCGGTTCGATAAAAGAGCAAGAGCAGTCTTTGGCAAAATCCGTCTTTGAAGAGATGCTATCCGAAGGGAACGCCTTGAACTTGACCTACTACACCAACAATTTCACCACACCGTCGGATGCGCTCGGTGCCAGTCCAGACGAACTTGAAAAACTCGTCGCAACAAAACGAGAGGAATTGCTTAAGTTGGGTTACACTGACGTACCCGACCAGCCGGCGGCCCAGTGCGACGTGTTGGTTAGCATGTTGAAGAGCGTTATTGAGGCAGCTTTAGGTCCGAATGCCACTGCCAAATGCAAATCCATCGTTATTCCCGAAATGGTGCTGACCGTGCCTCTTTCCAAGTTACCAGGTCCGAATAAGCAGCCGGGTAAAGGTGGGCTTTTGCCGTTGGATTTTGGCGGAAATGTCTATTTGGACGACGCCACCGCACCCAATGGGCAAGTGTTTTTTACAGGGCAGGGAATTGAAAGTCCTGACGCTCATACCTATCTAGAAGTGGACGGCGTTTTGTATGACGCAGTTCTAGGTACGTCAGGTCAGGATGTGCTAGATGCAGTTGCCGAAAAGTTTGTGCAATGGCAGACGGACTGGGTCACGGTTGCGGATCGAAATGTCAAGGTGAAAGTTGCCCGGGGTGACAAGGGGCATTGGATCGTCGAGGAGAGTGGGCTTGTAGCTGCGAAAAACTCGCAAGGATTCAAGACTGGTTACCGCCTCACTGACAACATTGGTAAGTATGCCGCCTTTGTTGGCGAAAAAAAGGTCACCTTTTCGGATACCTAACCTGGCTTGGCTGCAATTTCTGGAAGAATCGAGCTTGGCGGAGGAGTGGATTTGGGGCACGGGGCGGAGTCGAATGGAACTGCGGAGAGCACGGTTGACAACATGAAAATCATGTGGCACGTTGTAATCCACGTGGTTTTCCTTTTGTCTTTGTTGATCCTCAGCATCAGCGAAGGGATCCTGGCTCCGCATGCGTCGCCCCCCAGTCCGGCCCCTGATTCGCATTAGATTTTTTAAGCAATGTGGGATCGATCGCCATGACGCCGGATTGCAAGTTGATTTGAAGTCCAGCACAATCGAGGGGAAATTTGGTTCGCAGGCAAAGTTCACCAGAGTTTTTAACAGTTCGACTGCAAAGGATGACTCGATGGCACGCGATGAAGACGATGACGATGGCTTGCCGCCCTTGGGTGAGAATACGGACAAGTTCCTTGATCAGGCCAAAAAAGGGCAACCGCGTAACTTTTTGCTCGTTTGTAAAGGAAACAAAGTCACGTATCTGGCGGTCAGGAAAAAGCCCGTCAAAAAGAATGAGCTGAACGAAGCTAAGAAATCCGGCTACAAAGGGGAAGGATACTTCGGCGTCATCACTGGCAAAGGGATGGAGCTTGTTTTTAATCTATCCACTGCAGACGGGTACACCGCAGAGCCGGTAAAAGACAAAATCCTCAAGGACTTCTTGGAGGAGAAGGCGAACTTCAAGTGCAAGCCGACAATCGCGATCGTTGCGACGTTGCCTGATATTCCGTTCGATGACGAGGATCTATCCAATCCGCTTGTAGCTCGATTCCTAGCACTGGGCGAGCGAATAACGCAAGTTTTGGACATGAACCCGAATGCGGAAGGGGAACTGAAGCAGACCACATCGGAAATTCGCGGCCTGCTGCAGGATGCCGAATTCAGCGCGGCGGAACCTCGCGTGAGTGCTCTGGAAACAAGACTGCAAGAATTGCTCAATGGAGCGGCGGCCAATTCGCCGGTCCCAGCTGTTCCGAATCCTCCTGCGCTAACTGCGACCACGCAACCAAACCCGCCAAACCCGCCAAACGCACCCACGACCCCAGTCGCAACACCGCTAGCCGCAACGACGCCAGCCGCAACGACGCCAGCCGCAACACCGCAAACCGCAACACCGTCGACTCCAACAGTCGGCAACGAGGCGCTCAAGTTGAAGCTGCAAGAGGCGCTGAACAAACTGGTGCCGCAGTTGAAACAAGCGGTAATGACCTATCCGGAGAAGAAGGTGGAACTGCTTACGCCCGTCGCGCAAGTCAAAAAGCAAATGGACGCAGGCGAGCTGCAAGAGGCAAAGCAAGGCATTCTGGCAGTCGGGCAGTTGCTCAAGTCGGTGATGTCGCAATCGACTACGACGCAGAGCACAGGCGAATCGCAGCCGCAGGTTGAAGATCCCCTTCGGCTGGAGTACGAACGCAAGCTTGCAGCCCTACAACCGAGTTACAAAAAATCCTTGGAAGATAAGCTGGGTGACACCAGCAAATTCAGGACCGTCATGGCCTATGTGTTGGAGCAAGCTGAAGCAGGAGTCTTTGCTAATTCGATCAAAGCTCTTGATCGCTTGGCCATTGCGATCGAGCAAGCCCTAAGTGCTGGCGTGCAGGAAACCGGGATCCAAACGGGAATAGTTGAAAAACGTAAGTTTTTACTTACCCGAATGAAAGAAATTCCAATAGAAATTAGGCCGCTCTTCAACGACCTCAAGGACGCGATCATCGAAGACATGGCCGATGAAGATCCCAGTGAAATAACCGCCGCCTTTGAGCTAGGATTGCAAACGCTTTATGACGAACTGCAAAATGAGTTCGACAAGAGTATTAACGCTGGGTCGACGGACTTACTCCGCGGCCTAACCGATCGAGTGCTCAAAAACGAACTAGTGCAACTTTTGGTTGAAAACCCATTCACGGATGGCAGCGAGTTTCAGTCTAAGATTCTTGACGCGTTGACGGAGATCGAAACCAAGATGACGTCAACTGCTTAGGCCGTATAAATTCGTAAGTGGGGCGAACCGATTGGCCAACAAAGCATCGGCGAGCCTGTTTTGTGGTCGAAGGCTTTCCAATTAGACGAAATGGGCAAACCGCTTTTGGTTGCCAAAGTCATGTCCGAAATTCAATTCGTTTTCAAGTATAGCGGAGTTTATTGATGTCTCGGTCCAAAGATATTACGAAGGCGGTCGAATGGTGCAAAAAAGCCCGGGACCTTCTCAAGATCCCGCGCGAGAATCTTTGGAGTAAAGACTCGGTTGAGTCGACCGCATTGAGCGATGCGATTGCAGCCGTTGAAAAACGAATCAAAGTGCTAGAAAAAGAAAAAAAAGAAACCGAAGCCGACTTGGTTACAAAAAAGTTTTCCAAGCTATCTGAAATGGCTCTGAAGGCCGCCGAAGATGGAAACAAGGAACTCGCTCAATCGTTAACCATTGAACTTAACATTCTTGCTAACGCAACGTCCCAAACCCAGCAACAAAAGGAAGAGTCGAGCAAGGCACTGGAACAGCAATTCAAAATCAGCTTGGAAAAAGCGGAGAGTAGTTTCAACGAACTCAATTCATTCAATGCGTCTCCACACGTGTTCCTTGGAACGACTAAAGAGTCGCTAATCGTTGGGAAGAATTTGGCCAAGGCCAAGGATTTCTTGGGGGCCATAAGTAGTCTCGGCAAGGTGCCCGCCGAACACAAGGTACAGCTCGCGCGATATGCCCAATACCAACTCTTCCCGCGAAAGAAAGAGAAAGTCGATGCTGTCGCCAATCTGGTCGATGCAGTTAAACAGAATTCCGATAAATCCGATCCTGCCAAAAAACAATTGGCTGATGCCGTTCAAGCCTTTGATAAGGGAGACTATGAGGAAGCCAATCGAAAACTAGCCGCGGCTGAGGAGCTTTTTCTATCCCTCGGCAAAGACAAAGAGTTTAAGGGCAGTCTGCCTGATTTGTTCAAACTCCGAAAAAAACTGGAAGAGAAAATCATGAAGGCCAACGAAGTGTTGGCTCGATCCGGCGAACTCTATGGCAGCAAAGTTTTAAGCGTAAAGTCGCATATTGATCAAGCGACCCAATACGTTTCCGCTGCCAAACTCGCGTTAAAGACAGATGGCGCCCCAACCACGATCACCGAGAAATACAATCTCGGAATCGCTGCGACGGAGAATGCGATCAAAAGTTTGAGCAAAGCCTCAGAAGAATCCGCAAAAATCAAGAAGGAAGACAAGAGCGACACCAAATTCGCCTTGCAATGGGACGAGCTGCTCCGGAACGCACAATTGGCCCATCAAGAGATGGGACTGAACCCTCTTGCAGAAGAAGTGCAAGGAAAATTGGCTAGCCTCATTTTGACTTCTCGAAAACTGGCCGAGGCCGAAGGAATCCGCCAATATCATGAAGCTATCGAAAAACTCACCGCGTATACCCAACTGGTCGACGAGGCAAAGAAACTAAAACCGGTAGTTTCGGGCGTTGACTATGGACCTCGGATCACGCAATGGATGGAGAGAATAACACCCCAACTGAAACGGCTTGCAGAGGTCGCTCCAAGTTACGTTGCAGCGATTCAAAACGATGAAGCCGAATTCGTAAAGAAGACTGGCAACGACAACCAAGACTTGGCGGTCCAGAAATTGGAGCAACTCTTTCGAGCTATCAACATGAATATCGAGAGTTATTCCAAACGCCAGGAGGAATACATTTCAAAAAAGGCAGAGTACCTTGCGTGTTGTCTCTTAGACCAGGATTGGAACGCTGTCGCCAAATTGATTCCGTCCTCGGAACGGGAGATTTCCAGGATGGTCGACTCGTTAGCTGAAGAACATGCCCGTGCCAAAATTTGGGACAAAGCGACAGACGTGATCAAGGATGCAATCGAACAAATCAAGTCGTTTGCACGACAAAATGCGGATCTCCAGAAGTTAGAACAGAAGTGGACGCCGCGTATCAAGGAACTGCAAGAAATCAACAAGTTTGCTATCAAGACGATCGGTTTCAAGGATGTTCCCAATCCGATTGTTCTTGTAACTTGGACTTCCAACTTGTTATCGAACCTCAATCCGATTTCCAAGGTGTTGCTTGATTCCGATTTGGAAGGCCTTTGCGAGGTTCATTTTGAAGATATTGAAGGCGAATTCAACGAACTCAACAACGCCCTAAAATCAAAGAACCTGCCTCTCGATTTGAAGTTGCTCGAACAATTTGAATTGCTGAAAAAGAACAATGACGACGAAGTAGAACAATGGAAGCAAAAAGCTCTCTCCGAACTTCGTGGCAAAGAGTTGCAACTCGTCAAGGCAAATATTTCTGGCAACATATTTGTTGAGAATAATGGCTATCGCCGTCAAATCGAAGATGTAGACAATCTTTGGATTGCAATGGATTTTTCCATCGACTCTCAGCTAGATCAGAAGTCGTCTGAATATGCAAAAGCTCTTTTCGGAAAACTTGCCGATGCGAAAGACAACGTCACCAAAAAGTATGAGACACTGATCAAAAACATAGGATCGCTCAATCCCGTTTCGTTAGCTGAAGACATTGAAAAGCGGCAGCAAGAGGTCAAAGATGCGGTACCTCAAGAGGATCCCAAGAATGCAGGACCATGGACGACCAAGATTGACGAGCTCCTCAACCAGTTGGATGCCTTGGCGGTGGATACACAACAATTCAGGAGCAACTATAAGCTTATTGACCCGAATGGAGAGGGCTACGTGACGTTGTTGAAGGAGTTCTCTGATTCTTTGGCCAAGACCCTGTCCCAAAAAACCGACGAGTTGGTCAAAGCCTCCGAACAACGAATCAAGGACGAACTCGAACCTAAGATGAAAAATGTCGACCTTGGTTACAATTACAAGGGATACCAGGAGCAATTGGCGGACGAGCTCAAGGATGTCCAAAGCTTACTCCAATCGCGAGATCCAGAATTGATCAAAATCGCCATGGAAGAAATGGACAAACTGTCGGATCGTGTAAATGCTGTCATCCCAGTAAAGGGTAAAAAAGGTTCGGAACTGTACAACGACGTCGACAAGAAAATTAAGGAACTCGGCAGCCTATTGGGAACTGGTTCGGACGGTGTCGTCATCGATTATTTGCCACAAACACATGAAAAACTAGATACGCAGTTGAACACTGCAATCGAACTGGCGAGACGATCGAGCCCGAAGGAGGGTTTGGCTGAACTCGAGAAACTCGGCGAACCGATTCGATTGGCCGTTGAAAAAGCAAAGCTTGTAAAGGATGACCACCTTCGTTTCGCGCAACGCATCAAGCAACTTAAGAATCTTTGGAAAGAGACTCGCAAGAAAACCAGCACTCTCGTTACGGAGCGAGTCAAACCACTTGAGAAATACTTTGATGCCCGTGTCGAGGATGCGGAGAATGCCATCAAGGTCGAAGATGGTGGAATTGCACGGGCAAACCAAATCGCCAAAGAACTTGAAGACAAATTGAACAATGTCCTAAACGATCCGTCCAATCCGCGCGAGGCACTTTTTGAACTCAACGCAGAATGCAATCAAGAACACATCGAAGTCAAGACGCTCGCTCAGCAATTCTCTTCCGAAGTGAAACTCTTTAAAGAAGTCGATCGCGAAGCGGTCAAAACGGCCTTCAAATTGCGAGAGGAAAAAGAAACGTCGAAAGACGCAAAGAAGGCCCTTGAGACCGAACGTAAACAAGTTCTCGGGGGCATGGATAAAGTCGTTAGTTCCGCAAAGAAGATAGTCAAACCCTACCTTGCCATGCTCGAATCCTTACCCCACAAGAAAGCCAAAGCCGAACCTTCCCCCGATCTGAACAAAGCGAGGAATGCATTTCAGCAAGCTCGCCAAATTCTTGCCGATCAAAAAGAAATGGCTCGACGATTATCGAGCTCTGGAGACACGACGAACGTCAGGGTCACCGGTGACCTCAAAAAGGTACAAGCGGAATGGAATTCGAGAACCGTAGAGTTTGTGCAAGCCATTAAAGATCTGTCGCAATCGATCGATGAAACCGGTACATCCATTTTGCAAGATCCGATAACGAAGGACTTAGTCAAACCTGAGAACATCAAGAAAGCAGCCAGCTTTGTCGACGGCATGAACGACCTGTTCCGAACGGGGGCTTTTGACAGACCAATGGACGTTTTGCTCAACGACCAATCGGCAACCGAAGAACGGCTGGCTGCACGCGAGCTTGTTTTGCGAATCATGCGACAGCAAAGAGAACAGATTTTGAAAAACCCTGTTCTCCGTAAACTTAGCGAAAATCCCATCAACTCTGGGGTTATCATGTCATCGCTCGGAAATCTACGCACGACATTGAAGCGCGTTGAGATTGAAACGCTGGTCGGTGCATAGCGATAACCGTGCGAACACCTATGACTCCAGGACGAACCCTTTCTCTAATACTACCAATATGCTCATGGACACAAAAGAAGTTGTCGAATTCATCAATTATCTTGCCGACGACAAAACTGCAGTGGACCTAAAAGGGATCGCAGCACGTTCGGAAGCCAGGCAGTTCGCATTGTCTGGTGCTATCGATAAACTCGACAAGAAGACGATACGCGAGGGGATGACGTTCTCGATCACGAATTCCAAAGGCAAGGCAGTCAAATCGATCGATGAGCGTGGGCAAGAGTACGCCATTGATACGTTTGCCGCAACCAAGGACGGACGCGGAATTTCGAAGGAGGATCAAGCAAGAGTTCAAAAAGCCATGGAATTGGTTGTCCAGTTTACGAATGATGCCCTGGCATTGAAGACGCCCGATGGCCAGCCAGTCTTTGATCCCAACAGTCCCACGTACATTCAAGATGTCATGGATGAAGTGTTCACGCCCCTCGTCCGCGAAGGCATCCTGCCGGAGAATCTAGTTCGGGACAAGTACAGTGAAGTGCACCGATTGCTTACCAACACGATCAAGAATTACAAAGGGACATTGGAAGAGTCTCGAACCGACAAGTTGATGAAGGATTCTAAGATTGAATCTGGTCTGGCCGGCTCGCGAGGCAAACTGGAAAAAGCCAAAGCCATTGGTGGCAAACTTAGTCAACTCAAAGATCGCGTTGTCGACTCGATTGGCAAGGAAAATGTTGAGAATATTCTCTTCACCAAAGACCTTGCCTCGTTAGGTTTCGCAGCCTACAAGGCTGAAAAAAACCTTGAAGGTTGGAAAGGAGGTATGGACAGCAAAAACGTCTTAAGAGAAGACTTCTTTCTGCATCCTGACAAAGCCCTCAAGCTCGACGACGCAAGCGGTACAGAAAAATATGGGGCCGATGGATGGAAGTACATCAAGTCCACGCTCGGCACCGAAAAAGATCCATCCAAGATGGATAACACTGTCGGCGAAATGAATTATGGGCCGGATGGTTGGAAAGCGATCAAAAAATATCAATCGGAAAACGTAGCCAACGGGAACCTCCTGGATGACGAACAAGGAAAGAAGGCCTATGGAGATCAGTGGCCGAAAATCAAACTATACAACGACAATGCTGCCGATCCAGATTATCAACGAGGCGTTCTTGAAAATGCGAAAAAAATGAAAAGGCTGGACAAAACGTTTGGTCGATTTGCAGAGCTGACTGGGCTGAAGGACGACAACGAAACGCTTGCGGCAATCAAGAAATTTCTGGCAAAGCCGACCAGCGATACTATTGCGACTGCCAAATTCTATACGATGACGGGCGGCGAGATGGCCAAGGAATTGACCGAGGCCGGGATCGACATCGCTAAGATTGCTAAGGAACTACACAGCTTCGACAAGGACATAAAAAAGATCCTAAAGGAAGAATCCGCCGACGATCTGGCTAAGACGGCTGTGGATTCCATCGACACTACTTTTGTTGCCGTCCTAAAAAAAGGTGTCTCCGCCGATGCATCCGATGCCATCGAAGGATTGTTTCGATCGAAATTAAAACCGGCGAGCCTTGCCAAAGCGATTGCGTCGGATGTCAATGGTGCGGAATTCATCCATCAGATCGCCCAGGCGATCGAAGTGATGTTTTCGGCCTTCACTCCAGAAGTCGCTCGTGTTGGAAAGACCATCGCCAAGGGAGTGCGGGGAAAAACCAGTGGTGCCAAGTTCAACGAAGCCTTTGAGTTGAATCCGGACAAGGCCATCAACGAGATGGTGGACGTGGTTCGTTCGGCGGCCGAAGACGCTCAGAGTGAGCTCAAACAAGTCTTCAGTAACAAGGAGACGCTTCGTCAGATCGCGGCGGGTGCCCTTTATGGAGACGAAGAAGCCGAAACGAATGCAGTGGAGGAGTTGAATGAGTCTGAAGATGAAATGCGCGAGTTCGAAAATATGCTCGTGCTCATGGACCAAGGAGGAGTCTCGGCAGCGCAACAAAGAAGCATCGAGATTCTGGTCGAAGAAATGCAGAAGGATCGTAAAATACTGGAACTCGTGAACTCGATCGGTAACGTTCTGCAGGGCGCCGGTTCCGGTTCGATAGGAATCGCAGGTTGGGCGACGGCGGAAGTTACCGACGTCATTGTTGGCGAAGTGGTCGGCCCACTCAAAGCCGCTAAGTTGATCATGGAATTTGCCATCAGCGTCAAAAAAGCTTCCGAACGTTGGGCGCTTTGGAAAGCCTTCCAAGTCGATCTGGAGCGGTCAAAAATTGCGGTCAGTTCACTCACCAGCACGATTCAAGGTTTCTATAATAACAAGAAAGAACAATGCGCGTTCCGTACAGTCGAGCAAGCGCTCATGCTGGTTCAAATCGCCGGTGAGATTTTGGGATCGATTCCAACTCCTATCACGCTAGCCATCGGAAAGACCATTTCCAAGGTGTCGGGCGTTGCTCAGAAAGCAGCCAAAATAGCAGAAAAGCGATATGATTTGGCCATGATGAAAAAGGCTTGGAACACGACACGCGAAGCCATTGAGAATCCTGGCAATCGACAGATCGGATTGAAAGCCCTGCGCCTGAATCCCTCCTTGGGAATGCACGCGCTGGCATGGGCTGCAACCGAACTTCAGCCCCCAGACCCAATTGCAAGAATGGTTTTGAACTCGGTAGGTCTCAACGAAAACACTTTAGCCGTCAGCGGCTCCGAGGACAAAGTTCGTAACTATTTGGTCACGCTTCTGAACGAAGATCGAGACTTAACCGATCCGACCAAATTCAAGTTTGATGCGGAGTTTAAAACCAATTGGGCGCCAACGTTATCCTTGGACACAAAATGCTGGGCCATACTCACCAGTCGAGCGGAAAGGGACGCAAGCCCCAAGCTTCAATCAGGGGAACATGAGAAGATGGTACTCCAAGCATTCAAAGCAATCGGTCCATTTCCAACTCCCGACAAGCTACCGGTGGAGGGCGCAAGTGAAGACCTTAAACCGAACCTAGACTGCATCAAGAGCCTGACGCAAGCGCTCAAGAACTACAAACCCGTCTCTGCCGGAAATGTAGCTCACGACGAGATGGAGAATGAAGCCATCCAACTCCTGGACTTGGCATTCGACCGGCAAGAGAAAGTCCAGGCCATCTATTTTGGGAGGCAAGAAAAAGAAGCCGCCATCAAGGAAATTACAGCTCTCAAAGAATTCCTAATAATCTTGGAGTCCGAAGACGATACTGAGTTTCGAAAATTCTACGATGCCGAGGAATACGACTACCATTTGAAACGGTTCAAACGACTAAATCAAACTCCGGCATACATCGAGTTAGAATCGATGGTAGAAAAAACCAACGAAAGGCTCACGAAATTTGTCTAGCGACAAGCGTTTTTCCCCAGCCGCATTGACTCATTAAAAGCGCTACCGAACGATTGTGGTTGCCTCATTTGGATGTTACCCAAACGTGGCGTCTCGCCATGGAAATGACAACGCTTCAGTCACCGTACGAACTTCGATGCGTTTTACAGACTGACTGTCGTTGCTGTGGCGGACCCACTATCGAAGCCAACGATTGGAGTTCTGTTGAAAGCGATTGACAAGGTTGATAGCAACTATGAAAAAAGTGTCGTCATGATGGAAATTGCCGAACATATTATGGGCGACTCCGAATTGGAGGAACGCTTATCTCCATCGCCAATCGACTATCGCCCAAAGAACGGAAGCAAGTCCTAGGGCAACTAAAACCGCTTTAAGGGTAGCTGTCCTGTAGGTACTGCAAATCGCCATTCCAACTCTTATTCGCTCAATTGGTAAACAACTTTCCCATCCAAGATCGTGGTTCGGACTTTGGCCGTATGCACTTTTTCGACAGGAAGCGAGAAGAGGTCTTGGTCCCAAACGACCACATCGGCCAACAGCCTAACAGCCAGCGTACCCTTTTTTTCTTCGGCAGACTCGGCAAAAGCCGAACCTCGCGTGTAGGCGTCGAGTACGGCCTCCAATGGCAATCGCTGTTCGGGGATAAAGCCTCCGACCGGTTCTCCCCGCAGCGTTTGCCGGGTCAGCGCGGTATGCATACCCAGCTTTGGATCCAGACCGACTACCGGCCAGTCGCTGCCAAACGCGAGTTGACCGCCCGCGTCCTGAATGCTCTTCCAAACCCAAGCGCGCGATGCACGCTCGGACCCGAGATTCACGGCCCATACACCGAAGATATTGCTATTCGGATTAGCGTGGTAAGGTTGCATCGAGGCAATTACCCCCAGCCGACCGAAACGATCGATGTCCGCTTTGCTAATTGATTCAATGTGTTCGAGCCGATGTCGTTGTGGATTTGCTGGCGTCGGGTTTATCTTCTGTGCTCGCTCAAAAGCGTCCAGTGTCATGCGGATGCCACCATCACCGATCGCGTGTGCAACGATCTGCCAACCACGTCGGTCGAGCAATTCGACAATACGGTCCAAGTCGTCCTTGCTCGTTTCAGGTAATCCGAGACTAGTCGGTCGGTTAGCGTAGGCTGATAGCAGGACTGCAGTATGCGATTCGATGACCCCATCCACAAACAACTTGACAGCAGGAACATTCAATTCAGGAAAGTCTTTCCGAAGCGCAGTTAGCTGGTCAGCATCGGACTCGGACATATTCCTTCGACTAGTCAACGCGAACGTAAATCGCAACGACAACTCTCCCGCCTTTCGAAGCGTCTCAAACAACTCGAGTTCCGCCCGATCGACTCCTGCATCCAAAACACTGGTGACACCTAACCGATGAGCTTCTGCAATACCCCTTCGAAGAGCCAACAATTTGTCACTGAGCGTCGGTTCTGGAAGGACACTGTCCATCAATGTTTGAGCCGCTTCTTTCAGCACGCCCGTTGGCTCACCGGTAGCAGAGTCGCGGACGATAATCCCGCCCTCTGGATCCTTGGTATTTCGAGTGATATTGGCGGCCACCAATGCCCGGGAGTTTACCCACAAGGTGTGACCATCGTAGCACTTCATGATGGCAGGCCGGTCAGGTACCATGCGGTCCAGTAACGCCTTGTTCGGGAGTCCATCCTCAAACGTTCCGTAAACCCAACCGCGTCCGACAACCCATGACTGATTCGGATGAAGATCAGCGAATGAGCGAATCCTCGCCTCGATTGCCTCTATCGAATCCAAATCGGATAAATCGACTTGAGACAAGCCTAGGCTACCGGATAGGAAATGAACATGTGCATCATGGATTCCAGGCGTTACGGAGCAACCCCTTGCGTCCAACCGCTTCGTATTGAGACCGATGAATGCCTCTATTTCGGCCTGTGTGCCGACCGCTAGAATGCGATTCGATTTAATGGCCAACGCGACATGATTAAAGCCAGGCCGAAAGATTTTGGCATTCTCGATAATTAAGTCCGCCGGACCGACATCCACGTTCGGTTGTTCTGCGATAACAATGCTGGTAGTGAGGGCAAAAAGAACTGTTAGGCGAGTGGCAAAGTGAAAACTACCTGCTAAGTGTCCCAATGGGAGAGCGAGGCTCCTGCCGAGCTTGGCTTTGGTTCGGCAGGAGCCTCTCCCTCCCGGTATAACCATTGTTGCCGCTCGCCTAAATACTCGACTCATTGATCGAATCCTCATGGTAGTGATTGTACATTTCTGGCGCAGTGAGATTGTCGAAAATTATTTCTTCGGAACAACCTGAAATAATTCTAGTGATTGGTCTTTCAGTCGGCGAAGGGTTTCCTCGGTAATCGGTCCTGGCACTAGCTGCCGTAAACTCAAGTCACACTACTACGTGAAGGACAAAATGCTCAACCTCGAACGTCCAAAAGACTGGACTTCACCTGTGGATTACCGCAACGGAACCGTTCATGTTCGATTAGAAGTTTTGGAAAAACCTGCTGGTGACGAACCGACAACTTGGAGCATTTGCTACATACCCAATAAGGGGCAAAAAAACGGATATGGTTGCCTTGGTACCGACATCTACAAAAAAATTGGCGTGTACGAAAAGGACATTTCCATGAAATCGTTTTGGGAGAACGATTCGATTGTGTGGGCGGAAGGTATCAAGCAAATGGACTTGGTGCTCAAAGACAAGAGTGGCGGTTCCGGTAACGCGCACAAACGCTCGGATTCTGAGAAGTTTTTCCCAACCAAAGTTCGATTAACGTTAACTCAAGTTTCAGCAGGCTCGAAATACGATCCCAAGCTCGCACCGAAGCTCAAAGAGTGATGAGTCATTGTATCGTCTTTCATCATTTCGATCAACTGGCCCTGCAGCGCTAGCAGAGTGTTTCCACGTAGGCCGGTTCGCTCCGCGACCGGCGGTCAATGTAGTTGGAACCGCACATGCGAGCTCCTTCAAAAAAATGGCAGATGGGCAGGCTGCCGCTCGATGGATACATCCATTCGGATCGATACACGTAATCGGCGTTAAGAAACAGGACATCCGTCGGCGGAGCGACGGATCCACGAAGGGCGGTTCGCTCCGCGACCGGCGGTCAGTGTAGTTAGAACCGCACATAGCATCTTATTGATAAACGATCGATCCAGCCAAAATCGTCAGCTCCACTTTGGCTGTCAATATGTCCAAAGGCTTGCAATGGAGCAAATCGGTATCCCACATGACTAAGTCCGCCATTTTGCCTTTCTCCAAAGACCCCAACTGCTTTTCTTGAAAAGCAGCTCGCGCAGGCCAAAGGGTATAGCTCAGCAAAGCTTCCTCGCGCGACATGCACTGATTTGGATAAAACTGATCGCCGGATGCAAGTTGACGTGTCACCGCTGCATACAGACTAGCCCGTGGATCGACTCGCTCCACAGGAGCATCCGTTCCGTTAGGGATGATAGACCCTGTGTCGATGAGCGATCGCCAAACGTATGCCCCGAGAGCACTGCGTCTCTCGCCCAATCGTTGCGGCACAAAGATCGCATCGCTGGTGCAGTGGTTGGCTTGCATTGCTGGAATGACTCCAAGCTTACCAAAGCGTGGAATATCGTCAGGTGAAAGGTGCTGAGCGTGCTCTATCCGCCATCGGTGATCGCTAGAAGCTTGCGTTCCGAGAACTTCTTCGTATACGTTGAGCACTTCTCGGTTAGCTCGATCCCCTATCGCATGCACGCATAACTGCCAATCGTGCTTTTTGCAAAGCTTGGCAATGCTCTTGAGTTCGTCAATGGCTACCGTGTTTAACCCAGCTGAAGTGGACAAATCGCTATATGGTTCAAGCAGCCACGCACCGTGGGGGCCAAGTGCCCCATCGATAGAAACTTTGACACTTCGCACGCACAGAAAGCCGTCGCCCACACTCTCCAAGCGATGTGCATCCAGTTGTGCTGCTAGGCTATCGCTCCCCTCGCGGATCATTACCGCCATGCGGAGAGGCAACTGACCGGATTCGGCAAATCTCTTGAACTGCCGAGCCGTTGCAAAGCTGCTACCCGCGTCGTGCACACCTGTGATTCCATGCTTCAGGCACTCTTTCCCGGCCAATTGAAGCTGCGTTAACATCGAGGCAAGCGATTGTTCATCGCTTAGCCGCTCGGTGGTCCTCGCCTGCGCTCGTCGGATGAGAGACTGCGCGTTCTCTCGAAAAACACCAATGGGATTCCCATCGGAGTCCTTTAGCACTTCACCACCTTTAGGATCGGGCGTGTTTCGATCCACACCTGCGAGTTTCATGGCGGCCCCGTTGGCAAAACTGGCATGTCCGCTGGCATGTGTGAGTACCACTGGATGGTCTGGCACCGCGGCGCTCAAAGCGCTGTGTTGGGGGTAACCATCGACGTTTCCTTTGGGTGGTGAAGTCCACTTGGATTGATGCCAACCGCGTCCTTCAATCCACGTCCCTTTTGGCAAACGCAACGATGCCTCGACTACCAAGGATTCAATCTTTTCCCAGGAATTGGCTTGGCTCAGGTCGAGCATCTGGAGCGATTGCCCAAGTCCAATCAAATGAAGATGGCTATCGATCAATCCTGGGGTGACGGTCATCCCAGCGGCATCGACAATCTGCGTCGACTTACCTATGAGCGACTCAATTTCGGAACGTTCACCGATGGCTGCAATTCGCCCGTCAAGTAATGCGATCGCGTTTGCTCGAGTCATGCCAGAATCACAAATCAAGATATTGGCGTTGATTATCGCAAGATCCGCGGGCTTTGTCGCAGACTGTCCAAGTGCGGACGCAGTAAGGATTAAAGTGCTGAACCAAATGCTACACAAAAATGTCGATGGTTTAGGCATGGGAGTTGTGCAGGAATCGTACCGGACAGAAGGTGATAAATGGAATAAAATCAAGGATGGACTAACTTTCGTTGCTCGTCAACCGTCGGTTCTACGGATACGATAGACAACGCGTGATCAGCCCAGTGTAGCACGGCACTCTGTGCCGTGATTCTGGACACAAAGTGTCGAGATACACACTTGTAGAATTTTTCGGAAAAGCAAATTGGAAATGAATCGATACGACTATGACATCATTGTCGTGGGAGCAGGCCATGCGGGGACCGAGGCTGCCGCGGCCGCGGCCCGGCTCGGGGCACGCGTCGCTTTATTAACTGGCAATCTGGACACGGTCGGACAAATGAGCTGCAATCCAGCCATCGGCGGCGTCGCTAAGGGCCAAATCGTGCGTGAAATCGACGCACTCGGCGGACTGATGGGCGAAACGATCGATCGGACCGGCATCCAATTCCGAATGCTCAACAGCCGAAAGGGGGCTGCTATGCACTCCCCCCGCGCTCAAGCCGACAAGAAAGGCTACCAGTTCGAAATCAAACGCCGAATCGAGGAAATGGAAAACCTCGACTTGCGGCAAGAATTGGTCGAAGACCTACTCACCGAATCGATCGATGGTCAAGAACACATCGTCGGCGTCCGCGTCAAAGGGGATGCAACTTATCACGCGAAAGCTGTCGTTCTAACGACCGGCACCTTCCTTCAAGCCATCATGCATACCGGCGAAGCCAAGACTCCTGGCGGACGAGCCGGCGAAGGGACCACGTCCGGCATCAGCCAAGCCCTCTTGCGTTTGGGCTTTCGCGTCCAACGTTTCAAAACGGGAACTCCCGCTCGTCTCAATGGTCGAACCATCGACTATTCGAAGACCGAGATGCAACCGGGCGACGCATCGCCGCAGCCCTTTTCCTACATGACCGATTCCCTTCCCGGTCCTCATGTCCCGTGCTGGATTACGTATACCAACGAGGCGGTGCATTCGCTGATCCGCCACAACCTACATCGCGCTCCAATGTACACCGGCCAGATCCAATCGACCGGGCCTCGCTACTGTCCGTCCATCGAAGACAAAGTCGTTCGCTTCGCCGACAAAAGCCGACACCAACTCTTCTTAGAACCCGAGGGCCGCAATACGCTCGAGGTCTATGTCAACGGTATCTCCACATCGCTGCCTCGTGACGTCCAAGACCAAATGATGCGGCTAATCCCGGGCCTCGAAAACGCGCAAATCATGCGATACGGGTACGCAGTCGAGTACGACTTCTGTCCGCCCGACCAACTGCAACCATGGTTTGAAACCAAGAGCGTCGAAGGCCTGTTTTTCGCAGGGCAGCTCAATGGAACCACCGGCTACGAAGAAGCAGGCGCACAGGGGTTGATTGCGGGTGCCAGTGCCGCGTTGCGATTGAAAGGCAAGGATGGACTGGTACTGGGGCGTGAGGCTGCATACATGGGTGTGCTGGCAGACGATCTCGTCACCTGCGGTGTCGATGAACCGTATCGCATGTTCACCAGTCGAGCCGAATACCGCATGATGCTGCGACAAGACAACGCGGATCGGCGATTGACTGAGCTGGGTTACTCGCTCGGTCTAGTCGATCAGGCAAGATACGATCGCTTCACCAAAAAAATATATGCCATTGAATTGGCTACTAAGTTGCTGTCGCAGCTTCGCGTCGATAACACCCCAGCCGACAAACATCTGCGTAGACCCGAAATAACTTGGGCGGGACTAGCTGCCCTGTTTCCAGAATCGCTAGCCCAATTCGATGCCGAGGTTGCTCAGCAGGTCGAATTTGATACCAAGTACTCTGGCTACATTGCCCGTCAACAGATCCAGGTGGACCGCCAAAATCGCATGGCGGACAAAGTCATACCGAAGAATTTTTCTTACGAGTCAATCACCAGCATGCGAACCGAAGCGAAGCAGAAATTTGGCCGCATTCGACCAATCAATTTGGATCAAGCTGGCCGAATCAGTGGCATCACACCGGCGGACATCGCGCTCGTCTTAGCCTATATCGAGAACCCAAAACTCTCCCGTTCCAACAAGGCAGACGCTGCCGTGTCAGCCGGGACGGAGCCAGATTAGATGCCCAGTGCCATCATTGTCGGAGCGGGCCTGGCCGGTTTAACAGCTGCCCGACAACTGCATCGATCGAAGTGGTCCGTTACTGTCGTGGAAGCACGCGACCGTATCGGCGGCCGCATACAAACGGATCGGGTGGATGGCTTCTTACTTGACCATGGTTTTCAAGTCTACTTGACTGGCTACCAAACGGCGGGGCAAGAGTTGGATCTGGCCAAGTTGCAATTAGGAACGTTTCCAGCTGGCGCACTCATCCAATTTCGCGGAAAACGATACCGCGTTTGCGACCCACTCCGGTCCCATTGGTATCAAGCCCCCTGGCATGCATTGGAGACGCTGTTCGCCCCGGTCGGCAGCCTCGCTGACAAGCTTCGGATAGCATCCTTTCGAAAGCGAGTTTGCCAAGCCGATCCTTCGAGACTCTTAAGTACCAACAGTGTTTCTGCGAGACAACGACTTGAGCAAATTGGTTTTACCCAAACGATCATCGAGCGGTTTTTCAGGCCGTTCTTTGGCGGGATCTTTCTCGACGACTCGCTCAGCGTCTCGGCAAGCATGATGGAGTTTGTATTTCGCACATTCAGCACTGGAGTTGCCGCGTTACCAGCTCAAGGCATGCACGCCATACCAGTTCAGATCGCATCCGAATTACCACTCAAATCCGTCCGACTCAATACGACGGTCGGTCGAGTCCACGATGGAAGCGTTGAATTGTCCGACGGCGAAGTGCTTTCGGCCGATCATGTGATCGTTGCAACCGAGGAGCCTGCCGCTTTGAGACTATTGACCCAATTAGGCTCTGTCTCACCAAACTATCGTTCTGATTTCCGCGCAGCCTCGACAAGCTGTTTGTATTTCGAAGTCATCGATCCGCCGTTGCGTGAGGCAACTTTGGTGCTCAACGGCCAGCGGGACGGAGTGATCAACAATTTGTGTTTTCCAAATTTTGCGCAACCGACCTATGCTCCTCCGGGCAAGTCTTTACTGAGTGTCAGCACCATCGACCAAATCAAGCCGACCGGCCAGTCCCTCTTGGCCTCGGTCCAAGCGCAACTCATAGACTGGTTTGGAAACCAAGCTCGTTCCTGGCGTCACCTCAGGACGTATCGTGTTCCCTACGCGTTGCCAAACCAGACGCCGCCAGCCATCGCATCGTGTGTTAATGGTTCGAGGGTTAGCGAACGAGTTTGGCGATGTGGTGACTACTGTGAGACAGGCAGCATTGAAGGAGCGATCCAGAGTGGTCTAAAAACGGTTTCCAATCTTCTGTCTTCGAACAGCATCGACTCGTGAGCAAAGTCAATGAACGGAGAAAATCCTTGGGCGAGCAGCAGCATTGCTCACATCGGGAGGGAGAGGCCACCCCTATGAACATGTATATATATTGACTTTTCCAACCAAGTCATTGACCGGGAGGGTGAGGCTCCTGCCGAACCGTTGCGACGCCAGCTCGGCAGGAGCCTCGCTCTCCCATTGAAACCCTTGGCAGGTGGTTTTTTAGTCCGCCGCTCGCCTTAACGAGCGGAACTCAGCTAGGATGCGGGGTCCAAAGTTTCGGAATCAGGTTTTTTTGCGAGAGCGTACGCAGTCCCCACACCGGCGATGGCGCCGAACAAATGGCCATCCCAGGAAACAGCTGCTCCAGCGGTAGGCAAGACGCCAAAAAACAAGGTTGTTCCGTACAAAAAACCAACCAACAGAGCGATGAAGATGGGAACCGGCTTCTTTTCTGCAAAGCCACTGGCAATCAGAAAAGCCACAAGTCCGTAAACGAGGCCGCTCGCGCCCACATGCACAGCGCCGCGACCAAAACACCACAGCAGCAAACCGCCGAAGATCACAATACTCACGATCACTTCCAAATAGTCGCGTCGTGAACTAAGTAAAATGAAGAGCAAGATGCAAAGCGGAATGGTGTTGCTCAACAAATGGCCCCAGCTTCCATGCAGGAACGGCATCAATGGAATTCCCACCAAACCTCGGTACGTTCTGGGAACGAGTCCGTATTCTGTCAAGTTGATCGGCAACAGGACATCGCTGAGATAAACGATCCATAGGGAGGCGATCAACCAGACGATCCCTTGCAATTCTTTTGCCATACCCAAACTCGCTTTTCATCTTGACGATCGCTCCTTGAATCAACGCTGCGATCGATTATCGGAATCGTTCGTAGGCGAGCGGCGGCATTGATTATACCGGAAGGGAGAGGCTCCTGCCGAACCAACGCCAAGCTCGGCAGGAGCCTCGCTCTCCCATTGAAACCCTTGGCAGCTGGTTTTTAGTCTGCCGCTCGCCTTAATTTGTCAAACGACGACTGGAGCATCCCGACCCGAAGCATTAGAGCGTTAGCGAGGGACAACTTCGCCGGTCCCTCACTTACGTATCGGGTTGTGATTAGGGCTAATCTGATTCATCTGGTTCGTAGCGATACCCTGCCCCGTAGACGGTTTGAACAATGCGCGGGGTTTTTGGATCGCGTTCGATGCGATTGCGAAGTTGGCTGACCATTTGGTCTAGAGTTCGGCTATTCGGAACATGAGCATAACCCCAGCAGACGTTGAAAATCAAATCCCTGGCCACGACTTGCCCCGCGTGATCGTATAGCAATTGCAGCAAGAGCATTTCCCGATTTGTGATTTTGAAGGTCGTTTTGTCTCGCACGGCTCTAAGCTTCTTCGGATAGACAATCAGGCCGTCCATAGTGAATTCTGGCTCTTGTCTTTGCTCTTTCGTGGGCTCCAATCGTTGGCAACGCCTGGCAACCGCGTGCACTCTTGCAAGCACTTCTTGGCAGCCGAACGGCTTCACAATGTAATCATCCCCGCCAAGCTCAAGGCCGAGCACCTTGTCGATCTGTTCCGATTTGGCGGTGATGAAAATAACCGGGACTTCGGGTCGCATGCGTCGAAATTCGCGACAAAGGTCATAACCACTTCGGCCAGGCATCATGACATCCAAACAAACCATTTCCGGATGGATCTCGGCAAACAACTTGGATGCCTGATCTCCGTCGGCTGCGGAAACGCATTGGTGTCCATCCGACGTGAGCAGCTCCACCAAGGCGGATCGTGTATGCGAATCATCTTCCGCTACGAGAATCCTCATGCATTCACTCCTTCTTGTTTTGTCGCTTCGTTCCAAATTCGCAATCGCAGGCGAAAGTGAGCTCCCAACTTGCTAGGTATCAGCTCAAGCCCTCCGCCATGACGCTTGGCTGCAGCTAGCGCAATGGTCAATCCAAGCCCAGTGCCCGACGGAGCCGTAATCGAATCGTCGAGTCGGAAGAACGGCTTGAAGATTCGATTTCCAAAACGCTTGGCGATGCCAATTCCTGAGTCGCGAACATCCACCGTCAAGAAGTCGTTGTCCATATTCGTTACAAGATTCAGCGATTTGCCAGATGCTGCGTATTTCTCAACGTTGTTTATTAAATTGATCAGAATTTGTTCTAGCACATCGGAATCGATAACAACACGACGGTTTGCATTCAGTTCGGTCGTTACGACAATTCCACTTCGATTTAGCGAAAGCTCACACTGCGTCAGCACTTGTCTGACGGTTTCATCAGGCACAACGGCGCGCAATTCTAAGGGCTGTGATTTGTTGCGTCCTTGCATGAATTCAAGCACGCCTGTGATCAATCGACTCAATCGTTTCGATTCCGAATCGATCACTTCAAGTCGCTCAGCGACCCGTTGAAGAGCTGGTTCCGCATGTGTCAAATCCCGCTTGGCCATCTCTGCGTACAGCCGAATATTGGTGAGAGGCGTCCTCAATTCGTGTGAAACTTGGCCAGCAAAGCTAACACGCTGTTTCGCCATACGCAGTTGCCGCGAAGTAGCAGAGCTTACGTAGGCACCGAGCCCCATCAACGCCAATGCGCTGGCGGATACGGCTAAGGCCAACGGTCGGAAGCGCAACCATGAAGAAGTGTTGGTGGTATTCAAGGGAAGGTAGTATCGGAAACGCCAAGATGCGAGAGGTTCCTTGAGCGCAACCTCAGCTAGGGGCGTCTCAGGCAGTTCATCCATCGATCCCCAACGGTACACCACGTTTCCATTGGTATCAATCAAGGCTGTGGCACCATCGTTCGCCGACGGTTCGGCGTCCGGCAGGATGGCGATCAAGTCCGCCATCCAACGAGCTCGTTCCAGCCAACATCCAATGGCTGAACCATCCGGGCGAACACTCCAGACGACGAGTTGTAGGCCTTCGTCAAAATACCACTCTCGCCATCGAGCCTCTTTGGCCACGAGTTGATCACCAACCTCACTTGGTTCCTGCCCCTTCGACACGGATTCGCTGGCGGTGGTTTCTGCTGCAAGCCTGAGCGTGGACGGCGCGTCCGCTGGATTCGCGACCAGTTTCCGGCGAATGGCGAATGGAACAGGTGGTCGTTGACGGGCCAGCATCGTCAGTTCGTTATAGATCAAATACTCGTTGTCCGCGTTGGAGGAAGGGGCCGGCGGATAGAGCAATGGCCCACGAGCCGAGACCCACAGGGTTCGTCGCAAATGCGGCTCTTTTCGCTCCAAAAGCATCAAGCGTTCAGGCAGCTTGCCTTCCTGTTCCATCTGTTGTTTGACTTGGCGATGCTGATTGGACATCGCGTCGTCGATGGCGCGAACAAGTTCGAGGAGCCTTCCTTCGGCCACCGAAACCACTTGTCGTCTTGCGCTCAACTCTTCGCTTCGCATCAATGCAACGCCAATCCAACCCAGCATGCCAAGCGGGGCGGCAATGAGAAACAACAGGGCAGTTTGAATACGGAGAGGCAAAATCGGCTCGCGGAATGAACCTGAAGGGACGAGATTAAGTTCGACCGTGGAGATTTTCTAGCATAGCAAGGATCGCAACAGGAGGGTGGCAGTATCGACTTTGCCTAACCAAGTCATTACTCGGGAGGGTGAGGCTCCTGCCGAACCATGGCGGCGCCATCTCGGCAGGAGC
>JANMLD010000113.1:0-1077 GCA_031372345.1 Pirellula sp.
GGCCGATGCAAAAAGGACACCAAAGCATCTTAGGACTGAAATCTCACTTCTCAAATATGGAAGCAAGTATGTTTTCGGGATCGCCATCTCGGACTATCGGATCTTGATCGATGAGGATGGAAATGTGACGATCAAATACAAGTGCTACAAGAGAAAGATCCGCACGACCGAGACGATGACCGGGGAAGAGTTCGTTCGCCGGTTCATGTTGCATATCGTCCCAAAAAGCATTCATCGAGTGCGCTACGGCGGGATCTTTCATGGCAAGTGGCGAGAGCCGAGGCTCAATCAATGCCGCCAACTCCTAATCGAGTACAACGAAAAAAACGACATCCACTACTATTCGTCAGCAGATGTCAGATCGGCACCAGTTGCAACGCCGCCAGCCACAGACCAGCAACAAACAGAGCTGCAACCGACAGAGCCGAAGCAAGCAGAACCGAAAGAGACAGAGCCGAAGCGAGTAGAGAAAAATCTTCCCAAGTGTGCGCGATGCAAGACACCGGAAATGCAATCGCTTGGCTTTCAAGATAAGACGACAACACGAGCCATAATCGCGATCAGCCAGCGAGTCATCGCGTTGTATGCAGTGAGCTGGACAACGCTCGAGGACTGGAGCCTGTACTTTCTGAAGAACGTTCGAATCAAAAAGGTGATTCCAGGAATCGTACAAACTTGGATCGAGTTCGATAAACATCTTCAGCAGCAAGCTGTCTATGACTTGCCTTACTGCCTCACGAGGACAATCATCGATTCCCATTGTTCGAGTCTACCGAATCACGATCTTCCCATTCCCGATTGGTGATGAGCTCATGATGAAACAAAAGCAATCGAATGTAGGAAATCACCGAGCATCAACGCAACCGGATGCATGGCTGTTGGAAGCTATGCATGCAACGGCAAAACGACCTCAAAAACCGAGTCGAAGCAAGAAAACCGTCGTGAGTAACGACCAGAACCCCCCCGGTGCAACCACCTGTAATGGCCGGATTGGGTGTCGATAGAAAAGCGAAAACGCTCAAAAAATCTATGGAGAAAACGCAGGGAATACGCTATTCCCATGCAAGCCAGCCGATC
>JANMLD010000150.1:0-25567 GCA_031372345.1 Pirellula sp.
TGCTTGAGACTCCTTTGGAATGGACTTAGATACCCAATCTATTGGAGTCTCGGGCTGGACATTTACGAATTGCAAAATTCGAAAAAAGAACCACGAAAGTTTAGCTGGCAATCACGCCTCTGCCCGAGTTGTGATCGACGCCGAAGGGGTTCATACGATCCCAGGACGCGGCACTGTCGCGACGGGCAAAATCGATCAAGGTTTCGTTCGAATTGGCAACCCTTTGGAGATCTTAGGATTGGGCGAAGTTATGACAACTGTTTGCACTGGCATCGAAGCTTTCAAGCAACCGCTGGAACGGGGTGAGGCGGGCCAAAACGTTGGGCTCTTGTTGCGAGGAATCAAAACGGAGCAGATCCAGCGAGGACAAGTGATCGCAGCGCCGCGAACCATTCGCCCGGGCGAAAATGCTGTCGTTCGAGTTGCGTTGGACAAGGAAGTTGCGATCGACATTGGTACGCACTGCGCAATGCGAGAAGGGGGTCGAACAGTCGGATCGGGCGTGGTCACGCAGGTCGTCGACTAACGCAAAACTTTTTTGAAGCGACGGACCGAGCTTGCCTCGGTCCGTCGTAACAAAAGTTCGCCGATTGCAAGTCCGAGTTTGCACTCGACGCGACGGTTGTAATCGAGGTGTGGGTGCTCATTATAGGTAAAGCGACGAATTGGCTCGGCTTGCCCATACTAATGATAACCGATTTTGCGAAGCCAAATGAGAACGCCATTCGTTACCGCCGGTGTTTCCTCCACGCTTGTCATTCTGCCTTTTCTTTGAGATGTCGCCAGTTTTAATCGGGTCAGCTCGATCGGGCTAACGTCATCAGATTGAAGTATTTGTTTCGGTCTGGCTCCTGGTATCAGATTGTTCGCGTTGCACCAAGTATTGTCTTCTCGTACAACGGATGTCACAGTTTCCTCGACGATGACTTTGATTTCAAATTCGTTCTCGAGAGTTGAAACAGTGAGTTCAATCTCCGATGTACCCTTGCGTAATGGGGCCGTTTCGCGGGGATTCGGAAAACCCTGAGCCGGCAAGTCTCTAGTCGCAATACAAATCTCCCAACCGGAATTGGGCACGTAACATTGAAGACTCTGATACGCAGAAAGATAGCTGGACGCCATCCCTTGGGACCAGCTAGAGCTAGACTGCATCGCTGTGAATTTTGCTGTTATCCTCGAAGTGTCTTGCACGTCGAGAGATCGCGTCGCTTTTAATGATCGGATAAGGTTTGCGCTGGCGGCTGTGCGTTGATATTCGTTGCCAAAATACGCAAACCACGCGGCGCAAGTGGCAAGAATGAGCAAAAGCCTTCGCAATCCAAGTTGCATTTTTGGGATAATCATATGAGTCACTTGTCCCTGCTCGAACGAACTCTATCTCGAAGGCAAAATGAGAACTGTTTGACGACCGTTTCCGTAGAGTCGGGTCGCCTCCCCTTTTTAGCGGTTGGCACCAATAGCTTCAGTAGATCCACATCGTCATCTTTGGAAAACGTTTGGACTTCCACTTTTCCGGCTTGCGAAATTGCATCGTCGAAACTGGCTTTTTCTAAAAACTCACGCGTTTCTCTCGATTTGGAGAGATTCGATGGAAACACGGAAACCTCACCCAACCAGTGCTGTTCACAGACAACAAATTCACCCAGGAGCTTTAATTTGAATCGGGCGATTGAATAACTTGGTTCAGTAAGCGTCGTGTTTGCCATCTTGCCGGACTTGCCACCTAAGGTTTCCGTTACAGCAATGCTCTTGAATCCCGTTGGCAAGTAGACGTGCCAAGCAAACTCGAGTGGTTTGCCGGTTTCAATGGCTTTCACATGGATGCGATCAGGGTCCTCTATCTTAAAGGTCCCCGATTCGTTCGATCTCGATTTATCCGCCAGCTGATTCAGATGGAATACGTGCTCCGATTTTTTCCAACTGGCTTGGATCGCGTAATAGCCGCCAATACTTGCCAATACGATCAAACAGAAATCGATCCCCAATGAAAATAATCTTCCGGCTAAACCGCCTTTTGCTTTCGATATAGTTGCTTCTTCAACTTCAACTGGTGCGTTGGACATTTTTTAAACTTGCAAAGTTGGCAGGATGCATTCGGATGAAGACTAATGATCGTGATCTGCCGGAGCTCCTGGCGATTTTACACCCGATGCGGAACCGGAAATCGGTGCAGCAGGAATTGTGACGGTAGGACCGAGCAAAATCGCATTCGTCAAAAAACGTTCTGAAGATCGAACGTAGCCGCGAAAGACTGGGTTGTCCGCCATCAATATGCAACGCCCTTTCCCCGACGGTGCCACCCAAACGGCAGCCGACGGAATCAATCGCTGACGATTGCGATCGCTAACATATCCAGCAATCACGTCGGTATAGCGAGCGACGATCTGATACGGGTTTGCCGGCAATTCGAATCGAGCTTCCGAATCGCGAAACACCGGTACGTCCGCATCCGGGAATCCATAAGCGAGAGGGTGCGTCGGATCGATATGGGTCATCATAAACGCACCCGCAATGGACTCCAGTGCTTTCGCGTTTCCCGCGTCACCGAATGGCATGTTGGCTACTTGGGACAAATCGCGATGTCCGTCTGCAGTTTGAGCGGACTTTTTCTCGGGCGTTGCTACCGAAATCTCCTTTTGTTGTATCCAACCGATTGCGTCGCCGACTCCAATGAGTGTTCCACCACTGCGAACGTACTCCTTGAGCAGAGTGACGTGTTTATCAACTAGGCCGGCGTAGCTACCGCTCGGCAGAATCACACACGAGTACTCTTGTAGATTCACTTCCGCAAGTTGCAGTGTATCAACGAGAGTGGAAGCCTGTCCCATCTTGTGATCAATGAAGTGCCATATCGCACCGGCTTCGTAGGCAATGGTGCCTGCACCAACGACCAACAACGGATTGCAGCGGGGCAATCGGCGAACGGTGGTCGAGCCCAAATCGGGGCCGGAGGCGGTCAAGCTCGACGCGATCGGGTGGGCGATCATTCCCTCTTTGGCCGCGTTTTGAGCGAGCAACTTAAGGATACGTTGCCACCGCGCTTGGTTGGGTTGTCTGAGTATCAAGAAGGTTCCGGGCGGCCAGTCGTTTCCATCTTCGCGATCTCGCATGGGCTCGGTTGTGATTCGAACGTCAGCGTCGATTCTCATCAGACTGGCGATAACGCGCGGTGCCCATAATTCCTCCGGACGAATAGCATAGCCGGCACATTCCATGTCCTCGCAGAATGCCTCCTCGGCCACTTCTTCGGAATCAACCAACCAAAGCTCAGGTAAATCCGATCCATGCAAGTGAACGTCGAGATCGAATGCGCTTGGAAGATGCCAAGTAGAAACGTCGTAGAACAAGTTCTCTTGAAAGGACTGGGCTGTGTCCATCATCGAACGAATGAACTGGATCTCGCTTTGCGCCGACGGAATGACCAGCGCTTGTCCGGATTCAAACGACTGACCATCGATCAATACGGGTTGAGGCGGCACATGCGTTCGAATTGCATGACGTTTGAGCAAGTCACGTGCCGCAGCAACGCGACTGTGCGAGCCCGTCAATACGGTTGCAGTGGTTGGGTCGCCCTGGCCAGATTCTAGAGACTCTTTATAAAACTGGCGTTGAAACTCGAGGAGCTCGGCTTTCAATCCAAACGCGCCGCGGAGACTCGATAGACTTGTGCGAACTTGATTGGCGACGGTGTCGCGAAAGTGGCGGTCGGTGAGGTCGTTCGTCAAACGCAGTCCGCGCGTGCTCCCCTGTTCAAACAGAATACCCACCGCGCCGTGCAAGTCGGGATAGGTACTCCCTTTGCCCATATAGAAATCGTCATACTGTTCTTCCGTAAAGTAGAGTTCATTTGCGGCATCCATGGCCTTGGCGTGCTCCAAGGCCATTCGCTTGGTTAGTTCTCGATTCGTGGCCGGAGTAAGCGGATTGGTTCGAGCTGGGATGCCGGGTTGGAAGAAGAATGTCGATGTGCCGCCCATTTCATGGAAGTCGAGTACCACGTTTGGCTTCCACTGATGAAACAGCTTGAGTCGTCCTTGGCTTTCGGGATGTGCGAGCGGAAGCCAATCGCGGTTCAAATCAAACCAATAGTAATTGGTACGTCCACCCGGCCATGGTTGACTGTGCTCTCGTGCGATACTGTTTGGAGAAGGGTACCGACCTCGATTTTCATTCGCCCAGTTTGCGAATCGATCGACACCATCGGGGTTCAAAGCCGGGTCAACCAAACAGACACCTTGGTTCAGCCAGCCTACGACTTCCTCGGATAGCGAAGTGCAAAGATGGAATGCAACCAATGGAGCCGCATTGACCGCGCTTGCCTCATCGCCATGCACGCTATAGCAGAGAGACATTACCAGCAGTGCGTCGGCAGGCACTTGCTCTAGCTTGCCCGACGTTAGTTTCGGACGTTTCTTGCGGAGCGCGTCGAGTTGTTGGATGTTTTCCGAATTCGAGATAGCCAGTACGGACAGCGGACGACCGCCATGCGTTTTTCCGTAGGGAATTTTTACTGCTCGATCGCAGTGCTCGGCCAAGTATTGAAAGTAAGCATGCACTTGGTCGTGCCGCAAGTGCCGCGACCCGATGGCAAAACCGAAGTATTCGGCTGGGGATTGGACATTCTCAATTCGCTGGTCATCAGGCAAAACTAGCAGCGGATCGCCAGCAAGGCTTGGACGAGCAAGGACTATCGACATCAAGATCAGAGTGCAATGCAGGAAACGAACGTTTGTTAGCGGCCTCGATAGAAGCATCACTGGAATGCGGATTTGCACGGATGTATCTCGATTCAATAATTTAGTCTTGGTCATACTAAGGATTTTAAGACACTCCTCGCTGATCACCATCATCCAATTCGAGTTCTTATCGGAAACCATGACTTTTCGTACTCGTACTCAGCCATCGGCGGTACCCGTACTCGTACTCGATTCGAATCACTCCATCGAGTACGAGTACCATTTCATTGAGTACGAGTACGAGTACGATTGAAAGCAATGAACGGTGGTGTTAGTCGAAAAGTGTCGATTTCAATCGCTGTTTTCGTCATTGTCGTATTGTAGTTCATGTTGAGCCGATTTCATTCGTATTTTAAAGCGAGCGGCAGCATTGACTATTCCGGGAGGGAGAGGCTCCTGCCGAACCAACGCCAAGCTCGGCAGGAGCCTCGCTCCTCGCACTCCCATCGGAACCCTTGGCAGGTAGTTTTTGGTCTGCCGCTCGCCTAATGTTGGTTTGGCAAGTGTCTGAGTTGGCTGGGAGATACTCGAATGGGTTGGCAGGCTGCACTCAAATGAACGGTACTTTGTGAAGGTGGCGTACCAATGCGGGATCGGCTAAACGGACTCGCACTTACGGCTGGGCTATCCCCGTCTGTCCGTTACTTGCCGATCACATAAACATTTTCCCGTGTAGCGATCGCCCCGTAATTTTCGTCATTCTGTGTACCAGCGGCCCCATCTTGGGCTGTGCTAACTCGCAGAATGCAATCCTGATCTACTAACGCTGGTGGATGGAAACTACTTCCTCGTAGGCACACGATCCAATGCGCCGAAAGTGTATCCATCCTTGATACCAATCATGCACTCTTTAGACGTGACAAATCCATCGCGATTAATGTCGAATTGGAAAAAGCTGGTCAATGTGTCTTGGTTCCACGTCCATCCTGTTTCGTTCATCGAGACCTGATTGTCTCGATTGGCATCGAGATTGATAAACCAATCAGGTAGTCCAGCAGGTCGAACGACACCGTCCTTGTCCCCAGTGCGGTAGCTTGACCGCTCGTCGAAAAGCCCAGGTTTTTCTTTCTCTTTGCGATCCCTTTCCTTTTCACGTTTAGGATTTGTATTCGCACCCTGACTATCGCGTCGCATAGGACCTGGAGAAATTGAATTTCGGTATTGAGCGTAACAAAGCGCCAATTCCGGTAGCGAGAGTCGACCGTCCCGATCACGATCAAACTGCATCAGCGAATTCGCCCATCGTCCCTCTTTGAGTTCGTCAGCATCTAGTGCTTGATCGCCGTTGCGATCGTATCGGCGCAATCGCTCTTGGGCCTCGCGAAAGTCATTTTCTTCGAGCTTGATTCTAGGTAACTCGCCGTTGACTCCGAAACCACGTACCGGAATCCGCTGTTTTTTCGTCGCAGAGAAACCTGGTACCAAATTGGTTTTCTCTGGAAGCAAAATGTAATCTTCATCGCCGCTGCTTCCGGACGGCGAGCCGCTACGCATACGTTTGAAGGCTTCGACGATAGCAGTAATCGGAACAGGTCTTGTGAGGTCCAGTATTGGGTTGTCTCGCTTCAATCGGTCCAGCATAAAGCGAGCCGGGCCTTGCATCTCGTTTGGATCGAGCATGCGGTTGCTGTTCGAGTCCATGCGAGTCAAGAACGATGTTAAATCAATTCCACCTTCTATGGGAAATTCATTGTTGGTCTGAGCTAGTCCGACCAATTGGAAAACTACGAACAGTAGTATTGTGTTGATTGCAGTTCGGCTCATGTGACCTGACGACTACGTTCCAGCTACTTTTTTGCAGACTTGAGTCGCTCGCTTTCGATCTCTTTTTTGGCTTTTTCCGCTAGTTTTTTGACTTCGTCGATCTTAAAATCCTCCTTCAACGTCTTTTCGTTGAAGCGTCGCTCATCAAAAAGCTGGTCCAACGGAACGTTGTCGAACTCGAAACCAAAGAAGAATGCTTCTAACTCTTTCTTCTCGCTCCTATCGCTCATATTACAGCCTTCATCCTTGGAAAGAATCCAGCAGGGAACTGGACCGGTACCCTCTATATTACGCCAATACGCTTGCGAATCTACAAAGCAAACCCAATCTTTCGTTTCTTCAATAGTCTTGACGACATGTTTTTGGTTGGCTTTTCTCAAGCCACCTTTCGGAAAATATCCCCGCCAACGGTTTACTTGCCAATCATTCTCGAGGTCGAAGTCGATCTTCCAAACAATCGTACCCGCTTTGGCCCGCAAAACATTAGGATTTCCTTCGAAATTTTCCATATGTACGAATATGCCTTGAAAGATACTGTCGCCACGGTTGATACCTACGCTTGAAGGTCCTTGCATTAGGTAATGAACGGGATTGCATTGAGAGACGAAAGCACGCGGAGGGTGTTTCGGTTCCAACTTGATCTTGTAAAAACCGCACGACTGCGCCTCAAATGCATGATACCGGTCACCATTGGGCAGGCAAACCATATGCTCCAAAGTAGGTTCGCCACCGAAAGCCGGATCGCCGATGTGAAGGGCATCGCTTCTAAAAGTCGCATCCTTTCCCTTCACAAAGCGGCCCAGATACCTTTCGATCCTAAGCGTATCTTTATTCGTACTCTCAATGGCAAAGGTCAAATCGAAGTGAACAATCGACGGAAAATCGAAACATGCACTTTCCACGCTCATCTGCTTCAGTCGCTCGATAACGTCCTGTGCGTACAGCATATTGCCAAGCAAGAGCGAGAAACAAACGGCAGCTACTTTACGCATCGCTTTCACCTTTTCAAAACAAATGAACACCTAAAGGATTTGCCGCTCTATTGCCTATGGAACGACAGGCGGGTTTACGATTTGAGTAAGGCAAGGATCCGTACTTCGGACGAGACTCAACAAATAGCTAGTTCCACTTGCTGGACCTTTTGAGCAACTGTAGCTACCGAAAGCAATCATTGTACAATTGCATTCAAAGAAATTAGCACAAACGACCTTTGGGGCTGCATTCGCCGGTGGCTTCAGCTGTTTGCCTCCTCCCAGAGGGTCAACAGAGAATTTGTTCACCGCGGCTGGGTTGTTCGTCGGTTCTATGGCTTGGCTCTGCCAGTTCTCTTGATCAGAATTCCAGCACGACCATTCGTCACTGTCGAGTGGGTCGTTAGGATCGGCAAGCCGCTTAATTTCGCAACGAGTCGTACAAGGTACTAAATCGATCGGAGGACACGACTCCGATCCGATCAGGTCAAGTCCGCAGTCGGTAGGCCCAGTATTCAGAACAACACTCCCAGGGGCTACGTTCTGTTCCGTCGCAATCGCCGGAATACAAAATAGACAAAGTCCAATCACACTACATAGAATCGTCCTAACCATCACATTATCTCCGTTATTGAAACGAACACGTTATTGGGCGAGTGAAAACATCCCCAACTTTGAACACTACTTTCTTATCCCGAAATTGATCCAATTGCTCAGACCCCAAACGCCATTCCAACATGACTCGATTCTTGCTAAAGGCCTTGTTAACGATTTGATCAGGCCCGCCCGCAAATTCGATCGGCTGGTTGTCATCTGCGGAGCAAACCACAATTTCCTCCGGAGAAATTTCAATACCGTTCGCGCCCAAAATCACTCGCGCTACAACTACTTTTTGGTCGCCCCGACTGCGAAAAAACAACATACTCGGAACCACAGAAATCAATTCATCGACAATTTCAATCTCGATCGAATAACGATACGAATTCTCTCGCCAACGCAATGGCACGGATATTCTGGCGTTAGGTTCCGGAGGTTTATTTTCCCAAGACAATCGAATCGTTTTCGACTTCTGATCCGCTGTAACGGATAGCCACTCTCCAATTGATTCGATTCCCGCGAAGTCGATTTCGACTCCCTCAACTGCGCGGATTCCAGTTGAAAACGATCCCTGGGCAAGCTCTGCGGGTAGGATTGATCGACGGTCCAATCTCACCGGCATTTCGACGTCCCCTTTAAAGGTAAACGTAACGAGATCGCGACGAATATCGTCAGCTTCCATTCCCGATATCGTGCAAGTTTGGAGATAAGATCCCGCAGTGGGCGTAAAGACAAACTCTAATTCACGTTCTATGTCAGACCCTATCTCACTTCCGTCAATCCCCTTTGGTCTAAGGCAGCCGCACGAAGTCTTCACCAGTAGCCCTTTGAACGCCCTCCCTGTTTCGTTCCGAAGTCGCACTTTCGATTTGACCGTCAATCCTTCGGTCATGCCTTTTAACTGCATATCAACTGTCGCACCAACCCTGGTAAGTACAACCAGTGAAGAATCCTCAGCACGCAGGTGCAGACTTGGTATTACCACCGAGATAAGCACGCATGCCAAAAATCGAACTCGGATGAACATCTCTTCCTCTTCCGCAACGGAGTGCGAACAATTCTGGACGTTGACCAATTATTACGTAGCCAAGCAAACCTCCATGCGCTTCCGTAGATCGTTTCAGCGCCTGATCTAACAATATAGATGCAAATTTACCAATTCTGGCATCATGAATTTTCACTTTTAGTTCGAATCTCGAATCTCGAATCTCGAATCTCGAATCTCGAATCTTTTCTTGCGCAGATTCCTTTTCCATTTGGACTCTGATGACGATTTTGATCTTTTCCATAAACCGGTCAAGGGTTGAGTCCGAAAGCGACAGTTTGGATGCAATTTCGGTCAGCGTCCACCCCTCGAGCTTCCACTCGACGACTTGTCGTTCTCTTTTCGACAGTGGCTCACACAGGGATTGAAGCCAATCATCGAAGTCCAAGCTAGACGTGCAGCGAGATAGAGTGCCTTCCGCGACCTGCAGTATCAAGTCTTCGAGTGAAAGTGTGGCTGTGTCCCGCGACTCTCCACATCGTTTTTTCGCTTTCCATCGCCTAATCTCACGTCCAAGTATCTGCTTACAAATTATTTGCTGAAGCGCGACAATTCGATTATCGGAAAAGACTTCCGCGTCGTGCTCAACGACGAATGCGCCCAGCTTTTGTAAGACTTCATTCGCTAGCCCTTCGGCGTCGATGTGTCTATTTCGTTTCCGAAACCAATCGATAATCAGAAGCAAGCAGTTCTTCGAGTAAACTTCTAAATGGAAGCTTGTTTCCAGCGTCAAGGATGGATTTCGATCAGACATCGGCATCGCCACGAATAGAAAAAGTGTCGAGTACGAAACTAAACCAATCGATACATGATAAACTCACCGTTGAAAAAGGCAACTGCATTTCCGTGCGAAGGAAGTTCATGGAATCTCGAGCGGCGTTGAACCCGATTTTTCTGCCAACATTACTGATTTTTTATTTCGCTGCTATTGGGATTAATTGCCATTCTTATTGCCACTGGAGATCCAACGAACAACCATGCTCTTGCTTCTGATTATTGCACTTATAGCAACTCCTGCGTTCTTTCGCCAAGCAAAGAGCATTGGCATTCATCCTGGGAAGGTTGCATGCATTCCGTTCGTTGCCGCTGGGATGTTACTTGCATTCGCGAATCTAGCAGCTTTGGCCCTCGCAGAGGTTTCGCGAAGGGCAAACGTCTCCGATAGCACGGTATATGCTATCGGGATGATGATGAATGTGTTCCTGATTCTGGCGTACTTGGCATTCATTCGGCGATGCTGGATTGCAATGGATAGTTTCCCTCCGTCCAATTCAAACTAGTTTCTAAGGAAATCGGCAAAGTGCAGGTCGTTGTCATTAGCTTATTCGTCCCGCTGCCGATCGGCTGGGATGTACGGGATGAGCCCCTTCTTGAAGGCCACCTCCTGCACTTCTCTGGGGGCATCGCGGACATCCATCATAAACCCGTTGACTTGCAGCATCCACACCATCGGGTTGTCATCTAGGCGGCTGGGCAAGGTCCAGTTCGGATCAAGTTGATACATTTTGAACATCTTTCGGATTGCCGCCAGCTTCGCCGCCCCGCTACTTGGGCTGGTTCCGAGACAGTGGTCGATATCAGTTGATTTCATATAGGGAGTCTGGCTCTTGTCTTGCAGGAAGTTAACTCCGCCTATTGCTCGAACGATTCCACTGGCCCATGCATTCGGACTACCCTGAAGCAATGGCGATGGGCGCTTGCGGCCTAGCTTCTCGGCCAGCTTACAGCAAAGCACTTTGTATTCCTCGTTCAGATGCTCATTGCAAAACTGTTCGATCAAACCGATCACCACGCCAAGGGCCTCGTTCTTTTGCTCCCTCGACGGCGGCACTGGCACTGGCTTGGCTTTCGGCGCTTTCGTTGGCAAGGGTGTGGCTGACATCGGTAGCGAGGTAACGATCCCGTGGCGCGCCTTGGCATCATTAAAATCTTGGGTTAGATTTCGCCGGATGCCGGGGCCAAACGAGATGTTGTAGCTTTTCATCAAGCCGTCATAGACGATTCCGTCCTTGTAGGGTAGCAAGACGGTCTGAGTCAGGACTGGCAGCATAGGGCCGACTAAGTCTTCGAACGGTTGGGACAGGGCCAGGACGCCGTAAGCAATGACTGGGGAGGTCGTCGAGAGGAACACCGTGTACTTTTTGAGTTCACGGAAGACGTAGAACTGGCCCGTAACCAGATGCCGCCAAGAACGAACGATATCGAGTTCGTCGTCTGTCAAGTGAGCCGGATTTTCGGCCACAAAGGAATCGATTAGATTGAGGTTGTTGTTCAAGGCATCGCGAACGAGGATGCGATCATTCGGCGGAAGGACGGCGAATTCCTCCGGCGTAGCAATCTTATTTGGAACTACATTGAGGCGTTGGTTCACGAAGAACATGAGCGCCATGTGCAACTTAAAGAACTGTGCGAGTTCGTGTGGAGCTAGCAACATCTGGATTCATCCAAATTGCGGGGGTTCTCGATCCAACTGCTGTCCAAGAGTATACTCATTACAGTCCAAACTCTACAGCCTCTCCATCAACTAGATTCCAATTAAGCCAGGAGTGCTTTCATGCCAAGTTCGACTCGACGCAAATTTTTGAAAGGCAGCTCCTCGACCGTGGCCGCTGGCGTCTTGGCAACCTCGCTTGTTTCAAGAACACGCGCGGCAATCTTGGGGGAAGTTCGAGTAGGGATCATCGGCAGCACGGGCAAGGGGGACTATGGTCACGGCGTTGATGTCGCATTTACGAAAATGCCCAACGTGGAGATCGTTGCTTTGGCGGATGAGAACCCGAAAGGCCGGGCCGCTGCTAGCAAGCGTACCAATCCAAAGAAGACGTATGCCGACTACGGTGAAATGTTGACGCAAGAAAAATTGGATGTGGTGGCGATTTGTCCGCGTTGGGTCGACCAACATCACGACATGATCGTCGCCGCCGCGCAGGCGGGTTGTCACATCTACATGGAGAAGCCGTTTTGCCCAACCCTATTAGAGTGTGACAACGCAATTAAGGAACTGGATCAACGCGGACTTAAATTGGGTATCGCTCATATCAGCCAATACTCACCGGTGCTGGACGTTGTTCGTGCACTGATCGAAAATGGTGAAATTGGAGACGTTTTGGAATTGCGTGGACGAGGCAAAGAAGATCGTCGCGGAGGTGGTGAGGATCTGTGGGTTCTCGGTTCGCACATTTTCGGCTTGATGCGAACCTTGGCTGGCGGCGATGCCACGACTTGCGCCGCTTCCGTTTTGAACAAGGGTCACCGAGTCACCCAAGCGGATGTTGTTCTAGGCGCCGAGGGAATCGGCCCGCTGGCGGGCGATCACGTTCAAGCAAGCTATGCGTTTCCCAGTGGAGCAACTGGGCATTTCGCTTCGCGAAGCGGCGTCGCGGGCAACCCAACCCGCTTCGCCATCCAAGTTTTTGGTTCGAAAGGTATCATTGAGTTGGAAAGCGGCTATCTCGTAAAAGGATACATCCTTCGGGATAGCAGTTGGTCACCGGGAAGAACAGGTAAGTCCTGGGAACCGATTACGTCCGCCGGAATTGGCAAACCCGAGACTCGCACCGACGGTACTTACGAAGGGGGACACATCGCGGCCATCAACGATTTGCTGGATAGCATTCAACGTGATCGTCCCACCAAATGCTCTGCGCGAGATTGCCGATCCATTGTCGAAATGATCGCCGCGGTTTTTGAATCCCATCGAGTCGGCAGGGCTGTCGATTTGCCATTGGCAACGCGAGTCAATCCATTGACCTTGCTCACGTAGCCAAGCGAGTTACCGATCACTCCCCCACTCCCTCCCTCACTCCCTCACTCCCTCACTCCAACTCTCCAACTCTCCAACTCTCCAACTCTCCAACTCTCCAAAAGGATTCGATATGAAACCAACCCTCGCTGCCGTTCTCGCCATCTTCGTTCTCGCCGCTATCTCCTCGCCACTCCTGTTCGCAACGGAACCCTTGGAAATCAAACTCTGGCCAGGTGAAGTCCCGGGCGAAGCCAATTTCAAAGCACCTGCGCCAAACCCAACTGCACCCAAGGACGACGGCACGCTCCGTATTGCACTTGTTACCGATCCTACGCTAACGCTGTTTCGAACAACGGGTGACAAGGTGAACGGGACGGCCGTGCTGGTTTGTCCTGGCGGTGGCTACAACATCCTAGCATTCGACAAGGAAGGGACTGAAGTCGCGCAGTGGCTCAACTCACTCGGAGTCAACGCTGCAGTACTCAAGTATCGAGTACCACGTCGCGACAAGGATACGCCACATCCGGCTCCGTTGCAGGATGCCCAACGTGGTCTACGACTGCTACGACAGAATGCCAAAGAATGGGGGATCAACCCCAAGGCTGTTGGCGTACTCGGTTTCTCTGCCGGCGGACACTTGACGGTCATGGCCGGAACGCATTGGGAAGAGTCGACTTATCCCAAGCAGGATGCGGCTGACGATTTGAATTGCCGCCCGGATTTTTTGATACCCATTTACCCAGCGTATCTCGGCGACGAAAAAACACCGGGGCCGCTTAGTCCGCTGGTGCGAGTGACGAAAGAAACACCACCCACGTTTATCGCAGTAACACACGATGATCAACTGCGTGGAATCAACGCGGCCCTATTTTACATTGAGTTGAAGAAGGCGAATGTCCCAGCCGAATTGCATATTTATACGAAAGGTGGCCACGGTTACGGATTGCGTCCGTCTGAGAATCCAGTCCATACCTGGCCGCAGCGCTGCGAAGAATGGCTTCGGGCAATGAGTTTACTCAGGTAATTGCAAATTCCCGTGCGGCACGTCCCTGAGGAAACGAAGGGCGTGGGAGTCGCTAGTGACGTTTGTCCCAGTCCACCACGCCAACCGCTTTCGCTTTGGGAGTGCCACACAGAATGCGACAGTTACCCTCCCAGCGGGAGAGTGACGTGCCACACGATGCTGGGCGTGTTTCTAATAAATTCACAGTCTAGGAGCGAAGGGCGACAATTTTTTTGAAGTTGCACCTTTCCGGAGCTACACCATACAGTGATCTAGGATCGCTGGTCCGGTGGCCAAATAGCCTGTGTAGAACGTGCCGAACTGACCGAAGCGTGCGCTCGCTGAATCGAATCGCATCGTGTATACGATATCCTTCAGAAACTGCGGATTGCGAGCCCAAAGCGTCACCCCCCATTCCCAGTCATCCAGTCCGACCGATGCGGTTACCAATTGAGTAACACGACCGGCAAAGGCCATGCCGCTTTGCGCGTGTTCGGCCATCATTTCGGTTCTGGCCGAAAAGGGCTCGAGAAACCAGTTGGCTCCGACGTTGCGGACTTTGTTCATCGGATAGAAACACATGGCTGGCCAGTTCGGAAACTCAGGTGCAAGCCGCTGGGCATGCATCATCGGCAGTCGCTTTTCATACGAAGCCATTTTGGCTTGGTAGGTTGGCGATTGTGGATCTTCGCCGGTTCGAATCAGTTTTGCCCCGTACTGTTCTTTACTAGGTAAGTATTCGCTGATCTCCGACATCGAAACAAACGAATAGACCGGTTCAATGGCGGCACCCAAGGCCGAGCTCATGATGCGCTGATGCACGCGATCGATTCGCAACGGATCTGGATCCATCATGATAGTGGCAAAATCGGCTTTGTGTCCGCTGACGATGAACGACTGGATGCGCTCGGGACGAGCGGTCGAATGGGGCGCAATCGCTGCAGAAAAATCCGCCTTCGCTTCGTGCACTGCCGCCTTACCCATGTTGGTCAAAACTTCGCGTTTCCAACGATAGAAGTAATGACCGCAATGCAATCCATGAATTGGAATGACAGAGGGTTCTGGAAGATTGGCGACCGAACTGGGAGGATGGCTCATGAAAACTGCGATCGAATGGAGTTACGTAGCACAGGCTGCTAGCCTGTTGGGATAATGCGATTAGCCTGTTGTTGCGATGACAGGCTGGCAGCCTGTCCTACGGGGGATTGTAACATGCATTGAGAAAGTTGCGAAGCTTCGAAAAACGCGAGCAGTACTACCATTGAATGATTTGGACGATGGCTTTTCCAATTTCCTCGATCGTCCAAGGTTGTAACTGGTTCCATTGCGTCGCTCCGTGACTTGTCATCATCTTGTAAATAAAGACATGCTGGCCTTCGATCCCAAAGGTTTGACCGGAAATGCTTGCGGCTGCATCGGATGCCAAATAGGCTGCTAAGGGTGCAATGAACTTCGGGCCCAAGGTGTCGATGCTGACCGACTCCGCCGCCCCTGGTATGGTCTGAAACATTCGCGTTAAGGCGGCAGGCGCAATTGCGTTGACCGTGATTCGCTGCTTGGCCAATTCCAAGGCTGCAATCCGAGTCAACGCATGAATTCCGGCTTTAGCCGCGCCATAATTGCTTTGTCCAAAGTTTCCTAATAAGCCTGAGCTAGACGACGTATTGATGATCCGCCCTCCCTTTGCTCGTTCGGTCATCACACGGGCTGCCGCCTGCATGCAACTGAACGATCCGGTCAAGTGCACTTCAATCACTTGATTCCATTCTTCTTCCGTCATTTTCAAAAGTGTGCGATCACGCAGGATGCCGGCGTTGTTGACCAGAATATCGAGTTGTCCATAGGCTTCCATGGCCGTTTCTACGATTCGCTTGGCAGAAGCAAAGGAGCCGACTGGTTCGATGTTCGCGACGGCCTCGCCACCGCACGCGATGATCTCCGCGACCACCTGATGGGCCACGGGACTTTGGCCATGGCCATCGGCTGCGCATCCAATATCGTTGACGACGACTTTGGCTCCCTCGGCTGCGAACAACAGCGCGTACTCACGACCGATGCCCCCTCCTGCACCCGTGATGACTACAACTTTTCCTTCGAGACTTTTCATCGTTTTTCCTTAGTTGTCAAATGTAGCACAGGCTGCCAGCCTGTTAGAGCACTGCAAGAACAGGCTGGCAGCCTGTCCAAAGTTAGGCAGTTGCACCACCATCTATAACGAAAACTTGACCTGTTACGAACGCGGCTTCATCCGAGGCGAGGTACAGCGCCGCGAAACTGATGTCATCGGGTTGACCAATGCGTCGGATCGGTTGTGTTGTTTGGATCGCTTTTTGATACGCTTCATTTTTCCACAGAATCTGGCTGAAGTCGGTTTGGATTAAACCTGGGGCAATGGCATTGACTCGGACTCCATGCGGCCCAAATTCTCGAGCCCAACTACGCGTCATCATGTTCAGCCCCGCCTTGGTAAAACTATAGAGTAGCCCTTCCGGCTGAGGGTCGAGACCAGCGATCGAGCTGATATTGATCACCGAACCGCCGCTTTTGCGTTCGATCATTTTGGGTACCGTCAATCGAACCAAACGCAGGGCGGCTTTGACATTGATTTCGACCATCTTATCGAGCATTTCATCGGTCACGTCGAGAGATGGTCCCTGGCCGATGTTGGTTGCGCCGTTGTTGACAAGAATATCGACGGGACCAAGCCGGTTCTCGGTTTCTCGCACGAGACTCTCCAACTGATCCAGTCGACCGATGTGACAAGCAATCGGTACGACCTTGCCCGGTAATCCGGAAAGCTCGTGAGCGGTTGCCTCGAGGTTTTCGAGTTTTCGACTTGCAATCACGACGTCGGCACCAGCCTCGGCCAGTCGCTTCGCGATGGCCCGGCCAATCCCGCGACCACCACCCGTTACAATGGCCACTTTGGAAGTCAGCGAAATGGATGCGCTCACGGAATCCTCTTTAGAAAAGCTGTAACGTAGAACAGGCTGCCAGCCTGACCTATCGGATCTTACCGAACGGTCGGTCGACTCGCAAGCAGACCTCTTTGCGTGTTGCCGAGCGGACGGTAAACTCATGTAAATATTCCAGAATGCTGCAATACGCCGCCACGAAGCGCCGACGAGTTGAGTCCTTCCATGAACATTGCACAGTTGGTTCTAGACAATATCGACCGATTCGGCGAATACCCGTGTGTCTATCATGAGGGGCGTTGGCACACCAATGTGCAACGACTGCAATACGCTGAGAAGATGGCGGCAGTATTGCGTGATCAAGGTGTTCAACCGGGCGATCGCGTTGTCGTCATGATGGCAAACGACCCGAGCGTAACCGATGCCTTTCACGCCATTTGGCGATTGGGGGCGGAGATGATCCCTGTGACCCCCAACTGGGTTGCTCGCGAAGTTCGTTACGTGTTGGAGCACTCGGGAGCACAGGTAGTCATCACATCCGCAGTCCTTGCCAATCGGATTGTCGAAGCCGCAGAAACCGTTCCAGGCATTCGTTCCATTCTTGTGCATGGAACCTGTGAATTGGAAGCGACGATACCGCTCGAGCCCTTGATAGCGGACGCCCTACCGCTCAAATCGAACCATGAATGCTGTGACGATGACTTGGCAATGCTCATTTACACATCGGGGACTACTGGACAGCCCAAAGGTGTTATGCAGAGCCACAAGAATTTACACACCAATGTAATAGCGGTGACTAAGCTGGGGGCGATGGCTCCGCAGACCATGGTCATGCAAGTCCTACCGCTCAGCCATGTCTTCGGTGTGCTAGGCATGAACCTCAACGCGCACTTCGGCTGCAGTTCCATCATCCTTCCCTATTGGGACACGCGGCAAGTCTTCGAAACGATTCAAAAGTTTAAAGTAGCCAGGTTTTCGGTCGTGCCGACCATGCTTACCTACATGTTGAATTTCCCTGACCGCAAGCAATACGACTGTTCTAGTCTTCAACTGGTGAGTACCGGTGGGGCAGCCACCCCGGACGAGGTTCGCCGCGAATTTGAGCGGACGTTTCATTGCCGCGTTAGGGATGGATACGGCTGTTCGGAAGCCACTTGCGCCATCAGCAGTTACCACGAATCTGAGTCCCACCGTGTTGGGGCAGTTGGAAGACCGATCGACGAAATGGATTTGGCCATCCTGAACACAGTGAACGAGTCGGTTGCAATTGGACTGGAGGGAGAAGTCTGTGTGCGTGGTCCGCACGTAATGCAGGGGTATTGGAAAGATCCAGAAACAACGGCACAAGCGATGAGAGGCGGTTGGCTTCACACGGGCGACCTTGGCCGCGTCGATGCCGATGGTTTCTTGTATATCACCGGACGCATCAAGGACTTGATCATCAAAGGGGGCGAAAATATTTCACCTCGCGAAATCGAAGAAGCGATCTACCAACATCCCGCGGTTGCCGAAGCGGCCGTGATTGGTATTCCCGACGCCACTTTTGGAGAACAAGTCTGCGCGGTCGTAGTTCTCCGGCCGGGTCACTCTGCGACGGAAATCGAGATTCAAAGCCACGTGGCTCGCTTCGTCAACAAATTCAAAGTTCCATCGAGTGTAGTGTTTCGGTCCGAGCTACCGAAAAGTCCCGTCGGCAAAATCCTCAAACGCCAATTGCGAGAAGAACTTGCAAAGGGTTAAATTGCCATGAATCAAGACAACAACCCCTACTCTGCACCTTCGATAAGTGTTTCCGTTTCCCCATATTCAGGGACTCCTCCAGTCCTTGTTTTCAAAGCACTACGATACGACAACGGGACTTTGCTCAAGATCCTCATTGGCATGTTCATCTTGGGAATCATGGCCGCAATTGTTGGTGGCGTTTCGAATGTAATGCAAATCAGTCTCCTGAGTAATCAACCCATCGATCAAATGGAAGCAGAATGGAATGACGCGAGGCAAAGTATCTGCGGGATTACTTCACTAACAATTCTAGTAATGACGTCGATATTCTTCGGAATGTTTGTTGTTAGGGCTCATCATAACGTAAGAGGTTTCGGAGCCGAGGGGATGACGATTACGCCAGGCTGGGCGTTTGGATACTTCTTTATTCCGATTCTGAGTCTATTCAAACCCTACGTAGCAATGAGCGAGTTATGGCGAGCCAGCCAATCGCCGTCGCGATGGTCAAACCTTTCGAAAGGATTGGTTCCTCTTTGGTGGACTTTGTGGATAGTAAGTAGCATTGTGGGACAAATCTCTTTTCGTGCATCGATGGCCGCTGACACAGTTCCGCTAATCATTGGCTCCACTTGGGTTGCAATAGTAGACGATGCGATCGAAGTCCCACTGTGCTTAGTCGCCATGTTTATGTTGATGAGAATACAAAGATCGCAAGTCGAATGGGCTAAGTCTCCAGCGAAGGAAGACGAGCACCGTGCGACTTGAAACTGTTGATGCGTGGAATACTGCCGCGTCGCCATGAGAATCGCAAATCACTTCCAGTTAGACACCAAAAAAAACGTCTGGACAATCAATGTGATCGTGGCAACCTTTGTCACTATTGGGAACATCGTGCTCCCAAGTTTTTTTTGGAATGCGCCACAACCTCCCAGTTTTTGGTGTTTCCCGCCCATCTTCTTCAGCGGCGCGTTGGCATCCGAGGTAGTGATCATCGGAATATTTGCCGCATTCTCCAATTCGTTCTATGCCGTCCGCTTAATATGGTCCATCATTGCCACATTTGGTTGTTCATTGCTGCTTTGTGTTGGTGTTCTAGCTGCGGAAGGTTCATCGTCTATGACCTCCACTGTTTCCCCGGCGATATGGATTGGGGGCGTCGGCAATCTGGCAGTGCTAGGCATTGGTGCCTGTTTTCGATGGGCCACCGGTTTCCATTTCTCCGACAACTCGTGCACGGAACTGCTGCCGTCTAGTAGAAGCTTTAACTTGCTCTTCCTGTTCAAGCTAACGATTGCGATTGCACTGATCATGTTCGTGCTCAAAATCGTACCCATCCCGTTAACGACAAATTCTCGCGTCGGCCCCCGGCAAATGCTGTTGATCCTTTTGTTCTTAGCCCTTCAGTTTCTTTTCGCGACGGGTTTGATTGCCGCGTCCCTAGCAAGAGCCATGGAAATACACTCTGGCAAAACGAGAATGGCTGTACTGGTCGTTCTCTTTTTTGTTGGTACTCCGACAATGATTGTCGCTGTACGACTGTTCATGCCTACCGTGATGAGTTTTTGGGTACAATGGTTGGCGACACAAACGTTTTATCTCGGTTTCATCAGCTCGATGCTGATCGTGTTTGGTCTTTGGAGGAAAGCCGGTCTGAGATTGGTTCGGTAGTATCCACAAGTTGTCGGAACTTTATGGGGTTCACATGCGTCTCTTTCTGGTCCACCTTTGCGGCAAACAGTATCCGGCGATATCGAAAAAAGAATCGGACTCAATCATTCCCATTTTGAAGAAGTGTTCAACGAGTTTGTGACTTGGCTGGACTCACAAGGCGAGCGGTAGGAGAGATTTCCAACGGGTTGGTTGCTCCTGTTTCGGCTCCGCATACATGCCAATAAGCGGTGGGTTTGCCCTTGTCGGTGTGACCTGATACGAATCGCTCCGACTCCAATTCCAAAAGCTCGATTTTCGTTTCCTTCATCCCTGCAGTTTGCAATGGAAGGATCCGTCGCGCGCTACCTTAACTGCCAAGCTGCAGTAGTTGCTTTGCTTCGGCCAGACCGGCCGCAGGGAAACCGAATTCGCTCGCAGACACCCGTGCCAATGCCACGACATGACGCCAGCGAAGCGATGGTCGCGTCGTTTCAAACTCCTCTAAGACAGTGCGGTAAAACTTTTCCGCGTGCAATGCTCCTTCCTCGCTAACCGCAAACTGCAACAGAGTCTGGAATGCTTGCGCCGGATCTCGATTTGATTTCAAATAGCGGTAGGCCAAGGCACTGGCTGATAGTTGATCCTTGCCTCGAATCGCTTCGTCTAGCTGCAGCAGCAAGTTTTCGTCAGGGATGCTTAACGCCTCCGCTGCCGCCGCGTAAGTCAACTCCTTGCTACCCGATTGACCACTCTGTCCCGCCGTGTGGTAAGCCCCGACGATCAGAGATGCGAACTGATTGCGTGCGTCGCTGACCCTGGCAATATTCCGCCATGCATTGGCCGAATCGCACGCATGGACGCCAACCGAAGCGCCATGCACGCTTCCCTTCGGTTTGTCGACGCTCGACTGCTGCTCGGTTCGACCAGGATCAAACAACAACAAATGATTGGCAGCCAAAGATAACGCTTCGCCAACCGATTCGGTGCTCATCCCGTCCGCCAGCGCGGACGCGACCGCCCGCGCGGCTTGTTCCCGCGATCCGGTGAAAACGACCTGGCTCAACTCTTGCAATTCGACATCGGACGCCGTTCGGCTGCCAGGCTTGCGATGGAGCAATCCATGATTTTCAAGCAATGCCGGCAGCAACTCGCGAATGCCGGAAGGGCTCCTGCCTTTTGATTGAATGGATTTTTCCGAATCGACACAGTAACGAACCGATTGGCGCAGCAAAGTATGGGCATGTGCCTCTCCTGCGATTTCGGTCATCTTCCAGGATCGCCAGGCCAGTACCGTTCGATGCACGTCGACCTCATCTTGAATCGCAAACTGCAGATGGTTGAAGGCTTCGTTGGCGGGGCCACTGGCGATGCGGACAAAAACACCTTCGGCCTCGTCGAAGTCAGCGCGTCTGGTTGCCGCTTGCAGGGCGGGACCGTCCGGACGTAGACCGAATGGCTCATCTGCATGCAGCTCATGAAGCACTTCGGATTTGCGCCCACCATGTTCTTGAATTCGATTCGTATTTCTGTACAGTACTTTCAAGACGGGTAGAGCGCGCTCTGCCGTCGGCAACTGCTTGGACATTTCAAGGGCAGGAGCCAAAGCCATGAAAGTGTGATAGCCATTGTAATCTTGGCCACCAAAGGACCTAGCATTGGCTAAGGCTCCGGCGATGACGAGTTCCTGCAGACTCACCCCTTTCCCAAGGCGATCCACCAGCACACGCTGAATCGATGCAATTGGAGTGTCTTGCATCAAACTGACCAACGGTTCGAGTTGGCCGAAATTCAATAGAGCATCCGCTTCGCAAGCGCGTGCGTTCGTCAGCCCCAATTCGATTGCCAGAGTCGACCCAATGCTGGCGACAAACATCCCACCTCCGATGCCGGCTAAAAATTCACGTCGTTGGCGTTTCATAACTTTTCTCCGAAGGAAATACTGCGATTGGTTGCTTGACCCAAGCGAAAGACAAACGAACAACTCTCCATCATGACGGTTGCATAAACCGGTTGTCTATAGTCCCACCCAAAAGAGTGTGATTTCTTCTAAGGCATTGGATTTATACTAGCGACGTAGCCGACAAAAGTAGCAGGCACGCTCCGTCGTGCCGTTCGCTCGTCAGCATTTAGTGGGATTCTACGTGGACGGCACATGGAATGTGCCTACTACTTTGACTTTTGTCGGCTGGGTCTCTAGCCTCAAGATACCTACAAAGAAGCCGTGAAACACTGAATTGCATCTAACATCAGCGCCGTTCGGTCAACTCGCATCTCAAGCGTGAACAGCATCCGCATCCGCGATAGCTTTAGCTATGGCGTCAGCCGCGATGTCCAGATCCGTTGGGACATGCTTTGCCGAGATCAGGCAGGCGACACGGAGAACTTCTGTGTCATGCTGATCGACCAACACAGTTCGTATCCCGGATTCATTGAGTTTCGCGTGCAATTGTCGAGCATTGATCCCTGGAATCGGCGGGATCGTCTGAACGGGAAAGTTCCCGCCATCCAAGGCGATTCCTATTTCCCGAAAGCGGTTTTGAAAGGGGCGGACGTTCTCTGCAAGCCATGTCTTATCGAATCTGCCATTGTCGAACAGCTCCCACGATGACAGGTGCCACATCACTGACATCGACCGTGAATCGAAAAACGGTTCGGGGTCGAGCATTCGTGTCCTCGGGGTCAAAACATCGCGACCCGCGTCGAGCGCATACTCTCGGGCTTTTAGCAATGCCTTCAGAACACGTTTCACACGCGAGTTTACCAATGAAGATCTCTTGGCTTGTTCTTGCTCGAACATTGGTGTCTCTCCGACTTTACTATCCCAGGTGAAAAACCAAAGCTAAATACTGCCGCAACAACCGCTTGCATCGATCGAGCGGCGAATCGCACCACCCCCTTTGTGCAGCGACACACTCGGGGCGGAAACGCCAAATGAAATCGATCGATTCGCACCCGGATCGATATTGGAGTTGGCGACTCCATTTGAATTGGTGTCAGAACTTACCACAACCATTCTTTCCAGTGTTCATAACAAGTAACAAGGAAGAAGCAGAAGTTGGCTTTCAAACATACAGAAGTAAATTATGAAATGCAACAATGGGGAATATGATTTGATTTCTTACAGGCTGACAGGCTAGCAGCCTGAGCTACGAAATACGTCCATCCGCGGGTCAAGCATCGTCGTTTGAGTTAATCGTCAAGTCTATTTCGTTGGCAGGACCATTAGTTTCCAAGACTGGATATTTGGCACCCGTTCGACTATTTGCATCGCCCCGTCGTCGATCGAAACGCGTGCCAATTCATTGTCTAACGCGATCCAAAGTCCCTGCCCTTCAGGGTCTACACAAACATCATACAGATCTACCAGCGACAGCTTTGCGCATTCTCTTCCAGTCGAATCCACACGGACCAAACTCTTCATCTCGTCCTCGGTCCCCTTGTTTTCAACGCCGTAAACGTATGCATCGCTGTCGATGCAGAGTAACCGAATTGGAAAGAACGAGACTAGTTCAATCGAATTGACTCTCATCTGCTCATCCAAATGCGATAGCTTCGTTATCTCGCGTCCTCGCGAACTAACCGAGGCCAACCAACAGCCACCTGGGCTTGAATGGGCCTGCATCCCACGTACCTTTTGGTCACCTAATACAAACGGTACGGACATGACTTCGCTGCTATCCACGTGGGTCCTGAAAATCTCCCCTTTGCGATATCCCCACAGTATCTTTTCTTCGAGAACGCAAGCAATCTGGTCAGCATTGATGTTGAGTTGTTCGAGAACACGAGACTGGGTTTTGAAAGACCACGTGTTTCCAAGTTGCCCAGATGATGGCTGACTTCGATTAAATAAAACATTTCCCTGATGCGTTAGTATGGGTTCGCGAAAGCCACCGCGAAGTGTCACATTCGCAATGTGTCCAAACAGCTTACTGCTTGGCTCGAACAGAGATAAATTGTTGCCTAGAAAAATCCCAAATATCCCAGCTTGGTTATCGACCACGAACCTGGGGATATCGAGTGGCGCGTATTCGTTCCCAAACTCGCGAATGACTTTCCCAGTTCCATCGAGGAACTGGATTTTTTCCGACGGAGAGTCGCCTAGCTTGTTCCAACGGGGGCGCCCCGTTTTGACGACGAATCGAGGTCTCACAGTCGGGACAAAATTCTCCACGATTGTCTCGAATTGCGGATCCAGTTGAAGTGTCGCGGACTGTGTATCGACTAGCTTTATGTGCAAGTCCACAACGCCGACATCAATCTCACCGTCTGAAGGAACAATGATTCGTGTTTCGATCGAAGAGCTCAGTGAATAACGTGTCCTTTCTTTTAGCAAGTCCGTCGCACCACCATTTTTCACAAGTTCAGACTCTTGTGGAGCGATTGCGAAATAGTACTGTCCCGCTACTAGTTCATTAAACTCAAATGAATTGTCTTGTGATAGTTGGGTAGTGATCCAGTATTTAGGTTCGCCAGCTTTGTTTAGGCTAATCAAGCCGATGTGCCATCCGTCGAGGCTCTCCGCTGTCCCCGTCCCCTTTTGTTGAATCGTGCCCCTTACGGTGGATTTGCCCGAAAGTGGAATACTAAGCTCACGTGCCGGTTCTACACGAAAGGAAACGGACTGCTCATCGGATACGGTACCTCTTCTTCTTTGCGTCAATTTCATTTGGCCGTTGGGGACAAAATCCACTGTACGTTTTCCGCCCTCGAATTTGCCAGGGATCGGGATTTCAACACTAATTGGAGGTACACCAGACATGTCGAATTGCATTGTGAACAGGAGATCGCCGGTATATTGGCAGTTCACTGGGAAGTTAGTGAATTGAACCTTGTTCCAAGGCTTTAACTGTACTGATACCTTGTCTGCAAGGTCCCCCGCCCAACCCATGTACCATCCGGTTTTGTGCCATATAGTTACCACCGGATGGTTTGCATCCGTACTCATGGGAAACTCGCCGCCCATATCCGTTTCACCAACATTGGATCCGTTTCGCGTTGTGATTTTTTTTGTAGGTCCGAGGTCCTCCCAAGTAAATTTTTCGAGGCTTTTTGCGGCCAGAAAAGTTACGATTGCTCCAGATGCTAGGCCTCCATCTGGTGTCCAAACCTCAATGGTTTTCCCTTCGGAACGTTGGGCCGAATCATCAACGATCTCGCCATTTGAATTCGACTCGGCACCTCTCGATTGCGAGTGTTCCCCAATCCAAGTAACGTCCACAAGGATGGCAATAGTGAATGAAAATGCGGTGAACCTTCGCAACCATCGGATCATAAACGTGACTCACTATCATGAACGAGTATTTTGGGACGAAGATAATGCAACCGCAATTTGTAACTTTTGCAGATCGAGAAAGCAAACATTCGAGGGAATTGTTTATTGCAGTCGCATTGTAGCCTTTCGCTCCGCGAAAGTGCGCCT
>JANMLD010000151.1:0-4870 GCA_031372345.1 Pirellula sp.
TTTTTAAAACTCTCAATAAACCACTCGTGTTTTTATGGGTGGCCCCCAAAAACCAACCCCTTACGTCCTCGCAACACCCCAGTTTTTTGGGGGGTGGTGCCCCCCGCACCCATGGTTTGGCCGGCGGCCCCCCCCACGACAATCTACGACACTTATTAATCTACGACACTTATTACTGCGCCGATCCTAAGCGAGGGATGACGCGCAGGCTTGCAGAGGGTCCCTCGCTTACGCTTCGGGTTGGGATACGATCGCTCGTTCCTACTCTGTTTCGGCCATGTCGCGTGCGTGATACGAGCTTCGCACGAATGGCCCGGAGGCTACTTTCTTGAACCCCATCGATTTTGCGATTCCATGCAACTCGTCAAATTCATCAGGTGGCACATAACGAACGACCGGCAAGTATTTCGGGCCGGGCTGCAAGTATTGGCCAAGGGTCAAAAAGTCGCATTCGTTTCTTCGCAAGTCTGCAAGGCACTCGAGCAACTCATCTCGGGTTTCTCCTAGCCCTAACAACAATCCACTTTTCGTTTTGATCGAGCTGTTGCTGGTCTTCACGTGCTTTAGCAACTCCAGGGTCCAGCCATACTCGCTTTTTGGCCCACGTACCTTGCGATAAAGTCGTGGGACCGTTTCCATGTTGTGATTAAAAACTTCCGGTGCCGATTCAATAACGCGATCGAGACCATGTTTGTGGCGCACAAAATCCGGTGTCAGCACTTCCACGGAAGCGCCGGTCTTTTTTCGAACAGCAAGGACGCATTGATAAAAATGATCCCCACCACCGTCCGGCAAGTCATCTCGGGTGACGGAGGTGATGACAACGTGTTTCAATCCCAAACGCAACGCTGCTTCGGCAACCCGTTCCGGTTCATCCGCTTCGATCGCATCGGGTTTGCCTCGCGAAACGGCACAGAATCCGCAGGGTCGGGTGCAGACGTTGCCAAGGATCATGAAGGTGGCGGTGTTCTGCGAGTAGCATTCCATGCGATTGGGGCATTTTGCATTTTCGCAGACTGTTTCCAGTCGCAACTCGCTGAGTAGGCCCGACGTAAAGTGGTTTGCATTTCCCTTGGGTACTTCGCGGCGAAGCCAAGGTGGTAACCGTTTACTGGGTTCAAATAGGGGTGCAACCGAACCGCAGGCCACGGAATCCACGCCCGCATCCTCAGTGCTGGCCAAAGTGTCGAGGGGCGACAGAACTTTCAAAATCGGTAATTGCATATGGGGCTTGGATTGGGAAAGGGTCAAAAAGGCAAGAAGGAAAAACTGTGGTGTTGCCTTAGGCCATCGTTTTGTCACGGGTTCATGGATAATTGTGGTCGAACACCCCATTTCGGGCCAGGGACTGTAGGTCGCTCGTCAAATTTTACCCTGGAAAGGAAAGGCTAATTGGAAAAACAGATCCCCAAAATTCCGTCAATCATCTGGCATCAAATGCCTAAAATGACGTACATTAGGGGGACTTGCGCGAGAGCGACAATCTTTAGAATTAGTTACGAGGTTGGTTAGATGATGATTATTCGATTTGTGACGAATGCCATGAAAACGCTTCTTTCCGCAGCCGCTCCCGTTCTGGGGGTATGTTTTTGGAGCCTTACGCACACAAACGCGGTTGTAGGTTCGGAATGTTGCCCGTTCTGTTCGGCAGCCTCCCAGACTTTGCGTCAAGAGATTTTGTCGATGGATGCGGTCGCGATTGGCAGGCTGGAGACGGATGGACGTGCGGACGTCGATGGAACGGCAGCTTTCAAAATTGAGAAAGTGCTTTTGGGTGAGAAATTGATCAAGGTGGATCAGGCTATCGAAGCTAGCTATTTCGGGCCAGGCAAGTCGCCCAAGAAATTCCTACTTCTCGGCATCGATCCGACCAAGTTGCTTTGGTCGTCCCCTCTGCCGTTGTCCGCCGATGGTGAAAAATATGTCGAAGCGATTCGGAAATTGCCCGAGTCCCAGGTCGAGAGACTGGAATTCTTTCAAAAGTACTTCGAACATGCTGATTCGCTTTTGGCGAGAGACAGTTACGATGAGTTCGCATTGGCACCTTTTTCGGATGTGGTGTTGCTCAAGGACAAAATGGATCGAGTGCAATTGCTAAAATGGGTGCAAGACACCTCGAAATCGCCCGATCGAAAACGACTCTATTTCACGATGTTAGCCATTTGCGGAAAGCCCGAGGATGCAGACTTATTTGAGTCGATGATTCGCAGCGAAAACCCGGAGGCTAGAGCTGGATTGGATGCCCTAATTGCGGCCTACTTAACCCTCAAGGGTGAGAAGGGGGTCGAGCTCATCAAGAAGGAGTTCTTTGACAATCCAACGAGTCAATACGCCGATATTTATTCCGCTGTAATGGCATTGCGTTTTCATGGAACCGAAGCAACTCTTTTGCCAAAGGAATCCATCACCGGGGCCATGCACCGGTTGCTAGAGCGCCCCGATCTCGCCGATTTGGTCATTCCCGATTTGGCCCGTTGGAGCGATTGGAGCCAAATAGACAAAGTCTGCGAACTGTTCGAGAAGGCAACCGATGACAACAACTGGGTTCGCGTACCGGTGATCAATTATCTTAGAGCCTGTCCCCTCCCCGAAGCCAAAGAGAAGCTGATCAAGTTGGAGAAAATCGACCCGAGTGCGGTCAAGCGGGCCAAGACATTCTTTCCGATTCCCTCGCCGGCAGCCCCTAAAAAGGAAGACAGCTCGTCCCTTTTGCTGCTCAAAACGCTCGAACGAGCGTTGGTCGTGGAAGGAAACCGAAAATCCATCCGTGTCGCTTCGCTTAGTGATTCCTTTGCTATCTCCCAGCTACCGCAATCTCGCTCGGACCGTGAGAGCGCCAGCCAGATGGTGCCGTCCTTTGCTACGCTTTCGGCAGGTGGCAAACTGAACCTATGGGCTCCAGCCTTCGTATTGGTTATCGCGACAATAATGCTTACGATGGTGATGTGGAACATTGCAACCAATGGCGGGTTTGTCGCTCAAGTGGTTCTAGGTTGGAATCGCTGAAGCCACATCGCGAAAACGCGGCCCATTTGTAGACAAACATGATTCAAGCTATCTCCGATTCGCCGATCAACGAAGTGCAGTACGCTACCGAGTATTCCGAGGAATTCATCTACAAATCACTAAGTCGAGCAGCAATGCTCAGCTTGGTGTTTGGTTTGTTCGGCTTCCTTGCGTGGATTTCAGTTCTTCTCGTTTTTCTGCCGGCTATTGGACTCGTGTTCGGTATTGTCGCTCTAAACAATCTTAAAAAGTACCCAAATGAGCTGATAGGAACCCCGATTGCTTGGATTGGTCTCGTACTGAGTGTAGCAATCCTGATCGGTTCTCCAGTGCGACACACTTATATTTACTACACCGAGGTACCCGAGGGGTTTGAGCGAGTTTCGTTTTCTGCGCTGAACAGCCGCAAAGGCGAACAAGACTTCCCGACAATGGAGGCGATTGCGTTGAATGGAAAGAAAGTTTTTATTAAGGGCTACATCCATCCAACGTCCATTTCAAGCAATACGTCCAAGACCTTTGTTTTGGTTCCCGACATGGGGACTTGCTGCTTTGGAACGCAACCACCGTTGACGCACATGATTCAAGTTCGACTGGTCAATGATGCCTATGCATATAAGTCCATTCGTCAACACGCCATTGCCGGCATTTTAGAGGTGCATCCCTACGTAAAACCGGTCGAAGGACTCGAAGGTGTGTTTTACGAATTCGAAGCGGAGCATTTTCAGTAAGGCGATGTGGCACACTATCGATTCGTGTTGGTCGGACGAGGTTTCATTTTCGGAAAGTCTTCTGTCTCCATCAGAAGTGCATCTCGACCCTTTGACTGCGCATAAACCAAACCCGTCAGTTCTTGCAAATTCAGTTCAACGGACAATTCGTCCGAACGGTTGTCTGACTTTCGCGATTTGAGTCGTGCAAGTTCTTGAAAGGCCTGATCAACTTGGTTCGAGGTCGATTGTACCTCGGCTCTTGAATTGGGTTTGGTTTCCGTCGTCTTAGGCTTGCTAATATACGAACTGGGATCAACGAAGGGTTGATAGGCGTGAGATATCGATTCATCTAATTTGGGCAAGGAATCGGTGGGATCGGTTGCTTTGTTGTGAGGTGAGTCGCTTTCGGCGTTCAATTTCATTCTGGCATAAGGCCGAATCCTTTGGGGCTCAGCCTGTACCGATACCGAACCGCCCATTTCATCCACTTTTCGTTCGACGGAGGCTTTTGGATTGACGGCAACTTTTGGTTCGACGGCAGCTCTTGGTTCGACGGAGGCTTTTGGTTCGACAGCAGCTCTTGGTTCGACGGCAGCTCTTGGTTCGACGGTGGCTTTTGGATTGACGGCGGCTTTTCGATTGACGGAGGCTTTTGGATTGACGGGGGCTCTTGGATTGACGGGGGCTCTTGGATTGACGGGGGCTCTTGGTTCGACGGCAACTTTTGATTCGACGGCAACTTTTGGTTCGACGGTGGTTTTTGGATTGACGGAGGATTTTGGATTGACGGTGGCAACTTCCTCGGCAAGTTTGAATGGGGCGGGATTTGGGCTGCGAACCGAATCTGCGTCGCGTCGACCGCGTTCTCGATCCAGGCTTCGACGACCAAAAATTGGGCTCGCATCGATGGGTGTGACGGCAAACACAATGCCTAGCCCAAAAATGAAACCAGCAATCGTACACAGTCCGGTGATCGTGAGTCGTCCGGGGCCGAGTGGACGGTCACTAACCATTGGGGCATCGAGACGCGTCAGCAAGCTAGTGGAAACCGAGGAGTCCCGTGCGGCTTGCACTTCCGCAAGTTCACGTTCGGAACTCTCGAGCGTTCCGACTTTGGATTTCACTTCGGAGAGTAGATTTGCATAGGGAGC